>DASZHC010000001.1:0-43824 GCA_035938215.1 Chthoniobacterales bacterium
GAGCAATTCTTCAGGCGAATCGTAGCCGTACATCTGAGCGAGCGCAGGGTTCGCGCTTAGATAGTGACCATCCGGAGCGGTTTGAAAAATACCTTCAGTCGCATTCTCGAAAATACTACGATATTTCTGCTCTGCCCGCCGAAGAGCTTCGATGGTCTCTTCATATTTCGAGGCCCGATTTGTCTTCCCCCGCCTTCTTGATGATGACGCTTTCTGACGGTTCATATGTGCGGGAGATTTGGTATCCAATGACAGCATGTGGCATGCCGGGCGCAAAAAAAAAGGCGCTGGAGAAGGCGGGAGCGCGTTGCTACCGCGATTTCAAGTTTCTACCCGCCGCGCGTTCCGTGCGAAGCCTGCGTACGTATTGCGGGATCGTCATACCCGTCTCCGTCGGAAACGTTCGACTCAAGTTTCGTCTTCGCCCACGCTGTAAAGAATCGAACAAGGAAATCATGAAAAAATAATATTTTCTTCGATCAACTGCGTCGGAATTCTAATTTCGATAGCCAGAATAATTTACGATAAAAAGATTAAGTGTTTTTACCTCCGCAAACAGATATAACTATCAAGAAATTAACGCCGAAGACATGGAGGTTTTTTCGTCATGCAAATGTTGCTCCTCTCAGAGCCGGCATCAGGAGGGGTTCAGTTGCTACCATTTTTGGTGACGCCTGACGTTTGGAAGTTGCAAGGCCCAGCAAGAATATTTCGCATCCTTTCTCACCTCGAAGGCGGGGACGGGAGGCTTAACTGGGAAACATTTTATGGCCTGCCCCGGCACAAATGACGTGTTCAGAAGATTCAATCGCGATACCGAGTGGCTCGCCGCGGGACTTTTGGGTGTCGTGCTTTTTGCCGCTCTGGCCTTTGCATTTCTGGTCCCAGAACGCCACCTAAGGACGGCTGATCTCACAACGGAAGGAAGCCAAGCTAAATCCGGCTCCTTGGTGAATGCAGATGCCGCCAGGCTCTTAAGAATTTTGGACTTGAACGCAAAGATACCTGCGAGCGAAGTAACTTCGGGAACGGCAACCCATGTTGATCAGAGCATCAGTACAAATTCCTCAAAGGAAACTCTTGCGGGAATAGAAGCCGGCGCAGCGTCAACTGCACCTCCCGTTCCCGTGTCGAGTCCTGGAATGAGTCGTACCATCGCACAAGCACATGGAAACACGTGGTCTGCGGATTCCGCGCCGGTGATTGGAGCGAGAATTCCAAAGGAGAGATACAGGTCCTCTGGTCGGCCTAGAGTTTTTGACGTAAAAATGCGATTAATTGCATTATGGCATCAGAGTCTGCTGCGAAGTGAAAAAGCTCGGAGTTGGGCGATATTTTCGAACTTGAACAGAAGGAAGAGAGCCTCCTACACCGCTGGGAGGGAACCTTGATCTCCAGCCAACAAGGTTATCAAAGATGGGCGACCGGTCGCGAAAGGCTCACCAGAAAAGCTTTGCTCCCATTTCGAATTGAAAATTAGTTAGTCGGGCCGTGGCTGCCGTAAACAAACACCATTTCACGGCGCCGACAGAGCGGACGCCCTCCAGCTCCAGAGGCCGGCCCGCAACGGCGTCCATTCCCGTCAGTTAGCGATGCAACCGCTCCGTACAGGCGCATCGCCTTTTGTGTACCTTGCCAAAAGCGTGCATTATCGCATGTTCTCTGGTCTGATCAGTTATGGCAAGAAGGCAACGCCAAATCCGGGTCCGGTCAGGGCAATTCGAATTTGTTAAGCTCAACGCCGAGAAGTTCGATTGGCGAGATACGTACCATTTGATCCTGACCTTGAGCTGGCCTGGATTCGCCGGTTTTGTTTTCGGCATCTACCTCCTTATCAATGTTGTATTCGCTGCGTTGTACCTGCTGGAAGCACACGCCGTCGCCGAGATGAAACCCGGCTCGTTTTTTGATGCCTTTTTCTTTAGCGTGGAAACGCTGGCGACCGTTGGCTACGGCCACATGTATCCAGAAACTTTTTATGGGCACCTGATCACTATGCTCGAGATCATAGTGGGCATGTTTGGGCTGGCGGTGATCACCGGTTTGATTTTTGTGCGCTTTTCTCGTCCCACAGCGCGAATTCATTTCAGTAAAGTCGCGGTCATTGCGCCGTTCGATGGAGTGCCCAATTTGATGATTCGCCTGGCCAATCTACGGCACCAAGCCATGGTGGAGCCCGAGTTTCGTATGATTCTACTTCGCAATGTCATCACTGCAGAGGGAGACGAGGTGCGACGCTTTCGTTCGCTCAAACTGGAATTTGATCGTTTGATCGCGTTTCCGGCCGTTTTAACGGTACGGCACCGGATTGATGAGGAGAGTCCGCTTTTTGGGATGACTCCGGAAGATTTTCAGCAACAGGATATCCGCATCATCGCATCCATTGTTGGCGTCGACACGGTTATCGTCGCTCCGGTGCAAAGCTTCGGGGACTACAATTACGAACAGATTGAGTGGAATCGGCGCTTCGTCGAGATCTATGATCAGAATGAAGAAGGCCAATGGACGGTCGACTACGCCAGAATCGACGAAACCGAAGATATCGCTCCGATTAAAAACCTGGCAAGTGATCAGGAAGAGCAGGCGGTAGGCCAAAACACAACATTGAGTCATTGAGTGCTTGCGCATTGGGTGGTCGATTCGCGCAAATCGTAAGAACATCCGGCGGCGCGGTTTGTTAGTGAGCCGCTAACAACTTTTGTTTGGAAAGACAGTCATGAGATGAGACGGCTTCAACATTATACATTATAAATTATGATTTTAACCGAAAACTCATTAACTCAACGTTCAGCGGATTACCCGGCCAAAGCCAGGGCGCTCGTAGTCGAAATGACGCTGGAGGAAAAGGCCTTGTTGCTCTCCGGCGATGGGTGGTGGCACACCCATCCGATTGACCGCTTGCAGATCCCCGCCCTGTCTATCTTCGACGGTCCGCACGGGCTCCGGAAAGTCGAGGGCGCGGGCCTCCCGACCAGCGCGCCAGCTACTTGCTTTCCGACGGCTTCGGCCTTGGCCTCCTCCTGGGACACGGAGCTGATCTGGCAAATAGGCGTGGCCCTGGCCGAGGAATGCCAGGCGCATGACGTCCAGGTTCTGTTGGGACCGGGGGTCAACATGAAACGCTCGCCCTTGGCTGGCCGCAACTTCGAGTATTTCTCTGAAGATCCCCTCCTGGCGGGGAAAATGGCGGCTGCCTATATTCTTGGGGTTCAGAGTCAAGGCGTCGGCACTTCGTTGAAGCACTACGCTGCCAACAACCAGGAGTTCGAACGCATGGCGACCAGCTCGAACCTGGATGAGCGCACCTTGCACGAGCTCTACCTGCTCGCGTTTGAAATTGCCGTTAAAGAGGCCCAGCCCTGGTCGGTCATGGCCGCGTACAATCCGGTGAACCACGTGTACGCCACCGAAAACAGCTTTTTACTGCGAGATATTTTGCGCGCGCATTGGGGTTTTGAGGGGTTTGTGGTCTCCGACTGGGGAGCAGTTCATGACGGCGTGGCAGGCGTTAACGCCGGACTAAGTCTTGAGATGCCCGGCAGCGGCGACTATCGTCGAAACAAAATCATAGAGGCGGTGCGCGCGGGGCGGCTCTCGCCCGCAAAGCTCGACGAAGTAGTCGTGCCGTTGCTGACCGTGATCCTAAGAGCTAAGGGCCTTAAGCGGCCTGGAGCCTCGTTCGACGCGGGGGACCACGATGCGTTGGCCAGGCGAGCTGCCGGCGAAAGTCTCGTCTTGTTGAAGAATGCGGGTGACCTCTTACCACTGGACTTCCGACGAACCAAAAGAATCGCCCTGATTGGGGCATTTGCCAAAACGCCGCGTTACCAGGGCGCCGGGAGCTCTCAGGTTAACCCGACCCGGATTTCTACGGCCTATGACGAGCTGCTAAGGCTGGCGGATAAGAATACGGTAGTCCGCTACGCGGCGGGCTACACCAAAGAGGGCGCGACGACCGAGGATTTGATTGAGGAAGCCAGGCAGCAAGCGAAAGCCGCTGAAGTGGCGGTGGTGTTTGCTGGTTTGCCTGACAGCTATGAATGCGAAGGCTTTGACCGCTCTTCTCTAGAAATGCCCGCCGCCCACAATCGGTTGATCGCAGCCGTTAGTGCGGCCCAACCCAACGTAGCGGTTGTCCTGATGAACGGGTCGGCGGTCACGATGCCGTGGGCTAATAAGGTAAGGGCGATTTTGGAAGTCTGGCTAGGCGGACAGGCCGGCGGTGGCGCCATCGCTGATGCGATAACCGGGAGAGTCAATCCTTCCGGGAAATTAGCGGAGACGTTCCCCGCAAGGCTCGAAGACACGCCTTCCTACCCGGATTTTCCCGCCCGCAATAAGGAAGCGAATTATGGAGAAGGGATCTTTATTGGCTACCGCTATTACGGCACCCGCAAGATTACTCCCTTGTTCCCGTTCGGGTTCGGCTTGAGCTATACGACGTTTGCTTACACAGGCCTGCGGGTCAACGCAACAGCCATCAAGGAGACAGACGCCGTGATGGTGGAAGTGAAAGTCAAGAACAGCGGTCCGGTGGCTGGTCAAGAGGTAGTGCAACTTTACGTCCATGAGCAACGCCCCAAAGTCGTGCGCCCGGAGAGGGAATTGAAAGCTTTCGCAAAGGTCGCCCTGCAAGTCGGCGAAGAACGCGCTGTGAGCTTCCAGTTGACGAAGCGCGACTTCGCCTACTACGACACATCCCGTCATGATTGGATTGTCAATCCTGGCAAGTTTGACATTCTGGTCGGCAGTTCTTCCCAGGACCTGCCGCTAAGGCAGACAATTGAGGTCGAAGTATCCAAACAGGATTATGCGGCGCTGACTCGAGATTCGCTGCTTAAGGAGTTTAAGAATCATCCGAAGGGCAAGGCCTTTTATCCTCAGCTGGTAGAAGCTTTCGGCCTTGGGAACCCTGACGAAGCCGATATGGCGGTCAGGGCCTTCCTGGATGACATGCCGGTTTACAAGGTGTGCGCGTTTTCTGAAGGCAAGTTCGCGGAGGAAAGGCTTGAGGATATTTTGAAACAGGTCCGATGAATATCACAGGTAAAAACCGTTCCGATACAGACCGTCCCTCCCTGAAATGAACGAATTCACCCCTTTTCTTCGCCACTCTTAAGCGAGATTTCTCAGCTCCCGCAGTGCGACGGACAACATCGAAAGATCGAGGTTGCCAGCGGACTGAAGCTCGGCGAGCATCTGCCGGCTGCGTCCCAAGGCGCTGTCGTTTTTTGTCTCCCACTTCTTGATGAGCGCGTCCGGCACTTTCTTTTCGGGGCTGAGTTTCAAAATCAGGCTGGTAAGCTCTCTTTGCAGGCAGGAGACGTCGTCGCTGAGCGCCGCTTTGGCGAGGGTCTGCCAGTGGGAATCCGCTGGTAAGCCACCGATCTGCTTGCGCAGCCATGAAAGATCGAGTCTCCCACCCACGCCAAAATACACACCAGCCACTTCCTCGACGCTGCGTTTGGTTTCAATTGCAATCTCAACGATATCGAGCGCCGAGTAAAGCGGACGGAAACTCGCCAGGCGCATTGCGAGATCTTTTGGAACCTCGCTTTGGGTCAGGCGTCCCGCTGCCTGAGTCATACCGGTGCTCTCATCGGAAGACAGAAATTCGTCGAGACCCGCTGCAACGGCTTTGACGCCGGAGACGAAATGCTCAACGGTTTTCGCGATGTCATCTTCCAAATTCCGATACCGTAGGAACCACAGGGTTGCGTGAACCATCAACCTTTCGGATTCAATCAGCATGCCGGACTGCACCGCGTGGGGCACTTTGTTGTCAAGAGCTTCGAGTGCCTGCCAGAAGGAGACGAAGTCGAATACCTCGCGCGTAAGCAGATAAGCCCGCACCACATCCGGGGGCGTGGCGCCGGTTTCCTCCTGCATGCGGTGGACAAACGTGCTGCCCACCCGGTTGATCAATTCGTTGGTGACATGCGTCGCGATAATTTCACGTCTGAGCGGATGACGCTCCATCTGCTCGCGATAGCGCTCGCGAAGCGGCGCAGGAAAGTAGCGCAGCAGTGCGGTGGAGATGTAGGGATCGTCTGCCACATTGGAAGCGAGCAGCTCGTCGTAGAGGGTGATCTTGCTGTAGGCGAGCAGCACCGCGCGCTCTGGCGAAGTGAGGCCGGTCTTCGCCGCCTTGCGCGAAGCCAGCTCCTCGTCGGACGGCAGAAATTCGATTTCCCGGTTGAGCCTGCCTGCCTTTTCCAGATATTTAATGAAGCGCGTCTGGGCGTCCAACGGCATGCTTTTGCGCACGCTCAACGACTGCGTCTGGAAATAGTTGTCGCGCAGAACTAGCGCGCCGACTTCGTCAGTCATTTCTGCAAGCAGCCGGTTGCGCTGCTCTTCGCTCATGCGTCCTTCGGCGACCACGTAATTAAGTAGTATCTTAATGTTAACCTCGTGATCGGAGCAGTCCACGCCGGCGGAATTGTCAATCGCGTCGGTGTTGATCTTGCCGCCGCTAAGCGCGTATTCGATGCGCCCGAGCTGGGTCAAGCCGAGATTTCCGCCTTCCGCGACCACCTTGCAGCGGAGTTCCTTGCCGTTTACTCTGATCGCGTCGTTGGCGCGGTCTCCCACCTCGACGTGGGTCTGATGAGTTGCCTTCACGTAGGTGCCGATTCCGCCGTTATAGAGCAGATCCACCGGGGCCTTAAGGAGCGCGCGCATCAAATCGGTTGGGGTGAGCGAATTGGCGTCCACCCCCAGGGCCTTCTTGACTTCAGGGGTAAGCGTGACCGATTTCGCGCTGCGGGGGAAAATCCCGCCGCCTTTTGATATCAGCTTCGAATCATAGTCACCCCACGAGGAGCGAGGGAGGTTGAACAACCGCTCGCGTTCTTTGAAACTTGCTTCCGGATCGGGATTGGGATCGAGAAAAACATGGCGGTGATCGAAAGCGCCGAGGAGCTTGATGTGGCGGGAGAGCAACATGCCGTTTCCGAACACGTCGCCCGACATGTCACCGATCCCGACCACGGTGAAATCTGTGGTCTGAGTATTGACCCCCAGTTCGCGGAAGTGCCGCTTGACCGATTCCCACGCGCCGCGTGCCGTGATTCCCATCTTCTTATGGTCGTAGCCGATGGAGCCGCCCGAGGCAAAGGCATCATCCAGCCAGAAGCCGTACTCCTTTGCGATGCCGTTGGCTATATCTGAGAACGTCGCGGTGCCCTTATCCGCGGCGACCACCAGGTAAGGGTCGTCGGCATCGTAGCGAACCACGTCTTTCGGCGGAACGACTTTGCCTGCGACCAGGTTATCGGTCAAATCCAGCAGCCCGCGCAGGAAAGTCTGGTAGCACGCGATCCCTTCTTTCATGAAGGCCTCGCGCCCGGCGGGAGGCTGTTTCACCACGAAACCTCCTTTCGAGCCAACCGGGACAATCACGATGTTTTTGACCATCTGTGCTTTCATGAGGCCGAGGACTTCGGTGCGGAAATCTTCCATGCGGTCGGACCAGCGCAATCCTCCGCGTGCTACCTTGCCGCCTCTCAAATGCACGCCCTCGACCCGCGTCGAGTAAACGTAGATTTCGAACATGGGCTTTGGCTCAGGCAGTCCCGGCACGAGCGCCGGGTTGAGCTTGAAGGAAATGTAGGGCTTGGTCGCGCCGGCGGCGTCCCTCTGGAAGTAATTTGTGCGGAGCGTCGCCTGGATCACGGCGAGAAAACGCCGCAGCATGCGGTCTTCGTCCAGGTTTTGGACCGAGTCCAGCGCTTTTTCGATTTCGGCGGTCAATGCCGATATTTTGACCCCGGCTTCGGCGGTATTCGCGGGATCGAAACGCGCAACGAAGAGTTCGGCCAATTTCTTGGCGATTGGCGCGTTTGCGGACAGCGCCTGTTCCATATACGCCTGGCTGAAAGTAAACCCGGTCTGCCGCAGGTATTTGCTGTAGGCGCGCAAAATCGTGACTTCGCGCCAGCCGAGGTTTGCCCGCAGCACCAGCCGATTGAAGTCGTCATTTTCAATCTCGCCGCGCCACGCACGCGCAAACGCTTCCTCGAATCCGCTTTTCACTTGGTTAACATCGAGCTCGATGTCTCCTGCCGGACTCATGCCGAAATCGTGCACAAAAACCGGCGCCATTCCTTCGGGGTCCACTTTGTATTCGAGCTGTTCAAGCACTTTGACACCCATGTGTTCGAGCATGGGCAGGCTTGAAGACAGGGGAATGGGCTCGCCCGAGTGGAAAACTTTCAGGCGCAGGGGAGGGGAGCTCGTTTGGTCACCGGTATAAAGATTCATCGCGAGTTTTTTCTCCGGCCCGAGCGCGTCCATGATCGCGGCGTCTGTGACGGCTTCGCTTATTAAACGGCCCTCGCGATAGCCGGCGGGAAAGGCGTTCCCGAAGCGGTGATACAGCTGGTTACCATGTTCTTCGCTGAAACGCGCGATGAGCGCGTCGCGCAGATCATCCTGCCAGCGACGCGCCGCCCTGACGATCTGCTTTTCGATCTCCCGGACGTCGAATTCAGGCACGCTTCCCGGCTTGGTGCGAACGATGATCAGCACGCGCGCCAAGGCTGAATCCGACAGATGCACCGCAAACTCCAAGCTGATACCGTTGAACGCCTGCATCAGGATCTGCTGGATGCGCACACGCAACTCGGAGTTGTAGTTCTCACGCGGCACGTAGACGAGGCACGACAGGAATCGGCCGTAAACGTCGCTCCGCACGAAAAGGCGGATGCGCTGGCGCTCGCCCAGGCGCAGTATCCCCATGGCTTCTTCGAAAAGCTCGTCTTCTGATATCTGGAACAGTTCGTCGCACGGATGCTGTTCCAGAATCGTAACCAGCGCCTTCCCCATGTGGCCTTTGGGATCGAACCCTGCGCGCGTCACGACGTTTTTCACCTTACGGCGCAGGAGCGGGATATCCGCAGGACGAGAGTGATAGGCGGTAGAGGTAAGAAGCCCGAGAAAACGATGCTCGCCTAAGACCTCACCCTTCGTGTCGAAACGCTTTACGCCCACGTAATCAAGGTATCCAGGACGGTGCACGGTGGCGCGCGAATTCGCCTTGGTCAGCACTAGCAGTTCGGGAGCGCGGGCGAGCTTCCTTACTTCCGGGGTGACCGTGGCGAAGCTCTTTGAAACTCTGGTCTGGCCTGTCTCACGCAAGATTCCGAGGCCGGAACCGGGCACAATACGCAAAATGTCTTCGTCACCTTCTTTGACCAGATCGTAATCACGATAACCCAGGAAGATAAAATGGCCGTCTGCGAGCCACGCCAATAACGCCTTGTCCTCGTCAACCGTTTCGGGAATTAGCCCTTCCGGATAGGGCTCCCTGATATCGGCCACAAGGCGATTCATGCTGGCCTTCATTTTCGGGTAATCCTCAACCGCCTTGCGCACGTCGCCGAGAATGCACAGGATTCCTGCTTCCAACTCGGCCAGTTTTTTGGGATCGGTTTGCCGGTCAACTTCGACATGCATGACCGCCTCGGAAGCACCACTTTCACTGGATTCGCGGGACAGAACTTCACGTAAGGCACCCTTCTCGTCCCGCTTCGTCTTCATGACCGGGTGAATGATGAGATGCAGAGTCAGTCCCTGGTGGTTAGCCTCCATCGTCACCGAGTCGACCAGGAACGGCATGTCGTCATTGACGATCTCGACAGCCGTATGCGTGGACTCCCATCCGTCGGTTTGGCTTTGCGGATTGTAAACGCGCAGCTTGGGGGCGCCGGATTTGAACTCCCCCATCAAATTCAGGTGCGCAAGTGCTGCCCCGCACAGATCGGAAATATTGCGCTCGGCGAGGTCTTCCGGATCAACCTGGCTGTAATACTGGCGGATGAACGTCTCGGCCAGGGCGATGCTCCCCTTCGGCGCCTTTTTTCGAAGCAACGCCACCACTTCTTCAATGATTTCTGCGTTTCCTTTTTCCGCCTTGAGTAACATAGAAGCCTCCTAACTATTCCCCTCTCGAAGGGAGAAGACCAGCCGCCCTAACGGCAGGCGGGAGAGGGTGATCCTCGCCAACGTTGA
This sequence comes from Chthoniobacterales bacterium, assembly GCA_035938215.1. GTDB lineage: Bacteria > Verrucomicrobiota > Verrucomicrobiia > Chthoniobacterales > JAFAMB01 > DASZHC01. The sequence goes on from DASZHC010000001.1 coordinate 10,015, forward strand.
CCGAGGGCGCAAAGGGCGCAATACGCCTTCCGCCTTTGTTGGGACCCCTCGAAGGGGCGGCGCTGCACGCGATGCCCTGGAAAACCCGCGTGGTGCGGTTATCCATCTTTATCGGAACGGTCATCGGTCGCAATCTGCTCCAGCTTCAGGTATTCATCGGCCGCAACCGCCAATAAAGGGTAGTATTGAAAGGGTAGTGTTGCAACCACGAGGCCCTGGCCCGCATGAACATCGACAATTATTTTTCCAAGTTCGCCACTAAGCGCATAAATCAGCTTGCGAGAAGGCTACCGAATTTAATCCATCGTTTGATCGGTACGATCCCATAGCGCATCGCTCACAAATCGAAGAAGAAAGAGATTCACTCTGTTCTTCCTGGATTTAGGCCCCCTTTTCTTCCGAGCCGCTTCCTTAGCGGCTCCAAAGCCTGGAAATTTCGCGAGCGCTTTGGATCGTGAAATTTCCGGGCTAAGCGAACGGTTTTCCTTTGTGGCCCCAGAACCTTGCCTCGACATCAACCATCACAAGATAGATGCGATTCTTCGCGATACCGCATTTGCCGGCAATTAAGTCGGTCAACTCTGCGCAGAGCAAGATGCGCTTCCCATCGGGCACACCGATACTTCTCAACTCAAGGAAAGCTGCGGGATCTTCGCTGCCGCCGAAAATAAGCCGCCGGACAGGTGTGATGCTAACCATCATATACTCTTCCGGCTTGCTAAGATGCGCGGCGGCGATTTTCGACGCGGTCGCCAGAAGCTCTGATTGCCGGTCATCGGCCACGTTCGCGTTTGTGTGTATGGAAAGATAAGGCATGAGGAGAATGGAACCAGGTACCCTGAAGAGCATCAAGCCGATCGCGCAAACCGGGGACAGGTCAGATGCCATTGATCCATCTTCAGGTGTCTTAAGTCTTATGTCTTGATGCCGGCCTCATGCAGAATGATTTTCGATATTTCCCACAACGGTAAGAACAAGCGGCTTCGCGACCGGTAAAGTGATTCATAGGTGGCTGAAATTCTTGTCTGCAACTCTTGCCGGTCCCATCGATGAGTCTGTTTGAGGATGGCACTCAAGTAGCGTTGGTGAAATTCAGCTGCTAGCAGCACAGCCGGAAGCCAATCATAGTCGGTTTCCAGATCGCCTCTTTCATTGCTTACTCCGAGTCTTTCCAAATGGTTGAACTCGACGATGTGGTGGGACTGAGGCGTGCGCGTATTCCAAAAAGCTTTCACGTTTTCCCTGCGGTCACTCACTCGGTTGACGGTAGGCGGGTTGTTTGCCCGGAATGGTATGGCCACAGAATTAACACGGCGCGCGGTGAAATTTGTGTCACGATTCGCGCCACGCACATCTGGACCGTAAGACGCTTGTTGTTCCAAGCCGAGCGGCGGCTTATCATCCTCACGCAGCCCAAGACGCACATCCCTGTGACTCAGGATGTTACACAGCTTCTCCACACTCCGCAAGTCCGTAGCTACCTTGGTCAGCTCCCTAAAAGGTCCAACGAGCCAATGGGTGCCGTCCTCTTGAATTCGGACCAACAGAATGCGTCGATATGGTGCTGGCAAGGGCAATGGTTCACAAACAGATAAATTCTCAATGCTGTTCCAAATTCCCATAAGTGTTTTCTTTTACGGCGGCGAAGCCGATCCACGTACTTTAGGCTCGACTCACTTACACTAGGCTCTTATTCCGCCAAGTGAATTTCTTCGATTTTCCTGAAACTCTGGCCGCTCCAATCCCGAGCATTTACATAAAGGCGGACGATCAATCCTCTGCGGCAAGAACAATACAAGGAAGACTCGGTCTTCATGGGCCTATCCGTCCTTCGGATGCGATTAAGGCTTCGCAAAGCGCATGGATTTCCCCATCGATCTCTGCCGGATCTGACACGGTGCGGCCGACCTCCTCGCGCAAAAGCGCGGTGTAGCGCTTTCGCAATCGATGGATAAGTGTTTTGATTCCGCCCGTAGTAACCCCAAGCCGATTCGCTATCGCTTCATAGGAGGGCGGGGTTCCGCTGTTGACAGGGTCCAGGAAAACTTTTAGCGCTTCGAAAATAGACGTTTTTCCCTCAGTGACATATTCCTGGCGCAGCCGGTTCAACGCTTCGGACAGAAGTGTCATTGCCCAACGACCGTCGAACAATTTTTCCGGTGTCAACAATTCCACCGGTTCCAGTCGGTAGCGTTCTTCGGCGTTTGCTGCATCCAGGGGAACGAATTCCTTGTCTCCTCCTCTTTTAAGACGGCGGCTGCGGTCAACTTGATCCGAAAGGTGGTTCTGGAAAGAGGCGAGCAAAAACGAACGGAACTTTCCTTTCAATCGATCGACCCCTGAGAGCGCCTGTTGTTGCAGCAGATGCAGGAAGAAGGATTGGGTCAGGTCCTCGGCGTCATCCGGAGAGTGACCACGGCGGCGAGCGAACATGTAGAGCGGATACCAATAAGTGCGGCACAGCTCGGTTAGGGCGGAGTACCCCCCTAGCGTCTGGTTTTGGGCCGCCCTCACGACGACCGTCCAATGCGTTGTGTGAAAGATCGCCGCGTCGCCCGCTCGCGGATCATGGTCCGGTTCCACAAAGAGTTCCTTGTTTCACAAACATAGCCGGTGAAAACACGTTCAGGAACAAAATTCATGAAACTCGGAAACCGCGCCTGTGTCGGCAAGACTTCCGTCGGAGCGCTGAAAATCCCATTTTCTTTTGAGCCGGTTCCTGAGCGGCTCCAGGCTACACGTGTTTCTGAATGACCAGGGCGGAAACGATGGCTTCACTCAACCATTTTTCGTAGCGCTCTGAACTCCATTTGCGTTCAATGACCAGCATCCGGTAGATGTCCCGCGCGGTTAGTGTCCAGAAGATGTCCCTTGCTTCTTTTTCATCGAGTCCTGAAGGCAATTGACCGGATGCGTGATGGTCGAGGCTTGGCCCTCGTACCGGCCGCATTCCTTTTCGTGCTCAATGGCCGCCAGTTCCGGAATGACCATGCCGGCCTTGCGCAACAAGTCGAACTCTAACCGTTCGGAATCATAAACCTGGCGGGCAATTCGGGCGGACAATCGGAGACGTGCTACCGGGTCAACGAGATCTTTCACTTCACCGACAAGGGCTTGATAGGCGGGACCAAAGGCCGCTCGATCAATCAGTTCGGACAGAATGCGCCGCTTGGAACCAAATACTGCATAAACCGTTGGCGTTGCCACTCCGGCTTCGCGGGCAATGGCTTCAATCGTCGCTCCCTCGTAGCCTTGATTCAGGATAAGTCGCCGTGCCGCGGCGGCGATGCGCGCCCGCGTCGTCAGCTGGTCCCTGATATGGCAGGGATGGAATCCGAAGTATGCCAAGGCGATCTCGACTGGACAATTGTGCGTCCTCCGCGCCTCATCAATGGTCCAGCATAATTTGGGATGTTACAGCGCGGGCCTATGCAGTGAGATTGGAGGCGATTCCTAAATCAGATTAAAATCGATTTGTTGAATAAGACTTTCGGATCCAGATCTCCCTTTTCTGAAGGAAACTGCGGCAACAAGGAAAGTGGCCCCTACCAAGATGCTGAAGCCGCTCCCGATCAAAGAATAAGCATTTTCCGCAGAGAAAGCGCTGATGGTAGAGTCGGATTTGTCTATAAGGGAAACAAAGCCGAAAACCGAAAATCCGAGTGCTAGGATCATCAGACTTAGACTGGTCGATAACGCGCGTAACTGGTTTAGGATTTTCATTGATCGAAAGGGGTGGGAGATAGGTCTTAGGACGCGCTCGTGAGAAATTCTTCTAGAATAGTAGACGAGACCCTGTGTGCGGAAAGGGGAGTTGTATCGCAACGATTTGAAGTTGATCGCCCGGGCAGCAGAGCCCGGCTAAAAACAGGTTTCGCAGAGTGCGTCCGGAAAACGGGGCAACCGGTATGGATCCGAGGGGCAAATATTTGCGCTTGAAGAACTGGGAAAACGAAAATTTTTTCATGGTAAATGCCGGGTGAAAAATTGTTGCAATGCGTCAAGGGCTCAATTGCGGTTTCAAACTGACTGATTGGCCTTAAGCAGGTCCTATGCCCATTCAACGATTGCGCTCCAAAGTGAGGTTTTTTTTCAATGCCGAAGGGTTCGGACGGAACTTTTAGCGAAGTGCCCGTGACAAATCTGGGCCGAGCGAGCCCTGAAAAGGCGAGAGGGTGCTGATCTCAGATCGGCGTGACCCGAAGCTGGATGAGACTTGCTGTCAAAGCGTACCAGAAATGGGATTGACAAATCTCACTTTTGAGAATGATGGAGTTAATGATCAGTCAGTGGCCGCTAAGAGACCTCTTGAAGGCTGGGATAGGTTATGACAATGGCAACGGCGTCGACTTGGAGTGCCTTAAAAAATCCGGTGTTTAGAAAGTTGTGGGCTGCAAGTCTGGTCTCCGGAACTTGCGTGGCAGCCCACGACACGGCGGCGACCTGGGTGATGAACACCCTCACCGCATCACCTTTCCTAATATCGGTGATGTCCACTGTAGCCTCGCTGCCGTTCTTGTTCTTCACGCTTCCTGCCGGAGCCCTCGCCGATATTGTTGACCGAAAGAAGCTGCTACTTCTGATGAATCTTTGGTTGGCAATCGCCGCGGCTGCTCTAGCGGTTCTCAGTTGGCTTCATCTTCTCAGCGCCCAAGTTGTATTGGTTGCAGTGTTTCTGATCGCAGCCGGCTTCGCATTTGAGTCGCCGGCCTGGACTTCTATCATTCCCGAAATTGTTTCCCCTTCAGAACTTCCCTCTGCGGCGACTATGGGTGGTTTGCAGCTGAATATCTCAGGAATCTTAGGACCCGCCCTGGGGGGACTCTTGCTGCCTTTCATCGGAGCGAGCTCAGTGTTTGCGGTGAATTCCGCCTGCTTTTTGGCGGTGATCTTCGCGATTTTCCAATGGAAACGAACAGCGCCCCAATCCAGGCGCGGTTTGGAGAGCTTCTTCGATTCTTTCGTCAGGGCGATTCGATACGTTCGCTACGCACCCGGAATTCAGATCGTGCTCGCGCGGAATGCGTTGTTTGCGCTCTTCATCTCGGCGATTCCGGCGCTAATGCCGGTCATTGGGTTGAAGGTGTTACATCTTAATGCATCTCAACTTGGATTGCTGTTTGCAAGTCAAGGGGTGGGTTCCGTTGCAGGAGCGGTCGTCATTGTGCCGTGGCTTCGGGCTCGGTATTCATCGAATCTGCTGATCGTTATAGCGAATTTTCTTGTCGCGATTGTCTACGTTCTGATGGCGCTCGTCCGGGAGCCGGAGATTTTCTACGTCGTCGCAGCGTTAGCTGGTGTGGGATGGACATTGTCCGCTGCCGAACTCTGGTTGGCGGCACAGCGCGCAATGCCGAGTTGGGTAAGCGGCCGTATGAATGCAACAGTAATTATGGTCTCTCAAGGGGCGCTTGCGATCGGAGGCGTAATCTGGGGCTCGGCGGTCACGACAGCCGGGCCGGCATATAGCTTATTGGCGGCAGCGGCATTGTTGCTTGTAAGTCTCGTGCTCGCCGGTCCGCTTTCGATCGACTTTACCGGGAGTCTGAACTTGAGCCCTGCTCCTGTCACTAGCTCTTCGTACAAACTTCTTTACACGCCCAAGCCAAACGACGGCCCCGTGTCGATCTGTGTGGAGTTCAACATCGACCGCGTTGGAGCGCCGGAATTCTTAAAACTTATGCGTGAAGTGCGCCTCGTCCATCTCAGGAATGGAGCTTACCGTTGGCAGCTGTCCAAAGATCTCACTGTGCCTAGCACCTATCGTTTAGAGATGACAGTCCAATCGTGGAATGAGCATCTGTCGCAACTCGAGCGCATGACAAAATTCGATAAGGATCTCCTCGAAAGAGCTTGGAGCCTCCACGTGGGTGAAAATCTGCCCGCAGAACGTATCTATTTGTCCATGAACAAGGACTTGCGCCTGCCGAGGTAACCTGACAGGCGTTTGTGCGTTTCCTATCCCACAGTGAAAGGAGGATTCCTGAGCGATTTCGTAAATCATATACTTCCGCCATTGTCCACCGGATCGGAATGCGTCTCTTCGGACGCGGTCGAAACCAGGGCGGCTATGCCGCGCACTGCCTGTTCCATGCTTGTGTAGATGGCTCCAACGGATGATTCGCTGATTTTCCTGATAACCCGCGCACCGCCTTGCGGAGGCAGACTCCATAGCCCGATCAAGATCACCGTTTCAGGGAGCACCATCTTGATGGAACGCGCCATTTTGCCGACAGCCAGCGCAGATCTGGCCTCGGTCGCCGATAGGAGGATCCACTGGGGTTGCATCTCTCGAAGTTTTTCGACCTTCTGGGATCGAAGGGCGCGCCAAGAAATCACCTCGGCAGTGACTCCTTCGACTTCAAGCAACCGAGTTAATACCGAGCCCACCAGTTCGTCCCCCTCGACGGTAAACGGGACGATGAACACCTTGGGCGAAGCCGGTTTTTGCTTGTCCGCCTTGGAATGCGGATCAGTCTTTAGTTCATCGATAATTTCGCGCATTTGCTCATAGATTCGCATTTTTGCCTGCGTAGCCGAGCTTCCAGGAAAGCGACTGTTCTCAATCGTCCTTATTGTAGGGACAATCAGGTTCTCTGCTGTTGCCGTCGACAAGACCATGCCCGTTGATTCATGGACCATGGCTTTTGCCTCCGGAAGCCGGCTTTCCGTGAGAAGGCGGATCAAGTTCGTTTCGGCAGTGGTCGGAGGATCCGAGGCCAGAAGCACGCTCCAAAAATGAAAAGCCGGGAAATAAAGTCCAAGAACAACAAGACAAGCGGTCAATGGAGTTGCCAGAAGCAATCCGACTGGACCCCAGAGCCAAGTCCAGAAGAGAGCAGATACGATGACCGCCAGGGAGGACACGCCCGTACTACCTCCCAGTACGATCGGCTCGATAACGTTATTTGTAAACAACTCAAGCAACGCGTAGAGCAGAAAGCTAAGTACCGGCGCCTTCCAACCGGTTGAAATCGCAATGGACAAAGCCAAGGGGAAAAAAGCCGATATCCAGATGCCGACGTAAGGAAGAAATCGCAAGACGAGCGTAAGAACTGCCCAAAGAATCGCATTCGGAATTCCAATCAAATAGAGCCCAAGCCCCGTGGCTATTGCGAACGCCGTGTTCACTTGGAGTTGTACAAGCAAAAATCTGCTCAGTCGCGATCCTGCCTCGTCGACCGCAAGGCCGCTCGTTACAACGTGCGATTTTCCTATTATCCTGAGAAATCGATCACGCAGATGCTTTCGCTCCAGAAGCATGAACACGACGAGAACGATGACCACTGCAAATGACGCGACGGGTGCCAAAACCGGCGCCATGCCCGTGCGCACCATCGACAGGATGTCACCGGTTCCGCTCACGATTTGAACCTTTGTCGGTTCAAGTTGGTGACGCGAAGCTTCGCCCGAGGAACTGCTCTTGCTCAGATCGGCGATCAACTCTCCCACGTTTCGAAAAGCACCATTCATCGGTCCTGGAGGTCCCTTCTGGATCGCTTCCCAACGTGCGCGAATATTGTCGCTGTATTTTGGGAGCGAATTTACCAGATCCAGGGTCTCGATCGAAACGGTAGTGCAAACAGCTCCTAGAAGCGCAAAAGCGACCGCGACCACAGCGAATACGGCTATAATTGAATGAAACCCCCACCGCTCAAGCCGCGAGACCAAGGGCGCGATAAGAAAACTTATGAGAGCGGCTAGAACGACGGGAAGAAGGAAATCTTTGGCCCAAGAGCATAAACCCAGAATAACAACCAGATAAGCCAGTTCGACCAGCCTCCCGATCTCATGCGGCTTTTTCGATTCGTTCGTTTCCGGCATTTATCCACCTTGTCGCTTCGTAGTTTTCCTCCCCTTATCGGACGCTGCAGCTATCAAGGATCAGCGTGCTTCAGCAGCGTGTACGCAAGGCATACTCAGCACTCCGGTTCGCGCTGCAGTCACGTCACGGCCGTATTCTCGATATAAAAGGATCCTTAGCAAACCTGGGGACACACCGAAGGCGTAATAGGCCTCAGCCCAGGGTGGGGCGGAGCGGAACCCTGGGTCGTGAATATTAGTATGCCGCCCGCTCTGAAAGAGCGGCAGAGAATAGCAAGCGCATGTCAAGGATGAATTTATCAAACATCAATCAAGCGACAGAATGGTTTCAAGTTCTACAAACTACCGACCGTAGCCAGGCAGCCGTGATGCGGCTGGACCGGACTAACCTTTAATCCGGGTGCGCTAGCGCCTTGCACTCAATTTCCACAAAACAGGCATATGCGTCTGGGCGTTGGACCTCGATCACTGTCCCAATATTTCTTGCAAAACATGAAGTAGCATAAAACCGCACGAGCGGCTTGAAGCGAACGTGTCAATAAAGATCTAAAGTTATGGGTACAATCCTGTTGATAATACTAGTCTTGCTACTGGTTGGCGCTTTGCCGACTTGGCCCTATAGCGCTGGTTGGGGTTACTATCCGACGGGAGGACTCGGGCTCCTTTTGATCATTGTTCTCGTTCTCGTAGTGCTGGGACGCGTTTAGCCCTAAGATTTACGCACTGCAAAGGGACTACCGTTTCGAAGTTCTCAACCCGGATTTTATGAACTCCCGAGATGAAGCCGCAAATGAGAGGCAAAGTTCAAAAAAACGGGTTTTGATCGTTGACGATCATCCGATATTTCGGCTCGGTTTGGCTGGTTTGATTTCGGAACAACACCACCTTGAAGTGTGTGGGTACGCGGAATCTGCGCCACTGGCACTTCAGGCGATGAGAACCTTCAAACCGGATCTTGTACTGCTCGATTTGTCGCTTCGTGGAACGAACGGTATTGAACTGATCAAGTTGATGAAGGCAGAGCAGCCTCACCTGCCGATTCTTGTTATTTCAATGCATGATGAGACCATCTTCGGTCTCCGGGCGCTGAAAGCCGGAGCTTTGGGCTACGTGATGAAGGCAGACGCAATGGCTCAAGTTGCCGAGGCTTTCACCAAAGTCCTGCAAGGAAAAATCTACGTCAGTCCCAAGTTTGGTGAAAAGCTGATTTTTAAGGCCGTTCAGTCGCTGGAAGCCGGCACCGGATCTCCGGTTGACACGCTTTCGGACAGGGAACTGGAGGTACTCCAGCTTCTCGGAAAGGGTCATTCAACAAAATCAATTGCAGATGCCCTTCATTTGAGTGTTAAAACGATCGAGACCCACCGTGCTCATATTAAGGAAAAACTCGGATTTTACGATTCAGAAGACATGGTCCGCTTCGCGATCGATTGGGTGGCGCAACAGGAGTAGATGGTTTTGGGGTGGGCGCCAGAAAAAGAGGACTGGAATGGTACAGCGTACCCCATTTTGGGCTTTTCTTTCACAGATCCAATTTGCCGGCTTACTTCGAAATAAGATCGGTGGTTTCGAGCGAAACTCAGAGAATGGAAGAAACTCGGTCTGGCCACTGGTACAAAGCATCGAATTCATGCAACATGGCTCAGCTGGTATGCGGGCCTTTGATAAACCATTTTTCACTATGCTTACTCGGGCCCTTGTCTTTATCTTCGTAATTCTAGCGATTGCCGGCTTCGGATACGCTCAACATAGCGGCGCGCCGAGCGGCCCACCAGTGCAGGACCAAGACACGGTGACTCGCTTGCAGATCTACCTGGATGAGCATTCATTTGGGCCCGGAAAGATCGATGGACGGTGGGGCGATTTTGTCGGGAAGGCGTTGCAACGTTTCCAAGCTGCTAATGGCCGACAACCATCCGGACAGATCGATGCGTCTCTGCAGCAGGAACTACAAAAGATTTCCCCGATTTACAGCACTTACAAGCTAACCGACGCTGATCTGCATTGGGTCGGGAAGGTTCCGGCCACGCCGGCTGGAATGGCACACCTTAAGAAAATTTTGTATCGCTCCGCATTGGATTTTGTCTCTGAGCGTTACCATGCTGATCCCGCTTTCATTCAGAAATTGAATCCAGGTGCGAATCTGAACCATTTGAAAATTGGCAGCACGGTCCGCGTGCCCAATGTCCAGCCGTTCCAGATCGAATCTATTCAACCTGTGCCGGATCTACCTCCCAGACCGGAGTTCGCTCATCGCATCATTAAAGTTGATACCAAAAATCGCATGCTCGACCTTGTGGACGCAGACCATGTCGTCGCTTCTTTTCCGATCACACCTGGCTCAAAAAGTTTGCCGGCGCCGATTGGCACTTGGAAAATCGAGAAAGTCACGACCATGCCTATTTTTCGGTGGGACGAAGCAATGCTGAAGCACGGACGGAGGAGCGGCCATTTTTACACGATCGCGCCGGGTCCCCGCAATCCGGTTGGGATCGTCTGGATTGGTCTGAACAAAAAGGGCATTGGCATTCACGGTACGGACAGCCCCGATACGATTGGCCGCTCGGCCAGCCACGGATGCATCCGCCTGGCAAACTGGGACGCGGCCCGAGTCGTTAATCAGGTCACCGTGGGAATGACTGTCGAGATTTATTGAGATCTTGCTTCATCTTCCCTCTTGCAATCAAGTCTATTACTTGCTGCAGCGCTACGGTTATCGTCTCAGATAGAACGCATTTATTGCAACTCCGAGCGCCCGCCTGCGGTTGTGCTTGGAAGGGATGGGGATTGTAGGGAAGAGTTGAGGGTTGTTCGACCGGCTTATTGATCAGACTTCTGCCAGAGAGTTATTCGACGGTCTGAAATTCTTCAAACAACCGGCCGGAGTCGGATAAAACAATACGTTTGGAAAAGGCCGGGAGAGATCGGGCGATCCTCTTCGCTCGACCTTGGAGTTCGACTCTTCTGCAATTCAGTGACATACCTGGCGACCAGGTACTTCCGCTAAACGGGTGGTCGACCTCTGAATAGCAGCGAAATTACAAACAGCACGAGGAAGATTACAAACAGCACGTGGGCGATCCAAGCAGATGTTCCGGCAATTCCGGTGAAGCCGAACAACCCGGCAACTATCGCGATGATTAGAAAAATTACAGCGTAGTGTAACATGACATCCTTTCGTCAAATGACCTATGTTCCCAAGAGTTCGTCGCATCAAAGGCCGGTGGTCGTAGAAAAAATTTCGAGCAGTTCGTTCAACGCTTTTGTTAGGGTTCAGTTGCGCCGATTTAGACACTGTAACGCTAGTCCATTCGATTCTTACGGAATCTTGGGTACCATCATGCGCCCTCCCGGTCACTCCGGCAAGCTGCTTTCGATGCAACCTGCCGAGAGTGAGCCTCTCACAACCCGCGAAAGCTACAGCTTTTCAATCATTACCCGGAGTTCCTCTTTGGATTTTCCGAGCTTTTTCTGAAGCCGACCTAGCAATTCATCTTCCTTTCCCTCTGCAAACGTCAGATCATTATCAGTCAAATTTCCGAATTGTTGCTTTAGCTTACCTTTTATCTCATTCCAGGAACCCTTAATTTGAAGTTTGTTCATACGTTGATTGTACGTTTCCGGGTGTATCTGCGGCCTGTTCCCCGATAGTAGTTTAAGGGAATTCTCCGATGCGAGTCTCTTGCTCAGATCTTTCGCCTTGGAACTTCGCCTAAAGAAACGGGGATTAGAGAATCGCATCTACTCGCCGTTCAGAAAAGCGAAATGGAAAGCCTCGGGGCATGCGCCGAGCCGTTTCTCGTGGGTTTCACCGATTTCCAGATGCCTTCGCACATCCTAGATTGTGCTATGACGAACTATTGCTCGGGCGCTGATTCAGTTTCTCCCGAAAGTCAAAAAGGAGGTCATTCAAAGAAGGAAACACTGCTTCTGATACGATGTGATGTTTGTTGGTTTGTGCGACGCTCCAGGGGAGTGCTGCAACCGATGCGTAGGTCATGGTGTCCATAATAGTTGTACTGCGGCGCAAAGTCAGGCCCAAGGGGCAGTCCGCTTTAGCCGAGCTGTGCCGGCTCTTCTCTACAGGTTCGCTCGACGCCGTGGGCACTCCCCGGATGACGCCCATGACCTGAACCCAAGGTTTTTTCCTGCACCTGATGGAACCAGACCCGGCCGAGATCTACGAGCAAACCTATTCCCTGCCGCGTTCAGTCAGCCAGCTCTTGGCTTGTCGAAAAAGAATCTCCGCCCATTGTTCTCGCTTCTTCGCCTCCTGCCGCTGGCAGATGAAATGACCCACGAGAAAACCGACTACTACAGAGGCTAAAAGGCCTTAATCGATTCTGCAATCATCGGGCCACGCTTCTTAACATTTCACGCATTTCTTGGCCGGCGATCAAAGATGGGCGTTTGGAGGGTGCGGCCAACTCTCACCGCAAAGCCGAATTACTAACATGGAGCCGAAGAAAGAACATAGCGAGCACGAGGAAAATGGCGCGAGGGTTGAACGGACCACCTACGATGATCCGGAAACAAAAACCCACGTTGAGGAAGTAAAGATCGAAAAGACCGAGGACGAGCCCGAGTAGAAGACCCCTAAGTCTTGAGTCAAAACCTGCGTTATCTCGGAATTAGTTCCCGGTGGCGCAACCAGACCACCGGGCAGATCCAGACTTTGGCCCAAGCAGGCGGAATCGCTAGCGCCTTGATGCGCGTGACGATCTCGTCGTCTCGAATAGCTCCTCCATTGACATCGAGGTAAACAAAATTCTCTCCAGACCGGCGCAATTTCAGCAGTCGCTTCTGGAAACGACTTGTTTCGAGCAGGAAGATAATGGTGCGGGATGACGGCATTTCGGTATTCGCCTGCTACCTTGAGAATAGGAAATCCGTTTAAACCTTTGCGTGCGAATGAAAGGCTATGGAACTCGAAACACTTCAGGATCTCTATTTTCATGAACTGAAAGATCTCTACAGCGCAGAAAAACAACTCGTTCGGGCGCTGCCAAAAATGGTGAAGGCGGCCCATAATGAAGAACTCTCCGCCGGGATTGAGAAACATCTGAATCAGACAAAAGAGCACGCCGCTCGCCTCGAAAAAATTCTCTCAAATCACAAGCAGTCGACGCGCGGGGCGAAGTGCACGGGAATGGAAGGGATTATTGCTGAAGGTGCTGAGATGATTGAGGAAGAAGCGGATCCGGAGGTCAAGGATGCGGGATTGATCTCAGCAGCACAGCGCGTCGAACATTATGAGATAGCCGGATACGGGACTGTACGGACTTATGCCGAATTGTTAGGAGACAAGGAAGGCGCGAAACTTCTTGAAACAACACTTCTAGAGGAAGAAGAAACAGACAAAGAGCTCACAAAAGTTGCAAAGTCTGCTATCAATTTGGCGGCAGCGAAATGATTGACCGCTGAAAGAAGAGGTAGCTTCGATTCCTCCGGTGGCCTAACATTTGAACGGGATACAGCCGGCAAGGATCGAAGCTACGAACTTCAAGCATTTGCGCGAAAGCATTCGGCCCGGCAAGCTGCTTCCCAAGCAACTTGCTGCGCTCGGCTACTCGGACTGCGGTTCCTCCTTCTTGGGCTTTTTGGATTCTTGCTTCTCACTCTTGTCGTGGTCCGGATTTGTGCGCTCGGACTGCTTCTCTTCTACCCTTGGCTTGGCTTCAGGTGATCGTTGAGGTTCCCCGGTCTGGTCTTTTCTTGGTTCCGATTGATTTTCCGAAGGCGAGGTTCTGTCAGTTGCCCGATCCTCCGCCGGCTGGTTCCCTCGTGACTCAATCGGTTTCCGCGGTTCATTCGACCGTTCTTTGGTACGCTCGCCTGGCTGCTCCTTTGAAGGAAGTTGATCCGTCGCAGGCGTGTGACTTCTTGATTCTTCCGAAGGTGATGGAGTCGGTTTAGTAGTCTGTTCTCTCCGCTCGATCGAACGCCGCGGAGTAGGTGATTCAGGAGGAGCGGGCATTTCAGCGCGGGGTGCGCCGGACGGTGAGGACGTTGAAGGAGGGCCTTCGTGCTTTTGATTCTGGCTCTCGCCAGAGCGCCGAGGCGTAGGCGACGGTGCCGCGGGTTGGCCTATCTCCTCGCGAGGAGCGTTAACTTCTTGTTGGTTTGGTTTCCTTGTTTGAAGGTTCTGTTCGCCCGCGGCATGTGTTGGAGAAGATTCCGGTCGAGGCGGCTGTTCCTGCGGCGTTGGAGTTGCTTGCTGGATGCCCGACCGCTCCTGGCTCTGCGGCGAAGCTTCCGAACCTGAGGGGTTGACGGAGGTTTGTTGCTGGCGGCCCTTTTCCGCCGGTTGATTTTGTGAATTCGTCGTCGCCGGTTTTGGCGGAATCGGTTTTGGTGGCAAGTCGGCCGGAACCGGTGCTTGCCGCTCCATTGTTTGCTTCAACTGCGCGGTTTTTTCCTGGTCGATCTCTTGCCACCCGCGTTCCACCTGAGTCTGACCAAGCGTCTTTTCTATCTTTGGCTGTACCGTGGCACTCTGCTGCAACTTTGACGGTGGGGCCACTACTTGCAATTCATTACCTTTTGGGTTGATGCCGAAGCGCCCTTCATTTCCGATAACGTAATCCAGTTGATAACTGGGGATCTTGACTTGAGACATAACCTGTTCATAGCGTGGTCCGTTGACCGCGACTACGTTGCCGCCATAAACGATATCGGTGACGTTCTTGGTCCTGGAAAAGAGCTCCACATTGTTTGCGGGTGTAAGAATCACATCACGATAAGTAGGCCGCGATAAATCCCCTATCTTCACAAATGAATAGGCTGCGGGACCGATGTCGTAGTAGTTATCGACCCAGCCTCCCACCCGTGTTCGCGAGTCATCTGCCACCTCCGGAGGTAGAGGGGCCCAACCAACATGATCGCTACTTTCTCGCCAGGAGACCCAAGCCGGAGCCCATCGGCTTCCGGGAATCCAAACCCAACCTGTGTCACTGCGCCGTGCCCAACGCCCGTAGTGATAGGTTGCCCAGCCGAAATCTTCATTCGAAATCCAGGTCCAGCCTTGGTCCGTATAAGCCCAGCGCCCGTCGCTGTAGGGTCTCCAGTTGCCATCTGAAGCCGCGACGTCAGGTTGCCAGACTTCTCCGTAGGTTGGGTCGTCAAACCAGTGGCCACCTGACTGCAGGCCTTGATAAAAAACGTCATAAGATTGCTGTGCTCTGGAATCTGGCGTTTGGACCTCAGCTGAATTGGTGCTTCGGCCGGACTCTCTCGAATGCGCCGGGGGAGGCGCCTGGGGAAGTTGTTTTCCTTGCTCCAATCGTTTCACTCGATCTTGAAGATCCGCAACATCGTTACGGAACTGATCAACCTGACCTTTCAGATTCTGCTCATCCTGTTCCAGTTGATCGATCCGATCTTCAAGTGTGGGCTGCCTCGTGTTGCTGTTCCGATTGTCTTGTGCCGGTAGGTTGATGGCGCCGGCCAGCGACCAGGCAAGCAATGCGACAGTAAAAATTCGTTTGCTCATAGCTAAGTGTTAATTAATTCGAATGCTATATTCAATTGCCGAACCAGCCCACACTTTCGCCAAGGCCGCGTTTTGTTGGCGGGCGACGCGGCACACATCAACAACCCGGTCACCAGCGAGGACAGGACACAAGGGCCCGTTACTGAAATCCCAGCGGGCGTTCAGTCTCTGCCCGGAATAAAAAGGCTGTGGCATACCGAGAATTCCCAGGTTGAATGACCGGAATCGCTTTCCTGACACGCGTTACATTTCTGGCGCTTCCGATCACTCTAACCGGTGTGCCTATCTGCACTCGGGCAAAAAATTCAGCAGCAAGGTCTCTTGGCATCCGCACACAACCATGCGATGCCGGGTAGCCGGGCAAATAACCCGCATGCATCCCGACGTATTTGCAGAATTCCATGAAGCACGGCATCGGAGCAGGCGTGTAGTGACACCCGGGGGGACATACGAGCCCGGAGTCGCATTTGGATTGACTATTCTGCCGTAAGAGTCAGTGACAAAGCCGAAGCTTCCTGACCGGTGGTTCAAGTCTTTGCTGATGATTCTGAAACTCCCGGTCGGGGTTCCTCGACCCTCTTTACCCGAAGCAATCGGCGACACAAAAGCGACCCGGCCATTCTCAAGCAACGTCCCACTTGTTAGATGGAATCCCTGTTTCATCAAACCAACCGGATTGTTCACCCATCGTTCTCCGTGCGGGCGAGATATCTTCCTCAATCCCTTCTGTTCCAATTGCTGGCGAGGAATAATAAAGGCCGGTCTTTCCTTTTGCCAGCCCGCAGGGGTCGCAGCATATCATTCATAGGTTACCATCTTATTATATATCATTACCCAGCAAACATTTGAGAACGTGCTAATATCGTCCACCGTTCGCCGTTCCCAGTTCGCCGTTGGCCTGTCGGGTTTAAGGTTCTGAATTCTGTCTTCTGAATTCTCTCTTCTATGTTGTTAGCACTACCTGTCAGAAAGCAACGGCGTCCATTGCCGCTGTTCAGCAAAAGCACCCTTCGTCGTGCCGCGCCTGTGAAAGGCATCGTGCCAGGAATAAGCCTCTTCCAGCAGGTGCGGAGTGTGACCCCCAAGCGCTCTGTTCGCGAACCCCTCTTTTACCTAGATCCATCCAACCTGCATCCCGATTAGCGGCCCATATCAAGCCAAACTGACGCTGGTGTCGGAATCCTTGCGGAACGACGGCCGGGTGTGGGTTCCGAAAAAGAAGGGAGACACGCGGTCGCCCGACCAGATCGTCTTCAATTTACCCCATCGGGGAAACCGCTTCTTATTTTCCGAAAAGGGCCTCAAAGATAATCGTCAGCTCTATGCATTTTTAGAGGAGCGCCATTTTGGGATCGAATATAGAGCGTCTCCGAAAGGCCTCGCAACGAGACGGACGAATCAGAGGAACTCATTGCGTTGGTTGGCAAGAAAGTCTGTTTAAGCTTAGTTTAGACGGAGATGCTAAATCAGTTCAGGGCCTGCCGGTTGAGGCATATTTTTGATCAGAAACGTCGGCTAAGCTCGCCCTGCTGACGCACGACGGTCAGAAAGCAAAAACCGGATAACACACCCACCTGGGCGATAATGAACGTGAACTCACCGATGGGCGTGAGCATCAATCCGGCCCGGATTGCATCCTGCCAGGAGCAGCGAAACCGTTTTTCCAGAGATCCGTGTGCGGCTCTAGCCGCATCCGCGCCACCGACGAAATTAGGGTCAGTAGGACTACGGCCAGTATGTCCTCCAAGAGGGTGACGCTCATTGCCAGGTGACCTGCGCGCTCATGGATCAGCCCAGAATCGTGCAGCGTTCTTGCGAATGATCGCTGAGCTTGAATCGATCATCATTCCTCAAGATACAGCGCCTCCCCTGGCTGCTCCAAACAGCAGGCTAACGGATTTAACCAGATTAAACACCAATATAGACGAAACTATTACTGCTAGGATGATGCCCTGCGCCCAGGTGACGCATTTTCCCCACACTTAGCTCCATTCCGATAGAGAACATCAAGATTTTGGAGGGCTAAGATGTCCTTCCTGCACGTTCTGCCGCGAGTGGAAGAATTTGCCGGTTTTCCATTCTACCGGGAAATTTCCTCTAGGTTCGGAAGCGTGGAACAAACGCATTCCGCTGCACGCGGGAAAGCTTGGAATGAACTAGCAAAGCTTAAGCGACAGGCCGCAGCATTGGAGCTGAACAGCCGGGGTACTCTGCGCGAAGGGATTCCTCAGGAAGAGGTCATTCGAGTGGCAGCTAATGTGAAACCCGAATTAATAGTGCTGGGATCCCACGGTTATAAGCGCCTAAGGCGTTTGCTGCTTCGCAGCACCGCAGAGCACGTGGTCCGACACGCGTCTTGTCCCGTTTTGATCGTTAGGCCGGCATCGGCTGACACACCTCAAGGAGCCCCTTGATCGCCTCGTCCCAGGTAGATGATGCTCTGGAGGACGATGGCGTCGTCCAGCGGATTAACACGCTCGCCCGATAGCGCTAAGAAGGCCTCGAGTTGCGGTGGCGCACAATGGGCACCGGCAGAAGCTGGGCTTGAGTCTTCACTCATTCTTCCCCTCAAGCAGGCTTTTTTATAGTTCACGGATTGACTGTTCGCCATTTGATTCTTAATTTCTCCTTCTCTTGGAGAAGCACTATGGCCTACCAAAACGTTCAGCCGCCCACTGGAAACAAGATCACAACTCACAAGGGTGTCGTCCAATGTCCGGATAATCCCATTATCCCGTTCATCCGGGGGGATGGCACAGGTCCGGACATTTGGGCTGCAAGCGAACGGGTATTTAACGCCGCAGTCGAGAAGGCGTATAAGGGTGCGCGCAAGATCGCTTGGTTTGAAGTCTTCGCCGGACAGACGGCAAAAGATCGCTTCGACGATTGGCTCCCCGAAGACACCGTTACCGCGTTCAAGGAATATCTGGTTGGAATTAAAGGCCCGCTAACAACGCCGGTCGGAGGCGGTATTCGGTCCCTCAACGTTGCTCTGCGACAATTTCTGGATCTCTACGTCTGCCTGCGACCCGTACAATATTTTCAGGGTGTTCCCTCCCCGGTCAGAAATCCGGGAAAGGTCGACATGATTATCTTTCGAGAAAACACCGAGGATATCTACGCGGGAATCGAATTCCGCGCCGGCACTCCGGAAGCGGAACGTTTTCTGAAAATACTCGAGCAGGAATTTCCCAAAGAGTTCGCCAAGATACGCTTCGGCACACTGGAGGCAACAAAGGGCTTCCTGAAGAGCGATGCCAGGCTCGCGTCGCCCAGCGTCGAGGTTGGTATCGGGATAAAACCGGTAAGTCGTTTGGGATCGAGTCGCCTGGTCGCGGCCGCGATTCGCTATGCTATAGCCAACAAAAGGAAATCGGTAACTCTTGTGCACAAGGGAAACATTATGAAGTTTACCGAGGGCAGCTTCCGGGATTGGGGCTACGAAATCGCGGACACCATGTTCGACGGCGAAACTTATAGTTGGTCGAGGTGGGAGCGCACGAAAAAGCACAAGGGCGAGAAGCAGGCGAACGATGAAATGAAATCGGCCGTTGCGGATGGCAAGATTCTTGTGAAAGACGCTATAGCCGATATTACGCTTCAGCAGGTCTTGACGCGCCCTGAAGACTTTGACGTGATCGCAACTTTGAATCTGAACGGGGACTACCTTTCAGATGCTCTCGCAGCCCAGGTGGGTGGAATCGGAATCGCGCCGGGTGGGAATATCAATTACCAAACGGGTCACGCAATCTTTGAAGCGACGCATGGGACAGCACCAAAATACGCAAATCTGGATAAGGTGAACCCCGGTTCAGTGGTCCTTTCCGGCGAAATGATGTTGAGACATCTGGGATGGACGGAGGCCGCTGATTTCGTGCTTAAGGGATTAAATTCTGCAATCGCCAGCAAGCGGGTTACGTATGATTTTGCTCGCCTCATGGAGGGAGCAACCGAGATTAAGTGTTCCGAATTTGGCGACAACATCATTTCCAAGATGGATTGAAGTGCTCGCCAGGATTCGCAAGTACCTGCGGCCCATCGCTCATCCCATGTGCACGAAGATCGATCGATAAAGGCTTTGGTCATTGTTCGGCAGCAGCTGGCCAGGGGTTTACCCAAGCGGGGTGGATGCCTCCGGTTGATATCGAAGAGAGCGACAAGGAGTACCTAATCAAAGCAGAACTGCCCGGAATGAAAAAAGAGGAGGTTGGGCTTAAGGTCGAAGGAGGAACACTGTCGATTTCGGGTGAACGAAAGGCTGAGAAGGAAGAAAAGGACAAAAAGTACCACTCGAAACTGACCAGCAAAATCCGGAGGCACCGCCACCAGTGTGCTGTGTTAGCTGGATTAGCGCCAGCTTCTCTCTTCGGCACAGATGGCGCAGATGCTTGCATTGCCGACCAGCCTTCGGGAGCTCGAGGAGCGCTACAGCTTCACGCCGAGCGATTTGCAATTCATGGGTGCACACCGAATCAATAGCAACCGGCTTGAGAGGTAAAACTGTGCTTTCTACACCATCCGGGACGGGCGTTGGGATCCACTGACCGCTGGACAGCAGTTTCCAACTCGAGCATCATCCCTCCGTAATATTGTTGTGAGCCCCCCTTATTCCGGCATAATGTGCTCGTGTTGATTCGCCTCCGAAGTGGTAGGCTTAAGGGAGTACACAGGCCGATATGAAAGACGACCAGGACTGGACGCGCCCGGATCAGTTAATGACCGAAAAGGAATTATCCGAATATCGGCAACGGGCTGAAAGGCTTGCATTTGAAAATAAAATGCTACGCGTAGTGCTAGATTCGATGCCCGATAATGTCTCCATTAAGGACCTGAAAGGGCGGTATATTTTCGACAACAGCGGGCATGCGCGTTTCCTCGGCGCAAAGGATAGCTCGGAGGTGGTCGGCAAGACCTTGTTCGATTTCTTTCCGGCTGAAAGTGCGGCAAAGTTTCATGCTGAGGATCTTCGCGTATTGCGATCAGGCGAACCAGTCGTACAGAGTGTGGACGAAGCCATTGACGGTGCTGGGAACAAAGTCTGGATAGCGGTTACAAAGATGTCCCTGCGCGATGAAAAGGGAGAGCTAATCGGTTTGGTGTCCACGACGCGAGACATTACGGCGCGCAAGAATGCGGAGGAGCAATTGGCGAGATATGCAGAGGAGCTGCGTGAGAAAAATGCACAATTGGAGGAAGACCTGGAGACGGCGCGCGAGTTGCAGAACGCGTTGCTACCGCAGCAGTATCCGATCTTTCCCAGTTCTGCTTCGCCGGCGGCGAGTGCGCTGCGATTTCGCCATTTTTTTCGTCCCTCCTCCGGGGTGGGTGGTGACTTCTTCCACGTTTTCCAACTCTCCGACTCTGTCGCTGGAGTATTTATTTGCGACGTGATGGGGCACGGCGTGCGTGCAGCGCTTGTGGCTGCGATCCTACGTGCGCTTGTGGAAGAAGCGCGCCTACAAGCAACCGAGCCATCAAGATTTCTTCAAGAACTAAACCGGGGCATTTTCCACATTCTACGGCACACAGGTCTGACGATGTTCGTATCAGCATGCTATGTGTTGGCTGACGTTGCCCGAGGTGAACTGCGTTATGCAAACGCGGGCCATCCAGTCCCTCTCTGCGTGCACCGTGCGCAAGGAAGCGTTGAGCCCCTTTCCTTTCGCGGATCGAAACCCGGCCAGGTACTGGGGATCTTTGATGACGCACAATACAACAGTTCGTCCTGTAAGGTCAGCGCAGGAGACACCTTGCTGCTTTTTACCGACGGATTATTCGAGGTCGAAGGAGCCGATGGGCAATATTTCGATCAGGCCTTGCTGCTACGAGCGGTGAGTCGACGAACCGACCTTTGTGCTGACGAACTTTGCAAGCAGCTCGTCGCTGAAGTTCAGGAGTTTGCGGCTACGAAAGACTTCACAGATGATGTGTGCCTGATCGCTATGGAAATCGATCACTTAATAAAAAATTGACGTCGCTTTCAATCCAACGCCATGCGAAGAAATTGTCAACACGGCAAAGGAACGAGACATCGACCTGATCATAATCTCGACCCATCATTACAACTGGTTGACCCGGCTAGCCTGTGGTTCTGATGCCGAACATATCCTTCGCAATAGGCCATGCCCGATCTTGATTTTGCAGGCCGATACGACGCCGGGGACCTCCATAAATCAAGATGCGAGGGAACCGGCTGTCCTTTAGGCGCCACCGATGAGCCTCTAGCCGTTGAACCCGGTCCAGGCTGGCTAAAGAGAGATGGTGCGACCAAGACCTCTTTGCTAGCTTGATTGATCAGCTGGGCTCTCCTGGTTTTCCTTCTGGCGCCTTTCGGCCTCCAAACGCTCATTCTCCTCGCGCAGACGTCGTTCGGCAGCGGTGTTGTAAGCCGATTTCCTAACAAAAGTTTCGCTCTATCTTGCAGCGTTGCTGCTCGATATCGGCGGATTGCGGAGGGGCAACCACGTCCTTTAGCACCTCATAGTCGTTTACTTGGACCTTAGAAGGTCGGAAACTAGGGATTTCTCTTGTTTCAGTTCGTTGATGGATGCGCTGATTTTGTCGCGGCTGAAATCATTCAGCGGGAGGCTCTGAACAATTTCCCAGCTTTCCCCGGCTGTGCGAATGGGAAACGAACTCATGAGTCCTTTTTCAACCCCGTAGCTTCCGTCGGAAGCAACAGCAACGCTGTACCAATCTCCCGAAGCTGTAGGCATCGTGAGAGATCGAACGGTGTCAACGGCGGCATTGGCGGCCGACGCTGCGGAGGATGACCCGCGAGCTTTAATAATCGCGGCGCCTCGCTGCTGGACGGTAGAAATAAAAGGACCCTTCAACCATTCTTCATCGGAGATCACTTTGGGCACAGGTCTGCCACTGATCTTCGCGTTGTAAAAGTCAGGATATTGGGTCGCTGAATGGTTGCCCCAGATGGTAAGATTTGTGACTTCGGTGACATGGGTCCCAGCCTTTGCAGCTAATTGCGATTTGGCGCGATTTTCGTCCAGACGCGTCATGGCAAACCACCGATCGGAAGGTACACCCTTGGCGTTGTTCATGGCGATCAGACAATTCGTGTTACATGGGTTGCCCACGACGAGGACGCGAACGTTTGAAGCCGCATTCTTTTCGATCGCCTGACCCTGTCCGGTAAAGATTTTGCCGTTGATTCCGAGCAAATCCTTGCGCTCCATTCCTTGTTTACGCGGCACGCTGCCGACGAGCAGAGCCCAGTTCACGCCGGCGAAGCCTTCCGCAGGATCGGCTGTCGGCACGACAGCGCTGACCAGAGGAAACGCGCAGTCCTGTAATTCCATGACCACCCCTTCAAGCGCTGTTAGGGCTTGGGGAATTTCAATGAGACGAAGTTCTACCGGTTGTTCCGGACCAAACATTGACCCGGACGCAATGCGAAATAGCAAAGAATAGCCGATCTGGCCTGCGGCCCCAGTCACGGCGACTTTGAGGGGAGATTTCATATTGTTAAAATCTAAGGCGGAGTGAACTGAAGTTCCAGCGGGTTTCTAGTTTTCGTCCTCTCACTGTGGCCGAAAAAACAACTGAGTAAGTTTTTGGCAAAGTTTTTCATGCAAAAACATAGGTCACAACTTTTCTCTTCGGTTCGGAATTAGTTGTCCACAGAATTGGCGTCAACCTACCTATAATCGCCAGGTTCGCTTTAATCGTTGTGTGCTGCCCTTTCATCGTAAGCGTCACCATTGGAATGGCGGCAAGCTGGATCGATTCTGCTGCAGCGTTATTGCGGCCGAGCCGAACGTACCTGGTAGCCTTAAAAAGACAAATTTCACTTTCCGGTGGCTAGGGTGGCACAGCTACCTTATGAACCCGGATTCGCGCCCCATGCTTCTCATGCAGTCGGCAAGTGACAAAGGAAATCGGCAGCGAGCTTCCTTGAGTGCTAACTAAGGGCAATTAGTCCTACCGCTCCCGCATACTCGAGAAGCCGAGGTTGCGGAATAACGCGGAAAATAATGCGGCAGGTTGTGGAACGAAAGCTAGCATAACTAGGCCTTTCCAGGGCTGGAATGGACACCATCGCTAGTCGATCCCTTTCGTCAAAAGTCATTAATTCCGATTTTATTCATTGTGACTTTTCCGAGTTAAGCCAGGGCTAAACGGCAACCCCCTGCCTGGTGACTGCGACAGCGTAATCGCGATTCAGCCTGGAAATAAACGTTGCGCTTACCTCAGCCGGACATACCGCTTCGCATTCGTAGTGGTTTCTGCAATTCCCGAACCCGAGCTCATCCATTTTCCGAACCATTGCGATAACCCGCTTATTCCGTTCCGCCTGTCCTTGAGGCAGGAGTCCGAGATGTGAAACCTTGGCAGCGACAAAAAGCATGGCGGAAGAGTTTGGACAAGCCGCGACGCAGCCGCCGCAGCCGATACACGCGGCTGCCTCCATCGAAAGATCTGCGTCATGCTTTGGTACCGGCAACGAGTTGCCTTCGGGCGCCGAACCGGCTCGAACCGAGATATATCCACCGGCTTCGATGATGTGATCGAAAGCGCTGCGATCCACGGTAAGGTCCTTAATTATCGGGAAGGCTTTGGCTCGGAATGGTTCAATCCAGATCGTGTTCCCGCTTTTGAATTGCCGCATGTAAAGCTGGCAGGTGGTCCTTGCCTTGCCGGGTCCATGAGGAATGCCGTTGATGACAAGGGAACACATCCCGCAAATCCCCTCCCGGCAATCCGAGTCGAACGCAATCGGCTCCTCGTTTCGGGTGATCAATCCTTCGTTCACGATATCCAGCATCTCCAGAAAGGATGCTTCTTCCGGAATATCATCGGCCTCGTAATCGACGAACGAGCCGGCTGTTTTGGAGTTCTTCTGGCGCCAGACTTTCAGCGCAAAGTTCATTTATAGCTCCTTTGAGCAAGTTTCACATTCTCAAATACCAACGGCTCCACAATGCGGGTCGGTCGCCGATCCCCGCCGTTGAATTGCCAAGCTGCGACATGACAAAATTCATCATCATTACGAAGTGCCTCCCCATCTTCGGTCTGGTATTCAACCCGGAAATGGCCTCCACACGATTCATTGCGTTCATATGCGTCCAGACACATCAATTCCGCAAATTCCAGAAAATCGGCAACCCGTCCGGCGTGTTCCAAAGACTGGCAGAAATCCTGGCTGTCACCGAGGACGTTAACGTTTTGCCAAAACTCCTCGCGGATCTCGGGAATTTGTTGCAACGCCTCCTTCAGCCCGGAAGCGGAGCGCGCCATCCCACATTTATTCCAAAGCAGCAGACCAAGTTCCCGATGGAAATGCGTTACAGGTTTTTTGCCCTTGATTGACAGGAGCTTGGCGATGCGATCACGAACCTCTTGTTCGACTGCCTTGAATTCGGGGCGATCCGGAGAGATCTTCTTGCCCATTTGCGTGGCAAGGTAATTGCCGATCGTGTACGGGATCACGAAGTAGCCGTCTGCAAGCCCCTGCATAAGCGCGCTCGCGCCCAGGCGATTTGCCCCGTGATCGGAGAAGTTGGCTTCACCAAGGATATGCAAACCCGGGATTGTGCTCATCAGATTGTAGTCAACCCAGAGACCGCCCATGGTGTAATGCACGGCCGGATAGATCCGCATCGGGCCTTTGTAGGCGTCTTCCGCGGTAATGTTATGGTACATGTCGAAGAGGTTGCCATAACGCTCGCGGATGGTTCCTTCGCCCAGTCGCCTGATCGAGTCCGTAAAATCGAGGTAAACGCCCAGTCCTCCAGGGCCGACGCCGCGGCCTTCGTCGCAAACTTCCTTGGCACTGCGTGAAGCGATATCGCGCGGAGCGAGATTCCCGAAGCTTGGATATTTCCGCTCAAGATAGTAATCTCTCTCTTCTTCTGGAATTTGTTGAGGAGCTCGCGTATCACCCTTCTTTTTCGGAACCCAGACTCGTCCGTCATTACGGAGCGACTCGGACATCAGCGTTAATTTTGACTGGTAAGAACCGCTGACCGGAATGCAGGTTGGATGGATCTGCGTGTAACATGGATTGGCAAAAAGGGCACCGCGCTTGTAAGCGCGGTAAGTCGCCGAAACATTGCATCCACGCGCGTTGGTCGACAGGTAAAAAACGTTGCCGTAACCGCCAGTCGCCAGGATTACCGCATCTCCGGCATGCGAGCTGATCTGACCTGTAATCAAGTCCCGAACGACTATTCCTTTGGCATGGCCATCGACCAGCACCAGATCGAGCATTTCCGTACGGGGAAACATTTTCACTCCGCCCAGGGCAACCTGGCGCGCCAATGCCTGGTAGGCGCCCAGAAGCAGTTGCTGCCCGGTTTGACCACGGGCATAAAATGTTCTTGAGACCTGGGCCCCGCCAAATGACCGATTTGCAAGCAGTCCGCCATATTCACGAGCAAAAGGAACACCTTGTGCGACGCATTGATCGATGATCAGCTTGCTGATTTCCGCCAGGCGGTAGACGTTCGCTTCCCGAGACCGAAAATCCCCGCCTTTAATTGTGTCGTAAAAAAGACGGAAAACGCTGTCACCGTCGTTCTGATAATTTTTCGCCGCATTGATGCCTCCCTGTGCGGCGATGCTATGCGCCCGCCGAGGAGAGTCTTGGAAACAAAAACATTTTACGTTATAGCCGAGTTCTGCGAGGGTAGCCGCCGCGGATCCGCCGGCGAGGCCGCTCCCTACGACAATGATGTCGAATTTCCGCTTGTTATTGGGATTGACGAGCTTTGACTCGATACGGTGTTTTTCCCACTTCTTCTCCAGTGGTCCGGACGGAATTTTTGGATCGAGCGTTATCATGGGCCCTGCTTGATAAAGCCGAGAAGGACGGAGATCGGGATCACGGCGTAGCCCGCAAATACCAGCCACGCCAGAATGAAGCCTCCCTTCGATATCGATTCGGACAGTTTACGGTTATTCACTCCCAGCGTTTGAGTGACGCTCGCGATCCCGTGGCTGAGGTGACCGCCAAGAAAAAAGACCCCCAGTATATAGAAAAGGGAGATCAGGGGCTTACTGAAGCTGAGAATCAGCATTCGGTAGACGTCGTGGCGTCCAAGCGAATCGTGAAGCTCGCGGTATTGCGGATGCGTAACCTGAAGCGTGAAATGCAGAATGTGGTAAATCACAAAACACAAAACGAACAACCCGGTTACCACCATTGTTCGAGATGCGAGCGTTGACCTCTGGTAGCCCGGCACGGCATATTTGGTACTCTTGGCGACTCGATTCTCTTGCGCAAGTTGAAGCGTTGCCACGATGTGTGTCACCAACGCGACGACAAGGATGATGCGCACAGCCCAGAGCAGGGGACCAAGGCCTTGAAGAAACTGAGCGTAGGCATTGATTCGATCCTGGCCCAGAAAGATCTGCAGATTTCCGGCAAGATGTCCAAGGACATAGAGAACCCAGATAAGCCCCGTAATACCGACGATTATCTTCTTGCCAATCGAAGACTGATAGAAGGCAGCGAACGGATTTTTGGAGAATTTCCTCTGGGGAGCTGGGGAAAGGGTCGCGACCGCCATATCTGAAAATGTCATACAACAAACAGGTTCATAAAGCGGTTCACCGGCGTTGATTCCAGGCGCGCCTGATCGGCGCAGAGCGCAACGATCGAGTCTGCGTTGCGTGGCGGAATCCGACCTCTCACATTACGATCGAATTTCTCAAGCAGGAGAGGAATCCCCTCCATGCGTCGCCTGCGATGGCCGATCGGATATTCAACCGCAATCCGATCGGTCTGTGTGCCATCGGAGAAAAATACTTGAACACTGTTCCCGATCGAGCGCTTCGCCGGATCGAGATAATCGGTCGTGAAACCCTTGTTCTCCGAAACCTCCATTTTCTCCCGCAAACGATCAATGCGAGGATCGCGCGCGAACCGATCCTCGTAATCCTCAGCGCTTAACCGCCCGAAGATAAGTGGGACCGCAACCATGTATTGGATGCAGTGGTCCCTGTCAGCCGGGTTGTCCAGCGGACCGATCTTGTCGATGATACGCTTGCCGCTTTCCTGGGTCTCAACAATCACGCGGTCAATAGCGTTCAGACGATCCTTCACCTCCGGATGCAACGCAAGCGCGGCTTCCACGGCGGTCTGGGCATGGAACTCCGCCGGGAACGAGATTTTGAACAAGATATTCTCCATCACGTAGGTCCCGAATCCCCGGTCCGGCACCTGGAGCGGTTTGCCCCGAAACAGCGCATCCTGAAAACCCCACAATTTAGCACTAAGGGCGCCGGGATATCCCATTTCCCCGCGGAGCGACTGTAAAGCAAGGCGCACGCCGCGGCTCGTGGCGTCGCCCGCAGCCCACGATTTGCGCGACCCCGTGTTAGGTGCGTGCCGATAGACGCGCAGCGCTGCGCCGTCGATAAACGCATTCGAGAGTGCGTTTATGACATCCTGGCGCGTTCCACCAAGCAGACGCGTGACCACGGCAGTTGAAGCAATTCGCACCAGGACTACGTGATCAAGCCCAACGCGATTGAAGCTGTTCTCCAAGGCAAGCACACCCTGGATCTCGTGGGCCTGAATCATCGCGATCAGCACATCGCGAATCGTGATAGCCTCTTCTCCCTCGCGAACACGCTTCCGGGCCAAGTAATCTGCGACCGCGAGAACGCCGCCAAGATTGTCGGAAGGATGTCCCCATTCCGCGGCAAGCCACGTGTCGTTATAGTCGAGCCAGCGCACGATCGCGCCGATGTTGAACGCGGCTTGAATCGGGTCGAGCTCGTAACTGGTTCCGGGCACGCGCGCCCCTGTTCCAGGCATGGTTGCGCCAGGGACAACCGGCCCGAGAAGCTTGGTGCAAGCGGGATAGTTCAATGCCAGAAGACCGCATCCAAGCGAGTCCATGAGGCAAAGGCGCGCGGTATCAAGCGCTTCGCCACTAGTTATCTTTTCGACGCCAAGAACGTAATCGGCTATTTGCTGCAGAAGCGTGTCCGGTTCAGGGCGTGCGGCACTCGTAGTAGCGTTAAGAGACATGATAGTTAGTCACTTAGACGTGCGCTATGCTATTTCCTCGCTGAAGGCTCGGGCAACAGAAGAGGTAGAATCTCTCATTCTTATTATCCTGCGTATTCTACTAAGCCGTCTTTATCCTTAACGGTTATAGAAGCGCCCGGAGCAGCCAGCCTCAGAATTGCCCTCCGATCATCCTCGCCGAAGAGAGTAAGTTCGGCTCCGTCCTCTCCCACGGCTTCGATTCTACCCTCGCCCAACATGTTCATCGTCGGACCTTCAATAACTTTCACCTGCATCCTGGAACAATCGTTAAACACAATCGTAACCAAACCTCCCTCCTTGTTTACGAGCCCAATGGTGCGTCCCCGAATGATTTCGGCTAACGTTTCATTCATTTGCATAAGCCTACTGTCTGTCATTTAAACCTCATTTGAAAGTCCGATCTGTTCATGCACACCTCCAGCTTGGGCAGGTCCCGCCAGCGAACCTGACTTTCGAAGGGTGAGCCGTTGCGCCTCAGTCATCCCTTCACGCGTTGGTCAACTGGCACGTAGGGTGCCAGCGGCTCGCCAATATAAATCTGTCGCGGACGGCAAATGCGTCCGCCTTCGGTTTGACTGACCTCATGATAATTTGCAATCCAACCCGGCATTCGCCCTATAGCAAAGATTACCGTGAACATTTCCAATGGGATTCCGAGGGCGCGCATCATAATACCACTGTAGAAATCAACATTTGGATAGAGCTTTCGTTCGATGAAATACGGGTCGCGCAAGGCTACCTGCTCGAGCTTCAAGGCGATATCCAGCAGAGGATCGCTGATCTTCAGCGCTTTGAGTAACTCGTCGCATTGTTTTTTAATGATCTTTGCACGTGGGTCGTAGTTCTTGTAAACGCGATGGCCGAAACCCATGAGCCGGCGCCCGCTCTTTTTGTCCTTGGCGGCTTCCATGAAGCGTGACCCGTCATCGCCTTCCTGGCGAATTTGTTTGAGCATCTCGATCACGGCTTGGTTTGCGCCGCCATGTAGCGGCCCCCAAAGCGCACACACGCCCGACGCCGTGCTCGCAAAAAGATTCGCCTTGCTGGAAGCCACCATCCGCACCGTGGACGTCGAACAATTCTGTTCGTGGTCGGCGTGGAGGACAAGAATCAAATCCAGAGCGCGCACGACTTCCGGTTTCAATTCATAGTCGGCGTTAGGTTTGGAGAACATCATATGCAGAAAGTTCGCTGAGTATTTGTATTCCGGCTTCGGGTAAATAAACGGCAGCCCCCGCGATTTGCGGTAGGCGAACGCGGCGATCGTGCGAACCTGAGAAAGGATAAAAGCGGTTTCGGTAGCAAAGTCGTGGGACTCCTGTGGCGCAAGCAGTTCTGGATAATAGCAGCCTGCAGCATTGATCATCGACGATAGGATCGCCATTGGGTGAGCATTGGGCGGATATCCTTCGAAGTGAAATTTCATGTCTTCGTGAATTAGCTCGTGCATTGTGAGCAGTTCGGAGAAGCGTGCTAGCTCGGCTTTCGTGGGGAGCTTTCCGTAGATGATCAGAAAAGCAGTCTCGACGAAGCTCGATTGCTCCGCCAGTTCCTCGATTGGAATGCCGCGGTAGCGAAGAATGCCTTTTTCTCCGTCGATAAACGTAATGGCGCTCTGACAGGAACCTGTGTTCCCGTAACCGCTGTCGAGAGTGATCAGACCGGTCTGATCGCGCAGTTTGCTAATGTCAACAGCACGCTCACCGGCAGATCCTTCAATCAAGGGCAACATTGCTTTTTTGCCGTCCCAATGTAGTTCGGCAAAATCGTTCGAATTAGATGAGTTCTTCATAATCAGTTAGTGGTCTGAGTCAGCAATTGACGGAGCACGAAAGGCAGGATGCCTCCGTGCCGGTAGTAGTCGATCTCGATGGGCGTATCAATACGGAGCTTCACCGTTTGGTCGACAATCGAGCCACCCTTGCGCGTTATGCGTAAAGTGACATCCTGACGTGGCGTAATATCATCGGAGAGCCCAAGCACGTCGAAGACTTCCGTGCCCTCCAGACCCAGGGTCTGAGCCGTCACGCCATCTGGGAATTGGAGCGGAAGCACGCCCACCCCCACAAGGTTCGAACGATGGATGCGCTCGAAGCTTTGGGCCACGACGACTTTTACGCCCAAAAGACTGGTACCCTTGGCGGCCCAGTCACGGCTGGAGCCGGTCCCGTATTCCTGGCCGGCGAAGATGATGAGTGGGATCCCATCGGCCTTGTAGGCCATGCAAGCGTCGTAGATAAACGTCGGTTTACCCTCTTTGGCCTTGATCTCCTTGTCAGGTGCGTGAACCTCCCTTTCGCCGAAATAGAGGGTGTATCCGCCTTCTATACCCGGAAGCATCAGGTTCTTGATGCGGACATTCGCAAACGTGCCGCGGGTCATGACGCGATCGTTCCCGCGCCGGGAACCGTAGCTGTTGAAATCGACTGGCGCCACGCCGTTCTGCAAGAGGAATTTCCCGGCGGGGCTGGTCTTCCTGATCGCACCCGCCGGACTGATGTGATCGGTGGTAACCGAATCACCAAAAATACCCAGAGGGCGCACCCCCTTGATTTCGACGATGTGGCCGACGTCCATACTGAAACCGGCGAAGAATGGCGGTTCCTGAATGTAGGTACTCTCGCTATTCCACGCGTAAACCTCGCCGGTGGACGAAGGAATTTCATTCCACTTCGGGTTTTGCCCGGCGAAATCGGAGTAGAGATCGCGATAGACTTCTGGCTTGAACGCTGCCTGCATAGCCAAACGGATTTCTTCCAGCGAAGGCCAGATTTCTTTCAGATAGACGTCGTTGCCGTCCTTGTCCTTTCCGAGGGGTTCTGAGCTGAGGTCAATATCCACCGTGCCGGCCAACGCAAAAGCAACGACAAGCGGAGGCGACATGAGGAAATTAGCGCGGATATTTTGATGCACCCGAGCCTCGAAATTGCGATTGCCCGAAAGCACACTGGCGGCAACGAGATCGTGTTGGGCGATGGCCTCTTCCAGAGCGGGATGAAGCGGGCCGGAATTGCCAATACATGTTGTGCAGCCATAGCCGACAGTTTGAAAGCCGAGTGTGTCGAAGCTGGGCTGAAGACCCGTTTTCTCGAGGTAGTCGGTGACGACGCGCGAACCGGGCGCCAGTGACGTCTTGACGGCCGGATTCACCTTCAGCCCTCGCTCCACGGCCTTCTTGGCGAGCAGAGCCGCACCGAGCATGACACTCGGATTGCTGGTATTGGTGCAACTTGTTATCGCGGCGATGAGTACGCTCCCGTTCCCGATTTGCGTGTCGGCCGGGCGGTATGCCGACGCCGGAAAGACCGGTCTGTCAGGTGTTGGACGGTTTTGGATCAGTTCCGCTTCGTTTTTCGCCAAGCCCTCTTCAGGGTGGTTTGCGTTTGTGTCGGTAGAAGGCATCTCGGCCTCGACGCCGCGATTGGAACCATTGATGTGCACGGGCACTTTGACCAATCGGTCATCCTTCCCTTTACCATATCCTCCTTCTCTTAGCGGCCTTTCAAGCAGGGTCGCAAACGTTTGTTTGAGCTCGGGAAGATTGATGCGGTCCTGGGGCCGCTTCGGACCGGCCACAGCCGGTACGATGCTATCGAGAGCCAGTTCGACTTCCACAGTGTAATCCACGTCACCCTTGCGTGGGATTCCCCAGAGACCCTGGGCCCGATAGTAACTCTCGAACGTCTCGCATAGCTCATCACTTCGACCGGTGCCACGCAGGTAAGCGAGAGTCTCTTCGTCCACACCAAAGAAACCCATTGTGGCGCCATATTCGGGAGCCATGTTTCCGATGGTGGCTCGATCGGTGACGGAAAGCGCCGCCGCGCCTTCCCCAAAGAACTCGACAAATTTGCCCACAACCTTCTGTTTTCGGAGCAATTCCGTGATCCGCAGGACGAGGTCCGTGGCGGTGACGCCTTCCTTGAGGGAGCCCGTGAGGTGAACCCCCACGACTTCCGGCGTGAGAAAATAGACAGGCTGCCCGAGCATGCCGGCCTCGGCCTCGATCCCCCCGACGCCCCAGCCGACGACACCCAGGCCATTAATCATGGTCGTGTGGGAGTCGGTGCCGACAAGCGTGTCCGGATAATAGACGGTGCCCTTGGACGTTTCCGAGCTGAGGACTCCCTTAGCCAGGTATTCGAGGTTCACCTGGTGAACGATGCCGATTCCCGGCGGAACCACACCGAAGGTCTTAAAGGCTTGCTGGCCCCATTTGAGAAATTGATAGCGTTCGCGATTCCGTTGGAATTCCATTTCGAGGTTCAGCCGCACCGCATCGGGCGAACCGAAGAAGTCTACTTGCACCGAGTGATCGACCACAAGATCCACAGGCACCAGCGGCTCGATTACCTTGGGATCCTTGTTCAATCTGGCGACCGCAGCGCGCATCGCCGCAAGATCGACCAGGAGCGGCACGCCGGTGAAGTCCTGCAGCACCACGCGCGCAACGATGAACGGGATCTCTTCCGGTGCAGGCGCCTTGGCATTCCATGCGGCTAAAGTCTCTACATCCTTTTCGGTAACTTTCTTGCCATCGCAGTTGCGGAGCACCGATTCAAGCACGATCCGGATGCTTACGGGCAGGCGGGATATTTTTCCCAATCCCTTCTGTTCCAATGCTGGCAAGGAAAAATAAAAGCCGGTCTTACCTTTGCCAGCCCGGAGGGGGCGCAGCATATCATTCATAGATCATTATCTAGTTTGGAGTTCGGAGTTCAGGGTTCGGAGTTCGCCGTCCGAGTTTAAGGTTGTGACTTCTGACTTCTGTCTTCTGAATTCTCTTTTCTATTTTCTTAGCACTATCTGTTAGAGAGCAACGGCTTCCGCTGTCCGCTTTTCAGCAAAAGCGCCCTTCATCGTGCCGCCTTTGCGAAAGTTCAAGCGCCAACACCGAGAGCATTGCGGTCAGTCCCGCCGTGCCAAAGGCCATACTGGTCAACAGGCTGAGTCCAGGGAGTAGCCAATCAGCTTTCGCGGATGCAAACTCTGCCATACCGCCCCAATATCGTTCGCCCAGGCCCCATCCGGTAGCTAGCACAGAATCGCCGCGTTTGAATCTGGAATCGCTTGACTCTGCGACGATTCCCGCCAAATCAATGCCTGGAACCATCGGGAATGATCGAACGATCTTCGGTCGCCCACTCACCGCCAAGGCATCCTTGTAGTTGAGACTCGAAAAGAATACCTGCACCAGGACTTCGCCTTGGGTAGGTAAGGCGTCTCGCGAGATCGTTGCGAGCTTTCCGGTGGCCCGGCCGCCATCCTTCGGCTCGCTAATGATCAGCGCTCGGAAGTGATCAGGGATACTCATGCGAAAATCGGCTTCTTAACAAATCGGCTATTATTACAGGGGTGATTTTATCTCCATCTGAAACAGGAAGGACCGCTCTCCCCCCCTATTTCAGGTAATTACATCTCTACTGGTTTAAACGAGCCTAATCATCATATTGATCAAATTGCTCATCTTCAGTAG
>DASZHC010000002.1:0-3268 GCA_035938215.1 Chthoniobacterales bacterium
TTGCAGCGGCTCCAGAACATGTGTTTAGCTCCGAAACATGTCCGACTCGTTGAGTGATCGTTATGCGGAACTCTTGACCGGCAGCTACGATTGTGTGGACCGGATCGTGTTGAATGCTTATTTCCGGATGGGGCATGGTCCTGTTGAAAATCCAATATTCCTCCGGAGCCGCCTCCTGAGCGGCTCTAAAGCGCGAAAATCTCACAAGCGCTTTGGCTCGTGAGATTTTCGGGCTAAGCGCAGGCCACGCCGTGCGCTCGCCGTTTAGCCTTTCTTGGGCGAGGATTCTTGATGCCATGGATCAATGTGGTCGAATTTTCATTTTACCTGGTCGAGACGTTTGCTTTGCCATTCGCGATTCTGGTGTTCGTCATAGAACGCCGGAAGCAACGGTTCATCGACGAGGAAGAGATCTATCAACGGCTATCAGATGAGTACACCAGCTTTCTCAAATTGGTCCTGGACAACTCGGATCTGCAACTGCTGCGAAAAAACGCTCCGGTGGGACAGATGAGCGAAGAGCAGATGGAGAGGAAGCTGGCGTTGTTCGGCATCCTCGTTTCAATCTTCGAACGTGCCTATATCCTTGTGTTCGAAGAGCGGATGAGCAAGCAGCAACGTCGCCTTTGGTCGTCCTGGGAGGATTATATGAGGGAATGGTGCCGCAGGTCGGACTTCCGGCAAGCACTTTCCGAACTGCTCGAAGGTGAAGACCCGGATTTCCGGGCCCACATTGAGCGGATCGCCCAAAATGCGGCTTCGAGTTCTGTGAAAAACGCGTTACATCATGGAACAAAAAAATAGAGTGAGCGTCGCCCATGCTTCAACTTTTAGATCACCCACTCGCAACTCATGTTGTCACCCACCTGCGGGATGAGACGACCAAACCAGCGACATTTCGTACGCTGGCCTATCAGATCAGTCTTCTGCTTGCGCTTGAAGCCACGCGAGACATCGCGATGCGGGAGATTGAAGTGGCCACTCCGCTTGAGAGGCACAAGGGAAGAGTGCTTGCCCAACCTCTGGTCGTCGTCCCGGTTCTACGGGCCGGCATTTCCATGGTCCAGCCGTTTACGGATCTATTTCCGGACGTAAGCGTTGGCTATATCGGGCTGGAGCGCGACCACGCAACAGCAATTGCCAGAAGCTACTACTGCAAGCTTCCGCTGTTTGACTCGCAAAGGGTATTGATAGTCGACCCGATGCTGGCAACCGGCGGATCCGCGGTTCAGGCGATTCAGCTTGTGCGAGAGCACGGTTGCAGGACCCCGACGCTCGTCTGTATTGTAGCTGCGCCTGAGGGCGTTGGCGCGGTTGAAGCGCTCGGTTCGAATATTCCTATCATTGCGGCGGCGTTGGATCGTGAATTGAACGCGCGAAAGTATATTCTTCCCGGTCTCGGAGATTTTGGAGACCGGCTTTACGGAACGTAGAGACTTCCCCGGAGGCGGACTTGCAAGGCAATCGCCGAGAAGGGCCATTTTCGCCGATCTCTCTATTGATGGGAGGGACGGGCTCTGTGCCGTCCGATTTTTATTTTCAATTCGAGCAGGAAAGAGAAATATGACGCCGCCTCGGAGATGCGGCCCTGCCAGTCTACCTCGCGAGACCGGCCGGCTACACGTCGATTCTCATCGAAGCCATATCTCAACGCGCCGGTTTTGTTCTCGACCTTCCTGCGTTTCGTTTGGGGCGATGGGCAAAGCTTTTCCGTAGCCGGTGACGAGCGAAGGAGTTATGCCCCGCCTTTGCAATTCTTCCCCAACCGACGTTGCGCGTCGCTTTGAAATGACCGAATTAAGCTGATTTCTGCCCAAGGCATCCGAAAAACCAAAGAGCAGAAGACTCTTGCCCTGGTAGGTCGGGCTCTGGAGAAGGCTCACAAGACGACTCATGTCCGCCAGAGCCCGATCATCCAGCCGGGTGCTTCCCGAGCGGAAATGAAAGATAATGTTCAGTTTGCCGGCACCTTTAACATCTTCGGCGTATTGCGGCGGAGCACCCGGCGGCAAATCGGGGCTTACCAGCGCAATTGTCTCCGACGAAAATTGCAGCCTGCCCATGATTGGAGCGACCTTCTTTGATTCCTGCGCGAGCGCTGTCGCAAAGTTGTCGGCGTTCTTATTCCGAACGAAAGAAGATACGGCGTCGTTCAATGCCTTTTGAAACGCTTCAGGCGCAGCTCCGCCGTGGACGCAGCTGGGGAGTAATCTATCCTTGGCGAACTCTTCCATCGACCAGCGATGGTAGGCATCAAACTTCGACTTATCGACGTCGGTCCGTGCCGGAATCGAACCCTTTAACGGGTTGAATGCTTCCTGCGCCTCCTTGGTTCCGATGGTTCTCAGCCACGCGATAGCCGATTCCTTGTGCGGCGCACCTTTCGCCAGAGTAAATCCGTCAGCCACAATCAAAAAGGAGCCGTCCGTCCCCGGATGGTTCACCCAGCCGAAGTCTTCGTTCTCTTTCATTTTGGCTTTAATAAATTCGCCATCGGCCCAGTCGCCCATCGAATTGAATGCAACCTTGCCGTCCATCAGTTCCTTAACGGCTTGATCCCAAGTCAGATCTGCATGGTCCGGATTCAGGTAGTCCTGCATCTTTGCGAAATACTCCATCGCTTGTTTAACCTTGGGATCGTCCCATTGCATTTTGCCGCTGAAGAGATCCGTCCAGCCCTGCGGACCGACGACTCCAAGAAGCGTATTCTCAAAAAGTTGGCTAGAAGCCCAGATTCCCGAATCACCGACGCCAATTGCCGGGACTCCGGCGGCTTTCAGCTTGTCGCAAATAGCAAAGAATTCGTCAAAGCTCAGCCTCTTAGGGAGCGTAATGCCGTATTTTTGCAACAGCTTCTTATTGTACCAGAGGACATTGCCATGATGAACGCCGGTCAACACGGCGTACGCCTTTCCTTCCTGGGAAACCATATTCACGAGCGCCTTGGGAAAGGCCTTGTCCCAACCGCCGCTCTCGTAAAGCTCGGTGATCGGTTCGCAGTATCCCGGGTTTACGTACTGGCCCAGTAATTCCCATCCCGGATGACTTTGCCACGTGTCCGGAGGGTTGTTGACAGCAAGGCGTGTCTGGAGCACAGGACGCGCGCCCGATCCGCTTCCGCCGGCAACCGTGGCATTAATGATACCAATCCCGGGGAATTGCTTCTTGTAGGTGTTAAAGAGCGCGTCGAGGGCAGCAGCTTCGCCACCCGATGTCCACCAGGAAAAGACCTCCAATTTCGGGAGCGCAAACTCAACGAATTTGCGCG
>DASZHC010000003.1:0-10432 GCA_035938215.1 Chthoniobacterales bacterium
TTTTTTTTGGGAAAAGGCTCATCCAGCGACCGGTCTGATCAATGATCGAGCCTCCAACTTCGGAGACGACGATTTTACCGTCGCGTCAATTGCAGCTACCGGCTACGGATTGGCAGCATTGCCGATTGGAGTGGCAAATCAGTGGTTGACGCGTCTGGAAGCCGCTGAGCGAGCTCGCACCACCTTGCGTTTTTTACTCACGATGCCGCACCAGCGCGGCTGGATGTGTCGCTTTGTTGATAAGCGAAATGGCGCGCGAGCGTGGGGGAGCGAGTATTCGAGCCAAGATACCGCCCTCCTTCTTTGCGGAGCAATCGTATGCGCTCAATTTTTTGTAAGGGAACCCTCTACTATTGATATTTATAACTATTGTGACCTTCTTTATCACAGGATTGATTGGTGGTGGATGCTTACAAACGGCGGCGCTGAGCCGGAAAAACGGGTGCTATCTCATGGATGGACCCCTGAAAACGGTTTCATCAACTATAACTATGACTCCTACAGTGAAGCAATCTTACTCGCCCTGCTTGGTCTGGGCGCGCCGGCCGAGCCGCTTCCCGAGGTAACCTGGAGCGCAATTCGTCGGAAAAAACAAACCTACGGTGACCTCGAATTGCTCGAGGCAGGGCCGATCTTTATCCATCAGATGCCGATCGGATTCTTCAACTTCGCCAACCAACGTGATGGTCTCGGCTACGACTATTGGGTCTCATCGACAAACGCCACTAAGATGCATAGACAATACTGCATTGATCACTCGGAAAGCCGCAAAACCTACGCCGACGGCTACTGGGGTTTGAACGCAAGCGACGGACCTTCTGGATACATGGCCTATGGCGCACCGGACGGTCCCGAGGACGGCACCGTTTCCCCCACCGGAGCGATCTGCTCAATTACGTTTACACCTGATGCGGCGACCGCGATCGCTCGGGTGTTGTATGAAAAGTTAGGGCCGCAGCTCTGGGGGAAATACGGGTTTGCGAACGCCTTCAATATTGATCGTAGCTGGTACGATCCCCACGTGATTGGAATAGACTTAGGTATGGTCTTATTGGCTATCGAGAACTACCGAACCGGACTTGTGTGGGACCTGACGAACCACCACTACGCAACCGCGCATGCTTTGCGGGCCGCCGGATTCCGAGTAACTACCGAACCGGAGCCGCGCCTTGTTCAGAATTCGGAAATAATCGGTCATCGGCTAGATTCCAACGAAGGGGATCCGAAGGCTTGAACTCTGCGCCAAATTCTCCGCAATCATCACAAATCAGCCACGAGAAGAATCTCACGTATATCCGAGAATGAGCACCCGCTGTCATCATTCCATTCCATCAAACAACAGATTTTATCGGTCGTCGTCAGGCGTCCAAGACCGGCTTCAGAAACGCTGAGCGCTCGAAGCAGGCAATCCATCTTCTCTTCCCATTGCGCCGACGGATAGACTTTTTGAATTGCCGCTAGAGCGCACCATTGAACGGCGCTCGGGTCTAACGGGTGAACATTTTGACCCTGCGCATTACGTGCCGGCGAATCTTGACACCATGCGCCTGGCGAAAACAACAGTTCGTACGCCTTCATTTTTCAGGTACTTCCAAAGCGAACCATTAAGACTTACGCAGGGAAAACCGCTCTTGACAAGGCCTAAACAATGCTGACGGAAAGGGTGCATATGCCGCCTCGCGCCAAGGCCAAAATTGATTTATTCTGCCTTTTTTATGACGGAGTCGAACTTGAGGCATCTAATCGCCAGAGTGCTGGGATCTTACCGAGAGATCGGTGGAATTAACAACATTGATGGCTCAAACTTGCCATCAAAACGGGCTATCGCTCAAATTTGCGAGGACTTCCTCCAGATTTTGTTTCCGGGCTTCCATGATGAGCAACCGATCGCGACAGAAGAGGTCGACCAAATCACCTCGAAACGGATCCTGAGCGTAGTTGAAAGGTTGCAGGTCGAAGCTTTCAAGAGTCTGAGGTTGCAGGAGCCGGACTGCCCTAAACGCCGGGCAACGGAAATTGTGACCCACCTGATAGGTAAACTAACCGCCGTGCGGGACCTCTTGTGGACGGACGTCGAAGCGGCATATGAAGGGGACCCGGCGAGTAGGAGTTTTGACGAGATCATAGTGGCGTATCCTTCGGTAGAGGCGGTTGCGATACAGCGTATTGCGCATGCGCTTTACCGAGAAGAGCTACCCCTTATTCCGCGAATCATGACCGAGTGGGCCCACAGCCGAACTGGCATAGATATCCACCCGGGTGCGAGCATCGGAGGCTCTTTCTTCATCGATCATGGAACCGGAGTTGTTATAGGCGAAACTTGCCGCATCGGTTCTCACGTTAAGCTTTACCACGGGGTAACCCTCGGGGCCCGCAGCTTCCAAAAGGATGAAGACGGCAAGATAAAGAAAGGCGGAAAAAGACATCCCGATGTAGAGGACTGGGTTACCATTTATCCGAATGCTACGATCCTGGGGGGTGAAACCGTCATTGGCGCCAGAACGACGATTGGC
Organism: Chthoniobacterales bacterium; assembly: GCA_035938215.1. Taxonomy (GTDB): domain Bacteria; phylum Verrucomicrobiota; class Verrucomicrobiia; order Chthoniobacterales; family JAFAMB01; genus DASZHC01. The sequence continues at coordinate 2,514 of DASZHC010000003.1, forward strand.
GCAAACGTTTTTCTCATGGAGAGCGTTCCCCCAGACTCGCTGGTGAGGAATGAACGGGCCCTTGTCAATATCGTATCGAAAAGGAGCCGGGAAGGCCTTCTGAGCCACACGCCACAGAGCCAGATTGAATGGCTGCCCAACTATGAAATTTAGCCCTCGCCGGCGCTGGCTTGCTTCCACCACCAGCTTCCTGAAGAGCCGCGGACCCCGAAAGCATTCGAGGTCAGCTCAGGACTGATTCAGATGATCGATTCGCTTCTGAAGCCGATCCTGTTGCTTCCGATGCATCTCGTCCCAGATTTGACGCTGCTCTGGAGTGAGAAGACCTGCGATCATAGCGGTCAATTTTGCGCGTTGCATTGTAAGTTGCGTCCTCGCGCTGTTCACGCTTGCCGAAAGCGATGAAATTGTCGCTTCGTCTCCCGGATTTTTGTAGATTGCATCTTGAAGGCTCTTTTCGGCAGTCAGCAAATTCAGCATTGCCGTTCGAAATGCACCCTTATTATCCGCCCTGAACCTCTTTATCTGGTTTCGCTGCTCGTCGGACAAATTCAGCTTTTCAAGGAACCCCTCCTGACCATGGTCCCATTGACCGTGGTGAGCGCCCTCCGGCGAAGCAGATGGGCCGGTTGATTGAGCAAGAACTGAGCCCCAGGCTGTTACAGCAAGAAGCGGCAGTAACAAAAATTTCAATTTCATACCTTCAGCCATAGACGGGAAGGATCCGGCGAAAGTTACGCAGCCTCGCCCTCTACAAAGCCAGGTGAAATTGGCAAGTCTTATCTACTCTACGCTTTGCGCGGCGGCTTCAAGCCTTTCTTCGACCGGCGCTTCGAGGTAGCCTTGAGCTGGGTCCGGAACGTTGCGGCGCAAGCGGCGATTCCTGCTCTCCGTCATCATCCGTAGGTACAACGTTGGACGTTCGGGCTCTTCGGCACGGGGAACGCCGTAACCAGATCTCGCAACGGTGTCTAACACCTGAAGCATTTGTTCCAGGGCTTTCCGCTGGGCTTCGATCGCTCCTACCAAGTCATTCACGAGTCTTTTGTCTTCGACGCTCTTGATTTGTTTGAGGCTTCCTTTGACGTAAGCAAGGTGACGATCCGCCTCTTTGAGGCGGTCCCGGGCCGGTATGAGTTCGGTTTTAGACAGCATGATGGCACACTGTACCCACAACATAATGATACTGGCAAGGAAAGATGCACAATATCTTGGGGTACGATTGCAATCCAGAGAGTTTTGCGGCCGTACACAGATCGAGGCTTACTCATCAATACCGCGATCCGGGCCAGAGTTGCAATCGGATTTTATGCCCCGGCGAAATTCTGTGAGAACTCAAACACACAAATTGCGCGACGAACCCGTCGCACTTTGGTAAAGCCGACAGCATGCTCCCTGCGCTTGCTCGCTCCCGCCTCGCTGTTTCGGTGATTTCAGCAGTTTGTTTCCTGCTTTGCTCAGGCTGCGCCTCTCACTCGAACAACCCGCTGCCAAGGCAATCTGTCCAAATCGTTTCACAACCGCCAGGCGCCAGAATTGAAGTCAACGGTCGCTACGCCGGTGATGCCCCGACAACGGTCGAAATCGAAAGTTCACCGCACGGACACTTTTGGAAAGACACCATTATCAAGGCCTATCCCAAGACCGGATACATACAGATAAAGGCATTCAACGGTGAATCCCGGTGGCCGATAAGCGATCCGATCCCCGGCAGAATTTCTTTTGACACTCGATTCGACCCCACAGCCGGACTGAACGAAGCGCAAGGCCGATAAGGGGATTCAACTCACCTCTTTCGCCTTGCGGCCTCGGCCATCGCACGATCGATGAGGACCGTGGCAAGGTTCTGAGTTCCTTCATCAAGCGCCGAATTGGCCTTCTTAAGTCGCTGGGGATCATGCGCTTCCAGCGCCGCCTCCACTTCGCCCACCAGCCCAAGGATCTTCTGAGTTTCATCAGGCCCAATCTGATCCCCAACCATCGTGAGAGCGCTGCGCACCGCAGGGATCAACTCATTGCTCTTCAAAACCATTTCGGTCCAGAGTCGCTCAGACATATCCGCGAACGCATTATCCAGGGACTCCGCTATCATCTTTTCGACAGCGTCATCCGATACATCGACTGCACTACTCAGCTCTGCTTTCTCCTCGCCACCGCTCTGAGTATCGCGAGCCAGGACATGGAGGATCCCGTCCGCATCTATTTCAAACTGAACGCCGACTCTCGCAACACCCTTGGGAACGGGCTGGAAAGCGAGTTGAAATCTGCCCAATTCCCAATTGTCTTTTGCAAGTTCGCGTTCTCCTTGCAGAACTCTGATTTGCATTGATTTCTGATTGGGCACAGCATTGGTAAACATTTCCCCCGCTTTGCAAGGGATTGTCGAGTTCCTTGGGATCAGCACATTCATCAACCCACCGAATGTTTCAATTCCTAGAGAGAGCGGAGTAACGTCGAGCAGCACGATATCCTGCACATGCCCGGAAAGAATACCGGCCTGGATTGTTGCGCCCACCGCCACTGCCTCATCCGGGTCTTGCGTAAGATTCGGCAACCGCTGGAACACCTCCGCAACGAATTGCCGCACGATCGGCATCCTTGTCGCTCCGCCAACAAGAATCACCTCGTCGAGATTCGTCGTATCAAGTTTTGCGTCGTCAAGGGATCGGATACAGTGGGAGCGCGTTCGCCGAATGATGGGGCGGGCGATGGCCTCCAGTTCCTGTCGCGTCATGGTATACGAAAAGCTCCTATTGCCCTTCAGAAACGGGATTTCGATAACAGCAACTTCCTCTGTGGACAATCGTAGTTTTGCTGCATGCGCAATTTCACGGAGCCTCGCCAAAAAAACGCGGTCCTCGACCGCGGAGCGCAGATCCGGATGCCGACCGATGATCCGCTCTTCTAAAAGACGGACGAACTCGCGATCGATATCATCGCCACCCAACCTTGTATTTCCGTTCGTGGATAGGACGCGAAAAACCCCTTCGTTAAGCTCAAGAATCGATATGTCGAACGTCCCCCCGCCGAGATCGTAGACAGCAATTTTAGAATGGTCGCGAAGTCTGTTCAAACCGTAGGCAAGAGCAGCGGCTGTCGGTTCATTGATAATTCTCTCAACTGTGAATCCGGCTAACTCCCCCGCCCGTTTGGTCGCTTGTCTCTGCAGATCATTGAAGTATGCCGGCACGGTGATGACCGCTCGATCGATTGAACCGCCAAGGCTTTGCTCGGCATCCGCCTTGAGCTTCTTGAGAATCAGGCTGGAAACCTGCTCTGGTGTCAGGCGCTTACTCCCAATCTCCAGCATCATCCGCCCTTCGATTGATTTGACTGTAAATGGCAGATTTTCCTTTTCAGATTCTCCCGGCCGCCGCCCAATCAAGCGTTTTACCGAGTACACTGTCCGTTCGGGCTCGAGAACCCGCATCCGGTGCGCGAGGCTTCCCACAATGGGATTCCCTTTTTCCGGAAAATAAATAACGGAAGGGGTCAATCTCGACCCCTCTTTGTCGGCGATCAGAACAGGAAATCCAGAATCCATGAGGCCGATCAACGAATTAGTAGTGCCTAGATCGATCCCGACAATCTCACTCATAAGTCAAAACGGTTTTGGTCAAGGCCGATAGAATCCTTGAAAAGCAAAACTGGTTGCAGACGAGTCAAGTTTTTTCTCTATCCGCACGTTAATCATTCGGTGGTTTTGCTTTTCAAGGATTCTATAAGCGGGACCACGAAAGCTAAAGGCACCGGACTCCCACACAACTTGTAAATGCACGCACGAATCAAAAAATGCTCCTTCCTCGCGCCTCGCAGACGACCCATTTTGAACGCAACGAAACCCAAGGGATTTAGGAGACGGTACACTAGCATTTCGCCGGTCTGAGGCCCGGCCTCGCTGGACCGCTAGCGGAGTTCTTCCAACCGAATCTTTCTATCGCGCACCTGAGCCAACCACCTTTGCACAAATGTGAGGTCAACAGCAATCTCAGCCAGAGGTTTCTGGCATTGGCGCCGATCGTGCAACCAAATCCGGTCGAGAACGGCAATTCGCGAATGAAGCTCAGACTCTTTTGTTGCGATCTGCTTTTCTGCATCCTCAAGCACCTCTCGAATGGAGTCCAAACGCTGGAATGCAAAAGCACGCAGCAGAGGAGAACTCTGGTCGGAAATCGAGCCGAGTTCCTCGTCCGCCCGCCCCAGCACCTTAACCACCGTTCCGAACAAAGCGCCAAGATCGGCTCCAATTTGTCTGTCGCCCGCTTCTCCAAACTCAAGTTTCAGTAAGTGTTGAATACGCGCCGCCGGATTCGAAACGATCTGAAAAGCTGCATTAATTGAAGAGAAATCGCTGCCTTCCGCCCGATCGGGATGAAGCGATTTGCTTTTTTCATGGTACGCTAGTTGCAAGACGGATTCGGGCACGACAGGCCGGCGTTCGACACCTAGGACCGTAAAGCAATCAATCATGCGGAGAAGCTTTCGCCGCAAGAACAGTGCGCAACAGCGTTGGGATTCGTGACTTTAAATCCACCTTTCTGCAGGTCGTCGCTATAATCGAGTAGCGATCCACTCACAAAGAGCGCGCTCTTGGGATCAACTACGACTCGAACACTATTGGACTCCACGAGAATATCCCGATTGGCGGGCCCATCAACAAGGTCCATTTTATATTGCAATCCGGAACATCCGCCTCCAATCACCGCAACACGAAGCGCCCCTTGCGGGCGCCCCTGACGCTGCAGCAATTGAGAAAGCTTCGCTGCCGCCGTTCCGGTGACCTTTACCAGTCGCTCGTTTCCAATCTTGTACTTTACTTCACTCGGTGAAGACACTCGCGAATATGGAATCTGCCCCGCCCAAAAGCAAACGCCGCCCGGTTTCCACTTGGCATTTCCCAAGCCGTGACAGTTCGAATTGGGCAGGCGGTCGGAGCACGTTCGCATTCGATGGTGCGCACAATTGCCTTTGGCGGCATTGCGCTTTCCGGTTTTGTGATGCTGGCGTTCGCCGCCCTGTATTCCGGACTGACTAAGCCGATCGCCGCCATGTTCAACAGCGATCCGGAAGTTATCGCTCTGGCCTCCGGTCTGCTGATAATTGCCGGTTTATTTCAGCTTGCTGACGGCGTGCAAGTCACGGCCATGGGAAGCCTCCGCGGGTTAGCAGACGTCAGGGTGCCGATGCTCCTTTCTTTCGCGTTCTATTGGATTGTCGCGATGCCGATCGGCTACTTTGGAGCTTTCATCTGCGGGGTTGGTGCCCTAGGCATTTGGAATGGTCTCGCGATCGGCCTTTTCACCGCTGCAATAACCCTTACGGCGCGCGTTTGGTGGTTGACTCGACCTGGAAAACGCCACGATTTTGTTCTAGAATCCTTGAAAAGCAAGGCCATCTGATGGTTGATGCGCGGACGCATGGGCCTCGGCGACTCTGCCGACGAATTTGTTCGTTTTAGGGAGGGACGGCCTCTGTGCCGTCCCATTGTTCTCTTTATTAAGGGGCCAGAAAAGGATTAGTCGGACGGCATGGAGGCCGTCCCTCCCATGAAACGCGCGGCTACCGAAAATACTTGACTCATTTGCAATCGATCTTGCTTTTCAAGGATTCTAGCGAGTCTAAGTGGCTATCGGCAACATCTCGAACATCCTGCAGCGAGGCCACCTGCTGCAGTTCGGCTCGCAACATGCGGCTACCAGGCATTCCCTTTGAATAAGCCATCAATCGCGCTCGCATAGCCGTGATCGCATGATGCTCAGAACTGCTTTCAGCGACGGCCATCCTGCAATGACGAAGGATATGCGACCAGCGGTCTTCAATCGACGGTTCATGAACAAGACTGCCAGTCTTCAGGAATTGCTTTGCTTTGGCAAAGAGCCACGGAGAGGTCATTGCAGCCCGGCCAATCATTAATCCGCGAACTTTTGTCGTTCCAAACCGCCTGACAACATCATCGATACCCTGAATGTCGCCGTTCCCGATAGTAGGTATCGAAATTATCTCGGCAACTTCCCCAATCGCCTGCCAGTCCGCAACGCCGGAATACCCCTGTTCCTTTGTCCGGCCATGCACCGCTATGGCGGCAATTCCAACACTTTCCAGGATAGCTGCGGTTGACTTGGCATTGATTGTTTCCTGGCTCCAACCCAACCGAATTTTCGCAGTGACGGGTATAGGGGCAACTGCTCGCACCACCGTCGAAGCTACCCTTTCCAGAAGAGGGCAATCTCTGAGCAACGCGGAGCCCCCATGTTTACAAACAACCTTGTTGACCGGACAACCGAAGTTCAGGTCAATGAAATCCGGCTGCACCCAGTCGATTACCGCCTTCGCGGCGTCAGCCAAACGATCCGGTTCGGCTCCAAACAATTGGACCCCGATCGGTCTCTCCTCCGGCAGGAACTCAAGCATCTCCCTGGTGCGCCGATTCCTGTGCAAGATACCATCTGCAGACACAAATTCGGACACGAGAACGTCCGCGCCCTGTTCCTTGCACAGCCTTCTGAATATGGAATCTGTCACGCCCGCCATGGGCGCAAGATAAACGGGCTTCTTGTTGTGGAACCAGGGCAGCATACGACCGGGTTAATCTACGGTCGGCGCTAAAACCCGCAAATATTGTCTAGCGAGGCCGCGGCTCAGAGAATCCTTGAAAAGCAAAACCACCGAACGATTAATGTGCGGATACAGAAAAAACTTGACTCGTCTGCAACCAGTTTTGCTTTTCAAGGATTCTACGCAGATGAGAGCCCAGTTACGATTGCGACTGCGGCGTCTGGCCCTGAGGGGCCAATAGCGCATAAACTTCCTTCTGCAAGGAATCCAGTTGATCCAATTTCAATCGCGGATCCTCGATAACGAATACCTCGCCGGTCCTGGTGTGTTCATAAATCAGGTGTTTTGCGCCGTCGTTTTCCCTGACATCGACCTGCTTTAAGGTCTTCTTGCGCTCCAGCATAATCGACAGCACGTATCGGGCGTTTACATGCTCTGGACGATCCTCATGCAACAATTTGCGAAGCAGGGCCTCGCCGGATTCCTTTGGAACAGGCTCTTGCGCAGGCGGCGGGGGCGCTTCGTACCTTGATTTCCAAAAAGAAAAGGGCGAGACCTTATCCTTAATCTCCAACCATGCCTTTTCCGAAACATCCTCACGGCGAAATCCGTTCCGATCTCGATAGAGCAGCGTGTAGATGACCGCGCCATCGGTAAAAGGTTCCTCGGACTTCGCGCATTGGTGAGCGCGCGCTTTGATTTCCCACTCGGGCACCATTTCACCGAGCACTAAGCATAAGATGATGCAAGGTTCAACGCTGAAGAGCATGGAAACCGTAATAGCGCCAGGTTCGACGATTGGCCTCCTGGGAGGAGGCCAGTTAGGCCGAATGTTCGGCATCGCTGCCCGAAGAATGGGTTACCGAGTCCATACGTTTGAGCCCTCTCCCGACAGTCCGGCCGGCCAGATATCAGACCGTGAATTTAACGGCTCTTTTACCGAAGGACCGCTGCTCGACGAGTTTGTTGATTCGGTCGACGTTGTGACCTTTGAATTCGAGAACATCCCCGCAGAAGTCGTAAACCGGATTTCGCAAAAAAAAACGGTGCACCCTCGCGCAGAGGTCCTGCATATCTGCCAGAACCGGGAGCGGGAAAAGAATTTTCTTCGCAATCATCAATATCCGCATACACCCTTTGCGATTGTTTCAAATCAGGCAGAACTCAGCGCGGCCATCGATGAAATTGGCACTCCCTGTGTTCTTAAAACAGCCGATTTCGGCTACGACGGGAAAGGGCAAAGGAAGATCATCAAGGGCGAACGTTTTGATTTTAAAGAATTCGCCGCTGACCGCGCCGTTTTGGAAAAGTGGATTTCATTTGAGCACGAACTTTCGGTTATATGCGCACGTGATGAAAGGGGC
>DASZHC010000004.1:0-24861 GCA_035938215.1 Chthoniobacterales bacterium
CGGAGGGCTGACCCAAAGACTAATATCGAGCGGTTGACGGATCGCGAGCCACTTAGGGGTTATCTCCCCAAGAACAATATGCAGATAGGTGATGATGCCGAAGCCGATGGCAAATGAGGCTCCGTGAACAAGAGCACCGGAATTGATACCGGCATGTGCCACCAGCGGCTGAATCAACCTTGCCAGGTAAGGTTCACCGATCCATCCCAGAGCAAGACTGGACAGCGTGATCCCAAGTTGCGTGGCTGATAGGTACGCATCCAGATGGGTCGTCACATGACGCGCCAGCGTAACATTTTTGTTTTCTTCTTCGAGCGCATCGAGCTGGCTGGATCGGACCTTTACCAGGGCAAACTCAGAAGCAACAAAAAAGCCGTTCAAAAAGACGAGCAGCAGAATGGAAATGAGATTGAATAGGATTGAGCTTGGAGCTCCAAACTCGGCGCCAACCTCAGCGACCGGGATCGCAAGCGAAAAGTCAATGGCACTGATCATCGATTCAAATGCTCCGGGAAGCGATCCACAAATTCAAAACACTCCCGAAGTGTAATCAACTAGCGAGGCCGCGCCTCAGACCAGCGAGATTCAAGGGTACTAAGGTCGCCGAATTCTTTCGCCCGGGCAAATGAGATAAGCGCGCCGCTACGAGGACAGACCGTCTACCAGCTCGATTTCGTGACACCGGGAATCAGACCTTGGGAGGCAAGTTCACGAAATGCAATTCTGGATAATCGAAATCGGCGGATGAAACCGCGTCGGCGGCCGCTCTGCTGACATCGGTTAACAAGGCGAGTCGGACTGGCATCCCGCGGAAGCTGCGCAAGACCTTGGTAGTCGCCTTTCGCCTTAAGCTCGGCGCGAAGCGCGGCGTACTTATCCACCGTCTTCTGCTTGCGTTTATTCCTTTCAATCCAAGACCTCTTTGCCATAGGGAAGCCGGGATTCTAGCTGACGAACGCCGGATTTCAACGAATTTTTATAAACCTTTCAAAGCGTTTCATTCCAAAACTGCCGGAACGCATTGCCCCAATTCCGATCCTGAACGCGCTTTCTCGCCTCTTGTCCCATCGTTTTTCGCAGTTCGGTATCCTTTACCAAAACTCGGAGCGCCCGTGCAAAATCGCCAATATCCAGCGCTCGCGTAACAAACCCATTAAAACCGTTTTCTACGAGTTCACAGGGTCCACCTCGATTCGAAACTACGCAGGGAATTCCGGCAGCTTGCGCTTCGAGCACCACGTTTCCAAATGTGTCTGTGGTGCTCGGGAACGCGAAGATGTCACTCGATGCATAGGCCATTGCCAACTCCGAGCCCCGCAAATATCCCGTGTAACACGCATGCGGCACCAATTGCCGAAGCTCGCGCAGATACGGCCCGTCACCCACAATCAGCAGACGAACGTGAAGTCCTTCTCCCCGCAGCTTTTCGCATGCAGCCACAGCCACATCGATATTTTTTTCCTTCGAGACACGGCCGACATAGAGCACGCCTAGTTCATTCGGCTTCTTTCCGTATTTTTGCCAGAATTCCGGATCGCGGTTTGCCGGCGTAAAAAGCCCCGTCTCAAGCCCGCGCGGCAGAATTTTCAGTTTGTCCGGCCGAATCCCGCGCTCGATCCAACGTTGCCGGTAATCCTCTGAATTCACGTAGACAAGGTCCAGCTGGGAGTAGAACCAATGCATGAAATTCCAGGCCAGCGTTTCCATGTAGTAATCCTGGGTCAGAACGCGGACATATTGCGGGAAGTCGGTGTGATAAATCCCTACCGTTTTCAAATCCAGCATCTTCGCCGCCAGCAGTGCCGTAAGCCCCACGGGCCCCGGGGTGCTGATGATCAGCTCTGTAAAGCGCTCCCGCTGAATGTATTCGAGCATGTGCAGGACGGGTGGAAAACTTAGCTTTTGGAGTTCATACTCGGGCAATTCGAATTCGCCAATCGGGTTGAAATTTCTGATGGGTATTTCGGCGATGCTGATCTGCTGCCGCGACGTTACAACAATAAGATCCGCTCCAGAGTGCAATGCGGCCGCCGTCATCTTCCGAATCGTAGTCGCGACGCCGTTGACATCCTCAAGGGTATCGGTAAACCAGGCGCGCTTTGTATTCTGGAGCACGTCGGGAAGAAAACTCACCGTTGCAGCGCAAATGTCTGTGAGACGGGTACGCGACGGCGCCTGGCTGTGAAATCCGTAAAAATAAGGTCCAAGCAGGAAGGCCATCGGCACGAGGGGGCTTAACGCCTGAACCGCTTCTATGACGCCTCCCGCGGTGATCTGCTGGACGAACCTCTGGAAAAAGCGGAAAGCCAATTGATTGAAAACCAGAGCCACCATTAGAAAGGCGCGACGCTCCGGCTCATTGATCCCCTCGGTCTCTTTCGCAATCTGCGCCTGAACTTCCGCGCTGCCAAAATACGTGGCCAGTTCCGGCCAGATGGAGAGATTGGCCGGTTTGACCAGATCAAAAATTTTCCCCGAAAGAATCCCGCTGGAAAGCAAGGCGAGTTTTTCGCCAAGCGAAAAATTGGTTGGATTTTTACCCTCCATGAAACGTGAAAAGATAATCTCGAGAAACTCGAGATTCGGGCTGACCGCGGCCGAAAACTTGTCTTTTGCAAATTGATACGCCGTGTTGTAGAGGCCGTGCGAGATGACCAGAGGCGTTCCTCCTTGCCCTCGCGGCACGCAATCACCCTTCTCTATGAACTGAAAGAACTCGGCAACGGTTCTGCAGGAAGGCGCCTCTGTGTAAGCGGAAGCTGGGAAGATCCCGGCGTGATCGTCCGAACCTGCAGTAAGGATTTTGCGCCATGGTTCAGGATGGGTTGGTCCGAAGCCTTGACGATCTGCGAATCTCAAAATGATCTCCGCCGTCAGTGATCGCAGAATGAATCGTGCCGTATCGCTCAAGAGCGCGTCCCGCAGCCCGTTGATGCCCTCGAAATGTTTGAACAAGAGGACGAGTTTTTGGACATGATCAGCCGTCAGGTGGCGATTCTTGTCGTAGAGAGGATGTGCGACAGCATGGCTAATGCCGCTCCGTGCCAGATAACGTTGCAACTCGAAGATGTTTTTTCTGAGCTCCTGAACCTCAGCGTGTTGCGATTCGGTCAAATTCCATAGGAGCAAATGAATGTTGACATGGTCATCAGGGAATTGCGCTGTAACCTCCTCACTGAGAAACGTATCAGGAAACTCCGCGATTTCGCTGCAACCATCGATCCGGTTGTGGTCGGTAAACGTGACAAAAGTCATCCCCTTCTCTTTTAGCCGCTTATACAACTGCTTAGGGTCGGAATAACTGTCGGGAAATTCGAATCGGCGAAAAATCCACTCAGCGGAATGATCGCTGAATTTAGAGTGAATATGGAGGTCGACTTTCGCGGCCATACGCTAGAAAAACAAAGCTATCACAAACCGAAGCAGAAAGAACTCACGCTGTTCGGTTCAATTCAAATCCCAATGTCCGTTTTTCATGGGAGGGACGGCCTCCGTGCCGTCCGACTTATCATTTCTGGCCCATAACAAGGAGAAAAATGGGACGGCACGGAGGCCGTCCCTCCCGCAAAAATCGGATGTTCCTGGACGGTTTCCTTGATCGTCGTGGCTGCCAAGACGGCGGAGAGTCGAATCGTAGGCACTCACACGCACAAGCGCTCTACGAGGCGCTCATAAGAGATACATTCTCTCGCCCGGCCAGCGGACCCGATAATCTCGCGAATCTGTCGCCAGACCGGCGTGTGCTGCACATCTGCAGGATGAATGGAAACTCGAAGTACGGGCGCACCACTCTTTGCAATCGCAAGGGCTCTGTTCCAATAAAGACTCGCGACGACGCGCCACGCCGCGCGCGTGCTCCAGACCAGCGAACGCGATTTGACCTCGCTTACCCCGCACCGTTCACAAACCGTCGGAAGAAGCCCACGCTCTGTTTGCCTCCCTTTTAAATCTAATTCTCTCCAGAGCCGCTCCCTGAGCGGCTCGATAGCACGAAAATCCGACGGGCGCTTTGGCTCGTGGGATTTTCGTGCTAAGGGCTTAAAAATTCGTATGCAGCCAATCCGCGTCGTGTAGACAAAGCCAAGCCTTCGCACCGCTTGCTCGGCGGCTTCGCCCAGAAGCCACGCCGGCGCCACAAAACCAGTCACCTTCCGCGGCAAGAACGCCAGGTCCGCCAAGCCTTCGCAAAGAGACTTTTTCGCCAGATCAAAGGAGAGGTCCAAGAACTCGCCCTCTCCAGCGGTGTAGATTTCAGTGGTTATTTTCGAGAACCAGGGATCCGCTCTTCGTTTTTGCCTCTGATGGAAATATCCATGGAGCACCGGTTCATGGCCGGCCTCAACCTCCCGCGTCAGCCACCGCTGAAACGAACAGCTTTCAGCAACTGGAGCGCGCCCGTGGTGATTCGGAATAATCAGAAGCGAGACCTGGTGAACTCCCAATTCGCTCAAATCTAAAAGTATTCTTTCACAGAACGATTGCGTCAGCGGCGAGACGTCATGCAGAGAGACGACCAGACTTTTCATAGTGCCTGCGAAGCCTTTCGGAAAGAGCGATAAAGATGCCAAGAACGCCGCAGGCGATTGCAAACCAATCGCCGTAGCGACCATAGGGCGTGAGCTCGTTTGCAGGGGGAATCTCTACCCGTCCAATCAAGACATCAGGCTCCGGCGTGGCTCGAGAGTCCCCAACAGATCTCCCAGAGCCGGACATGATGACGGACACATCTCTGACGGTCGCCAGAATTAGCGGTCGTCCCAACGAAACGGTCCACAACCTGAGATTCGCAAGAAGCTGCTCGAGTCCGGCACCGGGCACAAGCGAGGGATCCACAAGACCTATTAGCACCTGCGCCTGCCCCTTGATCGCACTTTTGACCAGCAATGGGTCGCCGGCTTCCCAATTCAAAAGCGGAACCCAGCCGACGTTATCGAACTCGAACGAATTCAATGTCCTACTGGCCGTTGCGATACCGGGCTGAAAGAAATCGCGGCGTGCGGGCATGACAAGGATATTCTTAACTGTCCCGGGCAATATAATGGACGCGCCATTAAGCACCCCGCTTTCGGCGTTTGTGAGACCAGTCACCAACGCGGCAGTCTTTCCAATGGATACATCACCCGCTGTCGCATAATCGCCACGCTCGAACCGGACCCAGCGCCAGACGAATAGATCAATTCCTTTCTCGTTGGCGACTTTGCTGAGCTCGAAAAGACGGCTGAACTGGGTGCCAGATGGGCAAATCAATGCGACGTTTTTCGTGTCATTTCCGGATCGCCTTTGGAGAGACCAGAAGCCGCCAAGAGCCGAAAGGAAGATAATCCCGAGAGTGCTGGTGACATCAAATCGATCCGCCCAGGTCATACGGCTTGGTTCAACGACCAGCCGCCGAACGGTGGTAAGCACAATGACGTTCGCAAATACCGCCATGAACGTCAGACCACTTGCACCAGTGATTTTCACTACCTGAAACAACGGAAGATTTGATTGCAAAACCGTGCCCACCGCATTCCACCCCGGCAACAGGACTCCCCTCGCCCATTCCAAAACCGTCCATCCAGCCGCAACCACGAGAGCCGCGCGAAGATGAGCCATCGATTTGTTCCACCCTTCGGAATTGGAACCGTATCCTGGCAGGATCGGTGAGAGCTTCTTTTTGTCCGATTTTGCAGGCAACTGGACCAACAGTCCTGCGAAAAGGCCCCAGACTCCTCCGGCCAAAGCGAGGCTTACGGTGTTCGTCACCCAATCGGCCACGCGAGCATTGGGTAGCAGCCATGAAAACAGAAAGCCGGCAAAAGTACCCCCAAAAACCGTGCCGCGAAGCAGGGAAAGCAACCAGTGGCGGGAAAAAAGAAGCAGCGCGGAAAGGACCGGAATAAATCCAATCCAGATTAACCAGCTTTGGTTCCAGGGAGGAAAAGCTACCGCCACGACAAATCCGCTTAGGGCGCTCAGGAGAATCGTTGCTAAATGGAGAAGAAAAATTTTCATTGGCGCCGCTCCCAACGCGGTCTCGCTACCTATACATCTCGCCGGTAGAGAGGCTCGAGGCATTTTCGCCGATGTTCGTTTTTCATGGAGGGACGGCCTCTGAGCCGTCCGACTAATCAGTTTCCGACTGCCGTAACAAAGAGAAAAATGGGACGGCACGGAGGCCGTCCCTCACTAAAATCAACGAATTCCTCGTCGGGCGAGTCGCCCCCTCAATCAATCTCTTCCGCCACCATTCCTGGAGAGGTCAATTCAAGGACAGAGCGCCATACAAGTAAAGCGACGAGCGGGTACACTGCGGGATGGAATTCCTGGGGAAGCAAAAATGAGAGCCCGACGAATCCGGACCCCTCAACGGCGGCAAACCAAAAATACCAGCGAACAAGCGGCGGCCTCCTCGCGCTGAGAAAAAGCCAAATCCCGGCCAAAAGGTGCGTAGGGATTAACCATGCGAGGTTGTAATTCAGCTGAAGGACGGTGAGCCGACTCCAAACAGAAAGCCCAAGTAAAAACAGACCGGTCGCACCAAAGACGGTGAATATGACCGCCGTAGGCCAGCTCGCATGTCCCCGCTTTCGCAAAAGCCACCAAAAGAACCAGCCCAGACCGCCACCCACAAAAACAAAGAACGGAGATAGCCAGATGGGAGTCTGCGGCAGGGTTCCTGGCGGAAAAATTTCTCTCTTCTCGGTAGTCAATTTTACCCGTCCATTTTCCGCGTTCTCTATCGCCCGCTCGAGGTCCACCGGCAAGAAACAAGCCTCTCGCGGATCAGCGATCCGATCCACATTTGCACCAAGCAGAAGCGAAAGTCCGAATCCGGTCCACGGAATTCTGGCAAAATAAGGATCGAGCATCTGGCGAAAGGTCAAGTGTCCGGCATTTTTTTCAACGATCCGGGTCCTGATAATGCGCTCAAGAACGTCTCGCGGGCGCGTGGAGCAATTATCCAAAATAAAATCGTAACGATAGAAGCGATTTTCAGGCAGTAGATTATACTCGAGGGCTTCGAACAGTTGCTGCTTCTGATCCTGCGAGAGGCTCAGAATAACTTCCGTCACGCCTTGGCCATGCGCTCCAACCAGGGGAATCTCTTCTTGGGCAAGGGTAACGCTGAGTTGGTACAATAGATCGCCGTGCGCGAACTTCAGATAGAAATTCGGAATCTCAAAATCGAAAGTCCCGTAGTTGTAAAGCCTGTCCATCTCCAGGGAATCGTCCTGTATTCTTATCGCGCTATGGCCAAATGCCTGGTAAAGCTCTTCGCCGGGCGTGTAGGTAACCAAGGAAGCCGTCGCGCTGTTCGAAAGCCGGGGAAGCTCAGCTGCTAGCAGGGTCTTCTGGTTTGAAGCATTTTGAGCGGCAACCGGTAAAGAAAGAGCAAGCAGGTAAATCCAAAAGTAGACTGCCCTCAAAATGTCCGTCACGAGATTCGCGCCAATCGATAACTCAAAGCGGCGAGATGTAAGGGCATTAAGGTCGCGTCGGGAGCAGCGCCGGTTGGGCGAGGCGGCCTCGGTATCTCCATCAATCACTTTTCAAGGCAATGGCTGACCATTCACCCCAGCCTGTTCCTCTATCTGAGAATCTCACGGCAAATTCTTCTGGAAGAAGGTCATTCGAGAAATCCAGCAGCACCCAGTCCGTCGCGGCAGGCAAATTCGTAGCGGAGAAACGTGTTCCCAGGACCTCAACAATCTGCTTTCCTCTCATTGGCCCTGAGCGGTAGAGCAACTTGTCACCGCGCTTCATATCTACAACTAGTGATCCAGTGTTCGCATCGGAATCAATGAAACTCCCCAGGACGACCATGCCATCGAAGCGCGACTTGCCAAAATCAGCGCCGAGCCACTCATTGCCCGCTTGCACATTCCTGCTTCCAACGGTTACCAGTTTGGGCAAAAACAATCCACCGTCGGCAGCCTTGCTGATAACCCGGAATGGGAAGCCTAAAGCGTCTGTCGGCCTGTAAAAGGGATCTTTCGCCAGTAGGGATTCACATTGCTGCTTTGTCATTTCGAGACCCCATGCCGTTGCAGCGTGCCCATCAAATTGAACAGGTATGACGTATCGATCGTAATGCCGGCAAGAATCCAAATGAGCTTTCCAATTCAAATCGTCCTGTTTGCGGTCAAGGACAGGAAAGGCGTTCAAAACAGCAATAAACAGGATGAACCACGCTACCCCCCGCAGCAATCGATTAGATTCAGTCAGAGCGATTTGTAGCAGGAACCAGGACTGAACGATGAACGGGTAAAAGAAATAGCGTGGCCCAGCTGACACTTGGTGTATGAAATCGATGCCTGCCCGACTCACTGTCAGGAATACGGCAGCGCACCAGAGATAGGCCATCCCCCACTTTACGCGTGACCGTGGATCGCGCACAATTGCGAGCACAAACAAGAGCAGAAGCAAAAACCCTGAGACCCATTCTAATTGAGGCAGAATATTGCCTACTGTGTACGCACCCAAAAATTTAGGAATTACCTTTCGCAGTGCATGAATATGGAGTCGCGATTCTAACAAACCGGCAGAACGGTGCATTACCCAAAGCTGCATCCCCGCACAAAGTGTTGTGAGCAAAGCGAGCTTTATTTCCAATTTGCTCCCGCGAAACCACAAGGCACGCACCCACATTAGTGGCAACACCACTATGCACACCGGTGATGAAAGCGAAGCAAGGACAATAATGGCTGACCGCGATCGCCAATCTCTCGACTGATCGTTCCAAAACACAACGACAAAAAGCAAAATTGAAACCCACCAGAAAGTATAGAGCGGCAGGCCGAATACCTCTGGATCGCTTGGTACCAACAAACAAGCAAGCGCCAACAATAAACCTCCATGCAGCTGAATTGGCGCCGTTGCGATAAAATAGAAGACGGCCAGCGTAACGCCCCAAGCCAATAACGTGCTAATCAATGGATATTGACTGAAGCTGATAGAAGCCGCCGACAGTGTAATCAATTTCGGCACCAATACCAGATATCCGTTTAACGGCTCGATTATATCTGCGATGCCATTCTGAAAAAATCCGGGCAAGTTTCGCGTCCCATCTTCATCCCAAACTTGGGGGTAAAACAGCCTTGGCCATGCGCGGGCGAGCAATAGAATCACACCTATTGATACAAATAGCCACCGCTGTCTTAAAAAAGAACCGGATGAGGAGGTTGAAGATAAAGCCAACCGCATAATCAGCCCTAAGGACTAGCCAAGCCCCGCCTCAGAGCGGTGAGATATAAGGGTATTAAGGTCACGCTGGGAGCAGCGCCGATTGGGCAAGGCAGCCTCGCTATGGAATCCTTGAAAAGCAAAACACTTTGCAGATGAGCCAAGTTTATTCTGTATCCGCATATTAATTAATCATTTGGGGTTCTGCCTTCAAGGATTCTAGCCTACTCTCCTCTTAACGTCCTCCTGCACCCACTCCCAAAGCCGGTCAAGCGACGCGGCTAGACTGGATTTCGCCTCACTCAAAGCATCCGCGGCAACACCCACTTGCCTGCCAAACAAATAGAACTTTATTTTCGGTTCCGTGCCGGACGGCCGCACCGCAATCCTCCTTGCGTCAGCCAGTTCGAATATCGTCATCCTCTCCTTTGGCAGGTCAACTCCTTCGGAATCCTTGATTCCGCCCGCCGTGAAATCCTTTAAAGACACAACCTGCGACCCATCGATTTCCGGCGGAGGAGCAGCCTTGTACGATTCAGCAAGACGACGAATCTTCTCGGCCCCCTCGGCGCCTTCAAAGGATAGAAAACCGTTTTTTTCCATGTAACACCCATACTCACGATAAATCTGATCGAGAAGCTGATCCAAGGTCAGCCCCAGCGATTTCGCGTAGGCGGCGACTTCGGCGAACATGACCGCTGCGCCGTTCGCATCCTTGTCACGCACGAAATCGGCTCCGCCGTACCCGTAGCTTTCCTCGCCGCCGAAAACGAAAAAGCGGGAATAGCGCAAACGAGCGGCTCGCGTCTCCTCTTCAGGTAATGTCCGGTAAAGTCTCCGAATCTCTGCAGGCAGCGCCTCCTCGTATTTGCCGAGTTTTTCGCCGATATACTTGAATCCGGTGAGCGTTTCTACGCAATGCAGACCTTCCCGCTCCGCGATCATCTTTTGCAAGTCAGTCGTCACAAGGGTCTTGATGATGACGCCCCGTGCTTTGTTGCTTTCGTTCAAGATGCCCTGGCTTTTGAACGTCTTAGTGCGGTAATACGCTAAAAGCGAGCCGATCTGATTACCTGTTAGAAGCCGCATCTTTCCCGCCGCGTCGCGAAATGCGGCCCCCATTCGATCACTGTCCGGGTCGGTCCCGATTACAAGGTCCCCCGCTTCCTTTTCAGCGAGCGCAATCGCCATGGAAAGCGCGTCCGCATTTTCGGGGTTCGGAGATTTGACGGTCGGAAACGCGCCATCCGGCTTGTCCTGTTCAGGGACGGTGACAACCTGAAATCCCAGTTCTCTCAGGACAGGAACGGAGATGATTCCGCCGGTCCCATGGATCGCCGTGAAGACAATTTTGAGATTCGTCTGGCTTGCAACAACATCCGGTCGAAGCACCAGGGTGCGCAGCCTGACCTTGTAAAGTTCATCCAGTTCAGTGCCGAGGATGATCAGTTTGCCTTGTCGGGCAGGCGGAAGCGGCTCGTAAACTTCACTGGCTACCTTGTTGACCTGTTCGATGATACCGCTTGCGTGAGGCTCAACGACCTGTGCGCCATCCGCGAAATAAACCTTGTAGCCGTTGTCATGAGGCGGGTTGTGACTCGCAGTAATCACGATTCCGGCACTGGCATTGGTATGCCGGACCGCGAAAGAGAGTTCCGGGGTCGAACGAGCGGCTTCGAACAGAAAAACATCGCACCCATTTTCTGTAGCAACTTTGGCCGTTAATTCACCGAACCGCCGCGAAAAATGCCGGGTGTCATGAGCAATCACGATACTCGGCTTGGCGCCTGGATTATTTTTCGAAAGGTATTCCCCGGCATAATTCACCAGACCTTGAGTAGCCCTGCTGACATTGTAAAAATTCATCGCGTTGGCCCCAACGCACGGGAACTCCGGACAAGCACCACCGGCCTGGCTGCCTGCTTCGGCGCGGGTGACAACCTTTCCTATCGTTCGCCCTCTCAAGCCTCCTGTGCCGAAGGCAAGCGTCTTAAAAAAACGATCGTTCAGCTCCGGCCACAGTTTATTTTCGACTAACTCTTCGATCGCCGCTCGATACACCGGATCATTCCCGCGAGAGAGGAATTCTAAAATATTAGCCGAACTGGCCGCCAACAAATGGCCTTCATCTACAGCACGCCGGAGGGTTTCGTGCAGATCGCTCATAGCTTTATAGAGTCCTTGAAAAGCAAAAACCACCTAGTGTACCGTCTCGCATATAATGGTGATGTCGCCGCAGGTCAGTTGGCTGTTTTTCAAGGCGCGAGCGAAGCGCCCATATCTGAATTGATACGGGTCGAGCGAGCAACGCGGAAAAACAGCCAACTGGCCGCGGCCCGGAGGGTTGCGTTGAAAATGGGCTGGCGGCTGCGTTGCTCGTCGGTTACGTATCGATTTAGATATGCGCCCTCCTCGCGCCTTGCCGACGGCCCATTTTGAACGCAACGACGTCATCATTATATGCGAGACGGTACACTAGTGATAAATGCGGGGATACGGAAAAAATTTGACTCATCCACAACCCGTTTTGCTTTTGAAGGATTTTAGGGTCTACTCCGCAAATAGCATGGATTTTGTTGATGAAAATTGGGTAGCTGGCCCTTTGCGACCCGAGTTTGGCCCTCAGCATATTGCCAGCGCGGAAGGGGCAGATCTCCTGGGCGCCCGCAACGCAAGCGCGTCCGGCTCGGAGATTCTGCCCTAACGAGCTCGGTCCATCGCTATGGCCGGCCTACGGTAGGGGCAGATCTCCGAGCTGCCCGCCTCGAAACATAGTTGCCTCGGGTCAGGAACTGGTAAAACTGCGCCAGTGGCAGACACGCAATCCATTATGCTTCCGAGTGCAAAGATCCTGGCTGCAATCAAGAAGCGGCGCATTATCGATCGCCAAAAGACGAATGCGCTCCGGTTGGTCGACGGGCCAGGAGACGGGCTCCCCGATCTCATCATCGATGACTTCGCAGGACGCTGGCTCGTCCAGACACTGTTCAAAGCAAAACCCTCGATCGAACGAGATCTCGGATTCCAATCCCTTTATTGGAAGCCTCTCGAAAAAAGCGCCGGTGCATCCCCTCAACACCTGGCAGGTGAATCCATCAGCGGACCTTTTGCCATCTTGGAATCAGGGCTGGCATTTGAGATCGATTTCCAGGCTGGGATTTCCCCCGGAATATTTCTTGATCAGCGGTTGAACCGGGAAAAGCTCCGCACCGCTGCGCGGTGCAAGAAGGTTTTGAACACATTTTCGTACACCTGTGCGTTCGGCGTGGCTGCAGCGGCAGGTGGCGCTTTTACCACGAATATTGATCTTTCGCGCAGGTATCTCGACTGGGGAAGGCGCAACTATCAGCTCAACCAGATCAGTGCGGAAAATCACGAATTCCTGGTTGGCGATGTCTTCGACTGGCTGAGACGCTTTTATAAGCAGAGAAGAAAATTTGACCTGGTTGTTCTTGATCCGCCCACTTTTTCGCGAGATCGGAAATCGAAAGTGTTTCGGGTGCAGGATGATTACGGGCGGCTTGTGGAGTTGGCTTCGGAATGCATGGATTGCGAAGGAGTTCTTCTGTGTTGCACAAACTTTCGAGGAGTTTCGGCCGGAGAGTTTCTCCGCATTTTGAAGACAGCTATCCATGCCCCTTACAAGGCGTCCACCGGCTCGATGCCGCCTGATTTCACAGGTGAGCGTTATCTCAAATCGGTCTGGCTGCAGTTTTAGCCTTGAGCAGCAATTCCGAGCGGTCTATCAGTATCCGAACATTTTCCCAATCTATGATCCGTCCCTCTCTCGTTTGCCTGGCCTTGATCGCATCTGCATTTTGCGGATGCGACAACCGAACTCACGATGCTAAACGGTTTGACCAGATTGCCGAAGATTTAAAGACGGACAAAGGCATTCAACCCTTCCATCAAGCTAGAGATACCTGGTCCAGTGCAGAGTATCACAAAGGGCTCGCTTGGTAAGCCGGCATTGCCGTCCGGGTTTACGTTGCAGGAAAGAAAACTTCTAGCCCAAATACGAGGTTTGGAAATCGTTCTCGTCCTCGTGCACGATTTTTGCGAGCTGGCTAAGCTAGCGTTAACAAGTACCTACGGTCTGGTGACTTGTACAAGGAACTTTAGGTCCGCACCAGACATAACCCACGGTAGGACGGTAGGGGCAGATCTTCGAGCTGCCCGCCGAGAAGGCCATTTTCGCCGATTTTCGTTTCTTATTGAGAGGGACGGTCTCTGTGCCGTCCGACTAATTATTTTCAGATCGAGTAGGAAGGAGAAAAATGGGACGGCACGGAGACCGTCCCTCCCTAGAATGAACAAATTCAACGTCACGCGGGTTTCTCTCTCTTTTCCTCATTGGTCTGCCTCGTAACAATAGCCGGCTCGGAGATCAGTCCCTTCTGCCTCCCGAGAACGGTCACCTCGGAGCGCGACACCACTGATGCCGTGTTCGTTACGGCTTAAGCGCTTGCACCACAAGTTGCTGTAGAAGCGGAAGACATTCAAAGCGGCTGTTCCCCCTGCCCGTCATTTACCGCACACGCGCCGATAACGCAGCACATCATACTCCAACGTTTCCCGTATGACCTCGCGAATTTCGAAACCCGATTCAAACTCCGGAAAATAAGCATCCCCGTCGTGTTCCCGTTTCACCATTGTTACGTAAATGATTTCGCATCTTGGAAGTAACGCTCGATAGATTTCGGAGCCTCCGATTACAAACACTTCCTTCCCATCCGCTTCGTAAGGACTCGGATCGAATTTTTCCAGGTCCCTCACAATTTCGACCCCTTCGATATCTCCAGATCGAGTCACAACGATGTTGTGACGTCCCGGCAAAGGCCGGCCAATCGATTCAAATGTTTTCCGGCCCATTAGAACGGCATGGCCCATGGTGATCGACTTGAACCATTTCTGCTCACCAGGAAGCCGCCATGGAATTTTGTTGTTCTTCCCGATCACCCGGTTTCGGGTCATCGCAACAATCGCTTTCATAACGGGGTCATGTCTCAACTTTCAACATTCGCCCGCTTAATCTCAGTGTCCATCCACTGGTAGGGTCGCATCTCGAGACGACCGTTCTTTTTCGGGCACCGGAGACCTGCCCTTATGGAATCTTACGTTTTGTTCAAAGGCGAATGTTGAAAGTTGAGAC
Source organism: Chthoniobacterales bacterium (assembly GCA_035938215.1). Classification (GTDB taxonomy): domain Bacteria; phylum Verrucomicrobiota; class Verrucomicrobiia; order Chthoniobacterales; family JAFAMB01; genus DASZHC01. The sequence continues at coordinate 14,318 of DASZHC010000004.1, forward strand.
ATGACCCCGTCGCCCTCAGACCGCAATCGGCGCTTTGATCGCCGGATAAGGATCGTACCCGATCACCTGAACATCCTCATACTCGAAAAGAGAGATTTCTTTCGGTTTCTGCAAGAAACGCAGGGAAGGTAGCGGACGAGGCGCCCTGCTCAGTTGCTCATTCACCTGCTCGAGGTGGTTCTGATAAATGTGGATGTCTCCAAACGTGTGAATGAAATCGCCCGGTTCAAGTTCGCAAACCGCAGCCACCAAGCTCGTCAGCAGTGCATAAGAAGCAATATTGAACGGTACCCCAAGGAAAAGATCGGCGCTTCGCTGGTAAAGCTGACAGCTCAGCTTCCCTTCCTGTACGTAAAATTGGAACATGGCGTGGCAGGGCGGAAGGGCCATCTGGCTGATCTCCCCTGGATTCCAGGCGGTTACGATCAGCCGTCTGCTATCCGGATCTTTGCGTATCGCATCTACGACACCTTGAAGTTGATTGATCGACCCTCCGTCCGGAGTTCGCCAATCGCACCACTGCGCCCCGTACACTCTACCCAGGTCGCCATTTCCATCCGCCCATTCGTTCCAGATCGTCACGCCGTGATCCGTCAGGAATTTGATGTTGGTTTCGCCGCGTATAAACCAAAGCAACTCGAATAGAACGGACTTGAAATGAACGCGTTTGGTGGTCAGGAGTGGAAACCCCTTAGCGAGATCAAATCGGGCTTGAGCTCCAAAATAGGACACAGTGCCCACACCGGTGCGATCGTTTTTGCGCCTGCCTTTTTCCAGAACCAATCGAAGCAATTCATGGTATTCTCTCACGGAATCGATTTCAAAAAATTTATAGATTGAGGTATCCCAGCTCTGTTCATGAACAAATTCCGGGGGAATGACAACTGCAATCCAGGGACGCCACAGCCATGCACCCACAACATTTTGCCCAATCTCGTTGATACACAAAATCTTCCCGATCACCGGGAGGTTGCAATCGACCGCGTCGGTGTCACAAATCTTCGATTCCCGATTCAGGTGAGAGACAAGGCGCACGCCACACAAAACACTGTGGCAACGGTAGCGCTGACGGTCGATTTACCGCATCACTTCAAGGGCACGCATATGAGTCGATTTGTTGAGGTGCTGAACGAACACGGCTCACTCATTCACGTCGACAACATCAAGGTCATCCTCCGGCATCTTCAGAAACGTTTGAACTCCAAGCAAGCGCATGTGGAGTTCGAGTTTCCCTATTTTATCGAAAAACGCGCTCCGATGTCCGGGGCGGTGGGACTGATGGATTACTCTGTCAGGCTGGCAGCGACGATTACGCACCAGGACAGCGATTTTGTCGTCACGGTCGTTGTTCCGGTAACGACGCTGTGTCCTTGTTCCAAAGCGATCAGCCGCTACGGCGCGCACAATCAGAGGGGCAAGGTGACTTTTGCTGTTCGGTTTACCAAGCCGATCTGGATCGAGGACCTCATCCAACTCGTTGAATCATCCGCCAGCTCGGAATTGTACAGCCTGTTGAAACGTCCGGATGAGAAAGCGGTGACTGAGCATGCCTACGAACACCCGGTATTTGTGGAGGATCTGGTGCGAAGTATCGCCGTCAAGGCGAATGCCGATCCGCGTATCGCCTGGTATCGTGTCGAAGCTGAAAACTACGAATCGATCCATAACCACAACGCCTATGCGATGATCGAGAAGGGCTAAAGAGCCGCTCAGGGATGAATCGATTTTTGGGGTTGCAGCGAGAAGAATTGGCTATACTTTCCTTGCTCTCTTCCGGGTTGGTAGCTCAATGGTAGAGCAGCGCCCTTTTAAGGCGTTGGTTGTGGGTTCGAGCCCCACCCAACCCAATCATCACTATCCCCTCGGAAACCGCATGGATACTCGATCCGTGAGGCGTTTGTTCACTGAAAATTGGAATGGCCAAACATGGATAAAAAGACACAAAAGACAAAGGTTCATCTGATTTGTGTTAAAGTAACGCAATTTTAACACTGCCCTGTGTTATGTGTTATCTGCGTTAAATCCCAAAACCCAAATTTTATGACTTTTGAAGAATTAAATGACCTGGCCGCACCGGAAGGCTTTCGCCCTTTTGCCATCGTTACTCAAGGCGGATTACGCGTCGAGATTCCGCATCCGGAATTTATCGATATCCCGCCTGAGGGTGCGAGTTTTGTAACTGTTTATCGAACTAGCCGATCACGTATTCCGCGATTGATCGACCTAAACGCAATCGATCATATCGATCACGAAGTAAAACCATGAAAATTACTGCTTACGGGAAATCTTACCGGCTCATGATCCCGGCTCGATTTAACGAGGACGGTAAACGCCAAGCCAAATATTTCAAAACCAAGGAGGAAGGTGAAATTGAGATCCGCCGAATTCTAGGCCGTGGTGCATCAGGAAAGCCGGCGATCGATGATTACAAACTCTCTATCTTGACGATCGCCGAACGAGAACTCGGCTCTATCGACCAAATCCTCGAAGCGATCCGGCATTATCGAGCAACTGTTCTCAACGTCAGCAAACGGGCACATCTTTTCGACCTGGTTGAGAAGTTTCTTGAGCGCCAGGCGCACGAAGGTCGGGCGCCGCGGACTTTGGATGATGACCGTCAGCGATTGAATAAGCTCTGCATGAGTTTTGAAAACATCGACGTTTGCCGGCTGACCCAGACCGGGCTCCGTCAATATCTCGAGCACTTCCCCCCGGGATCGAATCGCCGAAGTCATTACAAGGCTGTGCGCAAATTTATTCGATGGGCGCACGAAAACCGTTTCCTGGCGATCGATTTGATGGCACGGTTGCGGCCGCTTGACCTATGGGGCGTAAACAACGAGATCGTCGATATTGAAGATTTCCGCCGCGTGCTTTTCGTGAGCGCAGGCCTCGAGCCGATCGCTCCGGGCGAATTTCCTACAACCCGATACGTCGGCCTCCTTCCCTATTTTGTCTTAGGCGGCCTGGCTGGGATGCGCCGGGCTGAACTTTTGCGCGATCGCAATGCCCAACACGTTCTCGAATGGACCGATATTCTTTGGGACAAAAATCTGATTTCGGTCCGGGATGAGGTCGCCAAGCAAACCCGGGCCGCGGATCGGCGCCGGCTGATTCCGCTCGAGCCGGCCGCCAAGGGGTGGCTGTCGCTTGTTAGGCAAAATTCCGGACCGGTCGTCAATCTTTGGCAATCGACGCACACGAAATTGAGCCGGGAACTCTTCGAAAAGCTCGAGATCAATTTTCCCGAAAACGGATTGCGCAATTCTTATGCTTTCTATGCTCAGACGTTCCGGAGTGCGGGAGAGGTCGCGAAAGCGGCCGGAGATCTCGAGTCAACGATCAAACGGTTTTACACGCAATTGCTCGAGCCCGGGACCGGCAACGCTTGGTTCGATATCCGGCCGAATACGTCGGCAAAAATCATTCAAATGGCAGTTTAAAGGCAATGAATAACCAGCAACTCAAAGAACTAATCGGCCGGCGACCGTTCCGGCCATTCCAGATAGCGACTAGTGCCGGCGATCATTATTCGGTACTCGAAGAGGCCGACATTTTCAATAATCGACGCCGGCCAGAGCTTTATGTGATCTTCACCGAAGACGCCTTGGCTCACTGGGTCGAGTCCAACGATATCGTGAGCGTGAGTTCATTGTGACTGGCGTCAGTTTTTCAAGCCCCGGCGTTGAGATGATTTCTTGGCGCCGAGTTTTTCTTTTTCTTCTTTTACGGCTGGCGGATATGCCAGCCGAATCCCATTGTACTTGTGTAACCATTAGTCAAGGCCCTGGCGCAAGCGATTGAGGCATAATATAACTACGCAATCTTTTGATGTTATCTTCAATCCTCAATCTGACGCCATTTCAGGGTGGCCCCGCTCCAAATTCTTGCTGGGCAGGCAGGCGATTTGGGACAGAGCTCCCGATTCACCGGCGCTCCACGACGGCAGTCCGTCGCCCCGATCCCGCCACATGCCAAGCCAGTAATTTGCCACCCTCTGGCGGCGCTCCTAAGTTGTTTCGGCGGACTGTCGGGCCAGGCCAATAGTTTCATACGTTCGGGACAGGAATTTGACACCGCGTATCACGTGCAGTTCACATCTCCAGGAAGGAATGATAACACAATGAGCAAACTCACAGGTAAAGTCGCAGTTGTCACAGGCGCATCCAAAGGCATCGGAGCCGCCATCGCCAAATCACTTGCTGCAGAAGGGGCGTCTGTAATCGTGAACTACGCTTCCAGCAAGGCTGGCGCGGACACAGTTGTCGCCGCCATCACCGCAGCCGGTGGCAAGGCCGTCGGCGTGCATGGCGACGTCTCCAAGGCCGCCGAGGCGCAGGGCATCATCGAGGCAGCCATCAAAAACTACGGCCGACTTGACATCCTCGTTAATAACTCCGGCGTATACGAGTTCGGACCCATCGAGGCCATCACCGAAGACCAATTCCACAGGATGTTTAACGTTAATGTGCTCGGTCTTCTCCTCACCACGCAGGCAGCCGTCAAACACCTCGGCGAAGGTGCAAGCATCATCAACATCGGCTCCGTTGCCAGTCGCATCACACCTCCGAACGGCGCGGTTTATACCGGCACCAAGGGCGCGGTCGACGCCATCACCGGCGCGCTCTCTCGCGAGCTCGGCCCGAAGAAGATCCGGGTCAACACCATCAATCCCGGCGTGGTCGAGACTGAAGGCACTCACAGCGGCGGCGTCATCGGATCTGATTTCGAGAAGGCCGCCATCGCCCAGACTCCGCTCGGCCGCATCGGCCAACCTGGCGACATCGCCTCGATCGCTGTCTTTCTGGCGTCGGAAGACTCCGCCTGGCTCACCGGCGAGCAACTTCTCGCTACCGGTGGCCTTCGCTAATCCGCAAACGACTGTTTGTAGAAGGTGTTCAAGAGCTCCTCCTGTGTGGTTAGATACTCAGGAACATAGCGCTCTGGACACTGGTTGTTCGCTTCCAGCTGCCCTCCACCCCGCCTCTCGACGACGCAGTTGCCTTCAGCTACCGACAGCCAGTGCTCTGTCCGACGGGGACTTTCACCCCGCTGTTGGTGCGCACTCTCAGGCGCACGAGGGACGGCCTCTGTGCCGTCCCATTTTTCTTCTTGTAATGGGGCTAGAAATGACTAGTCGGACGGCACGGAGGCCGTCCCTCCCATGAAAAACGAACATCGCCAAAATTGTCCAGGGCTAATCATAATGAGATCTGGCCCTACCGTCGCTGTACAATCCCAACGGACCGCTTTGCAGGCCGGCCGGTAGGGGCGGATCTCCGAGCCAGCTTTTCTTTGGCTCCGCGCCTCAATCGGTTGGCGGCCTCACTGGAACGGTCGCGCGCGATCGTTGCCTGACGTCCCGCCAGAGCGACGTGAAAAGCCAAATGACGGAGTACATCAAGAACATCAGCGCGCCGAACGGTTGCACCGACATGGTATAGGGAGTCTTTTTGAGCCTGAAAAACGCGTTAAGCGCAAGTCCGAGCAACAAGACCGCGTACGATGAACAAATCAGGCTTTTCGTTCGGCCGCCGATTCCCTTTTCGCCAAGGGTTTGCACTAAGGCCAGGGCAACCGGCGGTGCAATCATCGCATACGTGGCGTCTTCCGTCGACGGTCCGAAGAGCAGCATCCAACACGTTCCCAGGTTGAATACGGCGATCAGCAGACGCTTCTCGGACCAATCCCGTATTCTGCCATAAACGCATACCGCCGCCGCTCCCATCCCGGCAAGCAACTGCAAAATAAGAAACGTCCGGCTGCTAAGGTTGATGTGACAAGCCTTCAGCAGCATGGCGAAATCCCTGGGTGCAATGTCCATGTTCGTTCGACGATCGTCCACCGCTCGGGTCCCGAGCCATCTCTGATACTGTTCGAGAACATAGCCTGGTTGTTGCAGAAGAAATGAAAGGATGCCCATTAAACCCAGCGCCAGAAGAAAACGCCAACCGAGTTGACGCGGATACAGGAGCACAAGCAGCAATCCAACAGAAAGCGGATAGATTTTCAGGTAGGCGGTCAGTCCAAGGCAGATTGCGGAAATTGTCCACTGGCGCCGATGCGCTGAAACAATTGCGATCATGAGCAGCCCGGTGATCAACGGGTTCGCTTGTCCGTTGTTAAAGTTTCCGAGCGACAATGGCAAAATAAGCAGGAATACCAGCCAATACCGCGATCGGGGAATTTGGGCCTGAAGTTCCGCCTTCAGCCACCAGACAATACCTGCCAGAAAAACTGTCGCCGTGAGCAACCGCCAGAGAATCCCGCCCAACCAATTCGGAAACCACGAAAACGGCGCGAACAGTCCCGCGATAAGCGGGCTATAGACAAAACCGCGAGTGTAGGAGTAAAGCGGTTGCGAGTTGACCCACCTTCTTCCCGCTTCGGCGTAAGTCGCAACGACGTCGTGATCTCGCGACCCCAGTCCGATGCGGATGCATATCCCGATAAGCACAGCCGACCAGAGAGCAACTACAATCACATCCCGCAAGTTGGCTGCGGGCTTTTGATTTTCCGACGATGCCAGCAAGTGAGCCATAGGAAGCGCTTGATAAAGGCCGCGGTCTTGTTTTTCAAGTATTCTACCGTCTGATCTGCGTTGCCGGAGCCCCTGTCCGCGTCGGCCAAACAGCGTCGTTGAGCAGCCATGCCAGGCAATAGACCAGGAACAGTAACGCTGAAACCGGTAAGCTCGCCAGAATCCAGAATGGCTTGAAATGCGGCAAGAAGCTGGCCCTTGCAACCGCCAGCAGCTGAAGAGCGAGAGAAGCCCAAATCCCGAACCGAATCCAGAACACCTGCCTTGAATGCAAGGAGTGAAGAAGCGCAAGTATGGCCGGTGCCGCGAGAAGCAGATACGTATAGGACTCGGTGGCCGGTCCACAAAGCGTCATCCAGATCGCAGACAAACAAAATAGTCCGATCAGCACCCGGGCCGAATTCCACTCTTTCCAGGTACCGAACGCGCAGAAAACTGCGATTGCCGCCGCGCTCCCGAGTTGGATCAGGGTGAAGGCCTTTTGCGAGATCGGCAAATGGAAGATCCAATGGCTGATGAACCAGAGATCCAACGGCAGCTTTTCGACGGGCCAGTTCCGGCGATCATCTGCGGTCCTCGTGGCAATCCAATCGCTGTATTGCTTCGATACATAAGACCAGTGCTGAAACAGGAATGGCAAAAGAGCCAAAAGAAAAAGGCTGCCGAACAATCGCCAGGCGAAACGGCGGGGGGCGATGACGCAGATCAGTAAACCAACCGCGAGCGGGTAGATTTTGAAAAAGGTCGCCAGAGCGATGCAGAAGGCAGCCCAATTCCAGCGCTCGGTATAAACCGCGGCGATCGCAAGCATGATGAGCCCGGCAACCAGGGGATTGGCCTGGCTGATATCAATATTACCAAGAGCCAGCGGGGCCAGCACAAGGTAGGCAACGCCGGCCAATTGAGGTTTGATGCCGGCAAAAAGGTTCGACCTTAAAAGCGCGGCAAGCCCTCCGAGCAGCGCAGTCGCATTGATAAGCCGCCAGACAATGTTGGCTATCGCTGTCGGAAGAAACGCAAATGGGGCAAAGAGCGCGGCGACAACGGGGCTGTACACGAAGCCCATCCATTGCGTGTAGACATTCTCACCGCGCAGCCAGTGCGATCCAGCCAGATTGTAGGTGTCAAAAGAGGTTCCCCTTTGCAAAAGAAGAAGAGGGCGAGCGACCAGGACGGCCAAAGCAATCGTCCAAAGGACCCAGGCGGCTATGTTCCAGAAGCTTGTTTTCGAGGCGTTTGTCGACCGGTTTTGCTTTTCAAGGATTCTAGCGCCCACGGAGTCCGTGCTTATCCCGGTTTTTGACTGTAGGCTAGCGGAATTCCTTAAGTCGAAAAAGTTCGTGAAACGGAGTTGCCCAGGCCGCTGAAAGAATTTAAAGGTCTTTCCTACCGGTGTCACTGGTCGGTTGGCTCTGCCCCATTCCACTTGCCGCCGATCGCATTTTTCTATGGGACCTGCACTCGATACGCGAAAGCTCCAGCTTATTGATCGTTGGATTGGGATGGTCGTGTGCTGGATCCTGACTCGATTGCGAGCATTGACGGATAAGCGGCGTACCGGCGAAGTAGCCGGTATGCCGTCAAAGATTCTCTTCGTTAAATTTGCCGAACAGGGTTCGACGGTTCTTGCCTATCGTGCAATAGGACGCGCGATAAAAATGGTAGGCAGCGGAAACGTCTATTTTCTAGTGTTCAAGGAGAACCGCTTCATTCTCGACGTGATGAATCTGATTCCGAGAGAGAATGTCATTACGATCCGCCACAAGAACCTGGTTGATGCCGGGCTGCAAGCGCTGTTCGCGCTTTATAAAATCCGGCGGCTCAAGATCGATGCCTCAATCGACCTGGAGTTTTTCGCACGTTCATCCGCTGCGCTGACCTATTTGACAGGCGCAAAATCGCGCGTGGGATTTCACACGTTTTTCGGAGAAGGTCCCTATCGCGGAAATCTCATGACCCACCGATTGCTTTATAACCCTTACCTTCATACAAGCCAAAGCTTTCAGCTCCTGGTGGAGGCTTTAGAGCAAGACCCGGAAAATCTGCCAACCTTCTTCGGACAGGTTCCGCCTGCCGATACTACTTCTCCGCAATTTGCAACGTCAACTGCCAGCCAGGAAGAGGTGCGTGCCATACTCGGCCGTGAGAGCGGTGTCGAAGGCCAATTTCGCGTTATTCTTCTCAATCCAAATGCGAGCGACTTGCTGCCTCTTCGCAAGTGGCCAACCGAGCGCTATGTCGATCTCGCGCGTCGACTACTTGAGCGTTTCCCGGAGGTTTGCGTTGTCATGACTGGCGCTCCGGATGAAGCGGATGCGATCCGAAAAGTCGCTTTGGAGGTCGGCTCGCAGCGTTGTATTTCGCTCGCCGGCAAAACAACGCTGCCTCAGTTGCTGGTGCTCTACACATTATCGGAGTTGTTGATAACAAACGACAGCGGTCCGGCTCATTTTGCATCAATGACGCCGATAACGGTCATCACCTTGTTCGGACCTGAGACACCTTTTCTCTTTCGCGCACTAACTCCCCGAGCGATTCCGATTTGGATGCAGATTCCTTGCAGCCCTTGCGTCAATGCTTACAACAATCGGCAGAGTCCCTGCCGCAACAATATTTGTATGAAAGCGATTACCGTTGATCAAGTACTGGAGATAGCCATCAAGGCCTACCTCGAGCGGCAACAGAAGAGGAACCCGGCAGGATCTTGAGAGCTACTCCCGTGTCCCCATATACCCTCTGGGCCGCGGTGATTCTCCTGGCTGGAACAATTCTGCGTCTCTGGTACAGCACCCACCTCGAGCTTGTCGGAGACGAGGCCTACTATTGGCTCTGGTCGCGGCATCCCGATATCTGTTATCTCGATAAAGGACCTGTGATCGCGTGGTTCATTTGGGTTGGCACGGCCCTTTTTGGTCAAACGGTATTCGGAATTCGTTTCTTTGCAGTCCTCTTGGCGTGCGGAACCGGGATCGGGATCTACCTGCTCGCCCGAAAACTTTTTTCGGACAAGGTCGCATTCTGGTCGGTTGTTCTGGCAGCCATGACGCCTCTGTTCGCCGTCGGCGCCACGTTAATGACCATAGACACTGTCTACATCTTTTTCTGGACATTCGCTGCTCTTACATTCTGGCAGGCGAAGGATGAGGAAAAGCTAAGATGGTGGATTTTGACCGGCATCTTGATCGGTTTCAGCATGCTTTCAAAATACACGGGTGCCATCGAATTGCTTTCATTCGGCGCTTTTGGCGTTTGGCATCCGCCAAGCAGGCGTCATTTTCGGCGTCCGACATTCTATGCGATGCTCCTTGTTGCAGCGCTCTTTCTTGTCCCGGTGCTGATCTGGAATTGGCGTCACGGTTTTCCCACGAGCCAGTTTCTTGTTCACCGCGGGGCCCTTGACGAGCGCGCGCATATTCGCCCGCTTGAGGTATTCTCATTCCTGGCGCAACAGGCTGGAGTCATTTCGCCCCTTCTTTTTTTCGGCCTCATTATTGCCTTTTGCTGGCCGCGCTTCGCTCGGACTGCCAAGATCGAGACCGGTTACCTCGTCTCCCTCTTTTTACCTCTGTTTCTCCTTTACCTGTTTCTAAGCTTTCAGAAAGCAAGCCAGGCGAATTGGGCTGCAGCGGCATATGTCGGGGGGTTGATCCTTGTAGCTGCAAAGTGGACGGAAGCCCTCCGCACCAGGCCCCACCTGAGATGGCTTGTTATCGCGGGAGTCGGAGTGGCCCTTCTCGAGACCGGGATCTTACATGAAACTTCCTGGTTGCATCTGCCGGGAGGGCTCGACCCGCTCGATCGGGCGCGCGGTTCACGCGACCTCGCAGCCCAGATTGACGAGCTGCAGAGAAAAACGGGGGCGCGCTTTGTGATTGCGAACAAATATATGACCGCCGCGTTACTCTCGTTTTACCTTCCCGATCAACCCGATACCTTCATGCCGGTATCAAGCCCTCCCTTTAACCAGATTGTGCTTTGGCCTACCTATCGAACAAAGCATCCG
>DASZHC010000005.1:0-8067 GCA_035938215.1 Chthoniobacterales bacterium
GACCGTGGCCCTGTCCTCCTGCAATTGCAGCTCGCTGATTCTCATGAATTTGCCGCCTTCGATCAAATCCCGGTAGGCATTCAGCGGGTGCCCAGTCACGTAAAAACCGAGCAACTCCTTTTCGTACCCCAGTTTTTCGCCAAGCGTCCAGGGTGTAACTTCCGCCGAATTTCCGTTCTCCTTACGTATGGGTGCAAGCTGGAGCTCCCCAAACAAGGAAACTTGACCAGTTCGCCTATCGCGTTGCGCGGAAGCGCCGGTCGCAAGCGTTTGATCGATCTGAGCAAATAATTCCGCGCGATCTTGCCCCGTAAAATCGAAAGCGCCTGCGCGAATGAGATTTTCAAGAATTTTGCGATTCACCGATTTCGAATCGAGGCGGCCGCTATAGTCCTCGAGCGACTTGAAAGGGCCGTTTTTCTCTCGCTCGGTTACGGCCGCATCCATGGCGCTCTCGCCGATGTTCTTGATCGCAGCGAGCCCGTAACGGATCCCGCGCCTGTTGTCTAGGTTTTCGGGCGAAAACTTCAATGCGCTCCGATTGACGTCCGGCGGTAATATTTCGATTCCCAAGCGCTGGCATTCGCCGACAAACACAGAAATTTTGTCGGTGTTATTGACTTCATTGCTGAGTAATCCCGCCATGAATTCCACGGGATAATTCGCCTTCAAATATGCCGTCTGATAGCTGATCAAACCGTACGCGGCACTATGGCTCTTGTTGAAGCCGTAACCGGCGAACTTCTCAAGAAGGTCAAAAATTGCATTCGCCTTTTTCTCGTCGATTCCATTAACGCGCTTACACCCTTCGATGAAATGAACGCGTTCCATGGCCATTTTCTGCTTATCCTTTTTGCCCATCGCGCGCCTTAGCAAGTCGGCTTGTCCCAGGCTGTAGCCTGCAAGCACATTTGCAGCGCGCTGGACCTGTTCCTGATAAATCAAGATCCCATAGGTGTCCGCACAGACTTCCCTCAGAAGAGGATGCTCGTACTTGATCTTTGTCTGCCCTCTTTTGCGTTTGATGTAATCCGGGATCAACTCCATCGGGCCGGGTCGATAGAGAGCGATCAACGCAATGATGTCATCGATGCTGTTCACATCGAATTGCTTGCAAAGATTGACCATTCCCCCGGATTCCAGCTGAAACACGCCAATCGTTTCTCCCCGATTCAGAAGATCAAATGTATTTCGGTCATCCAGCGGGATGGCCCTGAGAGAAAATTCGGGGTGATGCTCCCGGATGAGAGCAAACGCATCGTGGATAACAGTGAGCGTCTTGAGACCCAGGAAATCCATCTTCAGCAAACCCAGTTCGGTGAGCGGTCCCATGGCATACTGGGTAACGATCTCGTCATCGTTCCCTCGACAGAGAGGAACGTAATCGTCAAGGGGACGGTCACCAATGACAACACCGGCTGCGTGAATGCCGGTATTCCGAGTCAAACCTTCCAGAACCGTCGCATAACCCCAGAGTTGCTGTGTACTCTCCTCAGTTTCAACCGCTTGCTTGAGTTCAGGATTTTTCCCCAAGGCGGTTTTCAGCGTGATTCCGAGTTCGTTTGGAACCATCTTTGCGATCCGGTCCGCTTCCGAATAGCTGAGTCCGATAACTCTTCCAACATCCCGGACGACGCTTTTCGCTCCGAGTGTGCCGAACGTGATAATCTGGGATACAGCGCGCGTCCCATATTTTCTGCGCACATATTCGATGACTTCCCCTCGCCGATTCTGGCAGAAATCAACGTCGATATCGGGCGGGCTTACCCGCTCGGGATTGAGAAACCGCTCAAAAATCAACCCGAACCTGAGAGGATCCAGGTCCGTGATTCCAAGGGCGTAAGCCGCTAGTGCGCCGGCGGCAGAGCCCCGGCCCGGTCCGACCGGAATATCATTCTGCTTCGCGTAGTGAATGAAATCCCAGACGATGAGGAAGTAGCTCGTAAACCCCGTTTTTTCGAGCACCGACAACTCGTAATCGAGCCTTCCCCGCAGTTCGGCATCGGTTTCCGCTCGTGCACCGTACCGTTCGCGAAGTCCAGCGTAGCAAAGCTCGCGCAAATATTGTTCGCGCGTTGTTCCTTGCGGCGGCGTGTAGGCTGGATACTTTGAAATTCCAAAATCGAGTGTCAAATTGCATTGCTCAGCAATTTTGAGCGTGTTTGTGAGGGCATCCGGAATCTCAGAGAAAAGCGTTCGCATTTCCTCTGACGATTTGAAATAAACCTCCGTCGGATAGTGCAAACGGCGCTCGTCATGGACCATGGCTGCCGTTCCGATGCAAATCATCACATCGTGCGCCTCATGATGCGATCTCTCTAGAAAATGGACATCGTTAGCCGCAACGAGTGGAATCCCAAGTCTCTTCGACATCTCGATCAAGGTGCGATTGCACAGGTGCTGTGCTTCGATCCCGTGATCGTGCAGCTCGAGATAGAAGTTCTCATTGCCGAAAATCTCGCGAAATTCGCCGGCCGATTTTTCCGCCTTCTTGAGATCACCAGCGGCGATCGCGACGTTGATTTCTCCCTTGAGACATGCGCTCATGCCGATGAGTCCGGCGCTGTGTTCTGCGAGCAGTACCTTATCGATGCGAGGTTTATAGTGGAAACCTTCCAGGTACGCCGCGGAAACAAGTTTTACGAGGTTGTGGTAGCCGCTAAGGTCCTTTGCCAGCAGGGTGAAATGGTAGGCGGCATCCCGAGCCGACGATGCATTTTTTTCGACCATTGAACCCGGAGCCATATAGACTTCGCAACCGATGATTGGCTTGATGCCGGCCTTCTCCGCAGCGCGGTAAAAGTCGATAGCTCCGTACATATTGCCATGATCAGTGATGGCCACAGCCGGCATGCCATACTCCACAGCCTTTGCCATCAGATCGGGGATGCGAATCGCCCCGTCGAGGAGCGAATATTCCGTGTGCAAGTGGAGGTGTACAAAGGAGTCGGAGGACATTGGTCTTTATGCTACGTCTGAAAAGGTTAGCCGACAAATCCGAACATCGGCCGGACCCTTGTCATTCGAGGCGATCATGGCATTGTTTCCCTTCTTCAATGCCGAGGTGGCGAAATTGGCATACGCGCCAGACTTAGGATCTGGTGGAGAAATCCTTAGGGGTTCGAGTCCCCTCCTCGGCAAATTGTTCTAGATAAAGGACTTACATAAAGACTGCATTTTCCAACTATGCCTGGTTTGGCTCGAATCCATTGCGATTACCGAATTGGAGATCGAAACGTTCTCGAAATTATATGTGCTGCTGATCGGTGTAGCCTGTTTGGATCCCGCGCATGAAAATATTCATTATAGCGGACCTTGATTACCGGGGACACTGGGTTTCATGGTTGTTAAGTCGGGCAGAGGATTATGATCTGGTCTGCATGCCAGGGGACCTGCTGGATATGTTTAGGGAGGAGCCGAGGATGGTACAGGCGATGAAGGTCAGTCGATGGATCCGCGAGCTGGGAAAGATAACTCGCGTCCTGCTCCGGCAACCATGACAATGCCGGACCTCCGTTGCGCTGTGCCGGATCGATTCAGGCAGCACGTCCTGAAATCTCGACAATCCGCCGTTGGGCAAGGTCCCCCCAAGTCTATCATGCCAATAACTGCGGCAGATAGACCACAATCAAGGGACATGGACTGAAATGACAAAATGGAAGCTCATGCGTGTTCATTTAAACCGATCCGTTCCGCTACGGTGGTTGCGTTCGACCTCCAATCGACCGGAACGAGGCTTGGATATCCCCGTTAATCTGTAATGAGAAGTTTTTGACGGTGGTAATTTATTCGATCGACTGGCAGGCAGTCAGGATATATTGCCCTGTACGCAGAAGTACCCGTTGGAATTGGGCCGGCCACAACCTCTGCGTCGTCCCGCCCAAGGTCGTTAAAATCGGTCAGCCCATGCCTTTTTTTTGGTGTTCTCCATCCCCTTCGCGGCCTCGGCCGCCTTCGCGCACTTGGGATTGTTTTTCAGCCGGTGATTATCGTCGCCGACGATGATAATCGCTTTGTCAGGCCATCGCTCGTGCAGGGATGTTGCGACAGGGAAGAAGTTACCGGAATAAAACGCAGCTATCGCTGCCACTTTCGCATTTTTAGAGATCGTCGCGGCCATCGTGTACGTTTCCGCGATTACCACAACCGGCGACATGGCTATCTTCTGTAGCGCCGCCGCTCCATTCGCCGCCCCAACTACATGAAAGCATCCATGTTTACGCGACTCTTTCGCGAACCGCATTGTTCCGTCTTTCTTAATGTACTGCACCCTCCACAGTCTCCCCTCTGAATCGTACCCTGGCACTAATAAGTCGCCATTTCGCATTGCTGCCCCATGCGTCGCTTCTATCCACTTTGCCCTGTGGTATGCAGTCGTTTCCGTCCCAGAAGTAAGACCGCGAAGGTAGTCGGCTAACTGCCGCGCCGTCGTCTCGTACAGCTCCTGCTCGGCCTGCCGCCGTGCGTATCGCTTCGGCGCTGCCTCGCCGAGCAACCCGGTTGTCGCTTCCTTGCTCAAGTGCGTCCCCGGCGTCTTCCGACGCACGCCTTCTCCGGTCCGATTGCTTTCGGGGTACCCGATAGTCGCGCCTTCCTCGTGCGCCACGTAGAAAGTTGTGTGGCCACCGGGATTATCATCGTGCGTCGAGATCCGCCACGGCTCGTTATTCATGATTTGACGATCGCCCTTCACAATCCCACCAATGCTCCTCAGCACAGCTGCAACTGGCCGTCTTCGCTCCGCCGCTTTGTCTTCCACAGAGCCCCTGCGTTTGGGAGGCGTAAATTCCGACTGTGAAATTTTGTTTTGGCGTGAATGCGCGAAGACGGCGATGTCTGTATGGCCGGAACGTAAGAAATCCAGAAAGTTCAAGCCCATGCATTTGCAGGTTTCTAAAAGGCTCAACAATACTAGATAGTCATCTGCTCCGCGTTTTGTTAATCTGCCACCAATTGCTCTGCGAAGAATCGCCAGACCTTTGATTGCATGTTCAGCGGTGTTGTTGTGCCACGTTACGCCGTCATGTTCGAGAAAGGTAAAGAGCAGTTCGCGATTTCTCTCGAAGCGTTCTCGGTATTTCGTAGCAGTCTCGCTCGTGTAGCTGCGTTTTGACAGGTTTCTGAAGAATCGGTGACATCCTGTCCGTGTTTGCGCAAGTAACGAGCTTTCAGGCCAAACCTGTCTATCGTGTCTACAATTTGCTTCAGCAGGCTGCCAAATTCAGAGGCCAGCGCCTTGAGCTCTTCGTTGAAAGGCTCTTTGTAGAGATCATTGTTCAGATCCCTCATCAGATGAATCAAACATTTCTGCTGCGGACATCGGATGGAATCGTATGCCCTGTAGAAGTCAGTAACCAAGACGCCTTTAAACTGTAGAAGTAATTCTTTCAGGAACAATCCCTCCCGGGTTTCTGTGCGGCGAAACACGACTCGGTCTGAGTTGCAGAATACCCAAACAAACTCCCTTTTTCCGTCAATGGTGATCGGCGTCTCATCACAGTGCAGTAGGTGCCCGCTGACTAAACTTTCGATCATCGCCGTGCAGGTGTGCATGTAAGTTTTAGCGGCTCTAGATTTCAACCTATTTACCGTGGTTCTCGGCAAGCTCATCCCGAACAAACCAGCGAGCGATCGGCCAATTGCCCGATGAGAAATGCGCAGTTCTACTAATTGATAAACCACATAGGAAACTAAGCCTAAGCCTACGCTGTGGTGGGGCCATTCCTGTGAGCCGTTGGTGAAACTAGCCCCGCAGAAATTGCAGTGGTACCGGTGACCGATATAGTTCACGACCCAGCGTTTCACACCTGCCGGACCAAACTTGAGGTCATGCACTGTCTTACTGATTTTGTTCGACTTAGAAATGCTCGCCTGGCCACATTTGGGACATGAGGTTCTCGGTGATATCTCTATTGTCTTGTTTGGAGGAATTCTCTTTGCAACGTTTCGTCGGTTTAGGCTGACAACTCGTCGCCGGTGCTGGTTGCCCCTTATTTGAATCTT
Organism: Chthoniobacterales bacterium; assembly: GCA_035938215.1. GTDB lineage: Bacteria > Verrucomicrobiota > Verrucomicrobiia > Chthoniobacterales > JAFAMB01 > DASZHC01. Next base: position 6,004 of record DASZHC010000005.1, read on the forward strand.
CTCCCGTTGATAATCCCAATAGGCCGCTTTATTGATGCGCTCGAAATCCGGGATGAGAAATTCGATTTTGCCAAAACGGTGGATGCAATCGTCCTTCAATGAATCAGTATGAACTACGTTGTCGCCCTGTTGCAGCCTGCTTTCCCGATTCTGGAATATTCGAGAGACATGGGCGAAGACACACTGCAATGCACGACAGTCCTCCGCGTTATAAGTGATCAGCCTCCCATGGATAGATGAATCATGATCTTCTTCCCAGCGGCGTCTGGCGATGATACACGCCAGTCCCGAGAAAACCTTGTCTGACCATTCGATCCCCAACCACTGAGCAACGTCCTTCAACCCGTTTGAATAGGTCGGAAAGTAAACCTGAGCGAAGATGACCGAGAGAAGGTTAAGCGGCGAAGTCAACGCCTTTGCCGAATTGGAAGCTGCCGGTAGTTGTCCGTAACGCTCGAACATGCGTTTCAGGAAGATGTTCTCGTAGTTGCCATAGTGGACCAAAACTGGCGTCTCTACGGTTTCGAGAATGCCAAGGAATTCCCTCCAAATCTTCTCTTCATCCTCGGCGGTGTCCGCCCACAAGCTGTACTGAATGGCCGATTCGCTGTTTCCGATGCGCACGCCGATGAGGTAGTAGAAATCACAATCGGGCAAGCCCTCAACATCCAGATAAACAGGCGTGCCTTCTACATTCAGTTCCGGCCTACCGACGATGTGGATTTTCTTCTCTCGAATCGCGAGCGCCTTCAGCGAATGGTGATACTTCTCCCCAGTGAGCCGCCGCCGAGGCCGGAATGTGTAAGAGAGTTGGGTAACAGTGAAGATGCCTTTGCTGTGGAGTTTCTTTCGCTCTTTCTCGCTCATGCCAGAGAGCAGGCTGAGGTCGTCCGTCTCCAGCGCCATCTGCCGACAACGGGTCCGGAACTCGCACTCGTCACAGTGCCGATTCAGGATCAGGTCGGGCGGTGCAGGATTGGACAGGATTTCAGTAATCCTCTTGAAACGCTTGCGCACGTTGCCAGCTAAGGCCGAGGTGTTTACCTTGAGCGTGGCTTGGTCGTCGCCGTGAGTGATCTTACCGATACCCACCTCATGTCCTAGCAATTCCGAGAGCACGAGTGCATCGAAGGCAAGCAACAGCTTGTCGTTCCGACTAATCTTGTTGGTGGGGATGAACCGAATCGGGATAAACTGCACAGTCTCGCTTCGTCCTCCTGCTGGGATCCGTTCGACTGCGTGGAGGCGGGATTCCAAATTCTCTGAGCGAACGACGTATTCGGTAGCAAATTGCCATTTGGCCAGCTTCAGGCTTGTCGTGGCGAATGGGCTGCCGACGTACTCACCGGGCGCGGTTCCTGCCGTCAAACATTTGACCCTTTCTCTGCGCCACGACTCATTCTGAATGCAAAGCCAACCGGCGTAAGCGTTTCCTGTCCCGACTTCGCCGAGTGACCGGAGGTAGCATTTGGTAGGACAATTGAGAAAGGCTTCGAAGATATCGGCAGTGATCGTCATGCTCGAATCTACGCCTCTTAGAGCTTCGGCGTTGTCCAACCGTCTCGCTCCTTTTGCTCTCGACTCTGCTCGGTTACTAATCAACCGCTGGCGCGTCCGAACGCCTCAGGACAGGCAAAGCAGCCGACGGTTTACGACCGCTATTTTCGAACCGCTGCATCGCCGAAGCTCATTAGCAACACCGGACGCCACAGGACAGCAATGGCAGAAATTTTGTTCCGAAACTTGATTTAACGCGCTAGTGTACCGGAACAGGCGGATTGCTCGTGCAACGAGACAACAAAATGCCAGGCGCTCTGCAGGCCGATTTCGCACCTCTCGATGGAGCGTGGTGTTGCTGTCGGCAGAAGGGCGGTTAGGACCATGAGCACGGAGCCCCAACGCACCTGTCCGAGCTGCGGCAATGAGTTTTCTGGAGCAATGGAATTCTGTCCGGTCTGCATGCTTCGCAAGGTTCTTGCTGACGGCGTTGAGTCCGGCGAGTCTTCTTTCGAGGAGGCGGTCAGGCCCACACCGGACCAGCCACCGAAGCGATTTGAGCATTAT
>DASZHC010000006.1:0-48864 GCA_035938215.1 Chthoniobacterales bacterium
CCGTCGTCTGTTATTGCAACAATTCCGGCCTGAACCATGGACCCGATCGGCGCCATTTCTTCACCCTTCAATCTGTTGGTAATTGCCCCCGTTGGATAGACATTGATGTGAGCGGTGTCCCGAATGCGGTCGCTGATTAACGTTATTGTGCTTGGATTGTCGGCGGGGGGATCGGTATTTGGCATGCATAACACGGAAGTAAACCCGCCGGCCGCTGCCGCACGACTTCCCGATTCGATCGTCTCTTTCTGAATCTGACCGGGCTCGCGGAGGTGTACGTGGATGTCGATCAGACCCGGCGCAACGACCAAGCCATGCGCGTCAATGACCTCGCAGCCATCTCCAGGTGGCTCGATGGAGACGCGACCGTCTACGACATACAGATCAGCCCTCTCATCCCGATCACTCGATGGATCAATGATTCTGCCGTTCTTGATGACCAAATTCCTCATCGTGCCTTCCGGGACGCACTGCTGCAGAGATAGAGAACCGCCATCCGGACGGCAAGTCCGTTGGTGACCTGATCCAGAATCATGCTCTGCGGACCGTCTGCAATGTCGCTGTCGATTTCCACGCCTCTGTTTATCGGACCGGGATGCATCACAAGACAGCTGGGTTTCAATTTCTCTGCGCGGGCTTTCGTCAATCCAAAAAAACGAACGTACTCATTGACACTCGGAAAGTATTCCTTGCGTTGGCGCTCGTGTTGAATGCGCAGCAAATTGATAATGTCTGCCGAAGGAAGAATATCGTCGATGTGGCGAGCGACTGACACCCCCATTTCTTCAAATGCCCTTGGAACCAATGTACTTGGTCCAACAAGCGTAACCTCCGCACCTAGTTTTTTCAGCGCCCAGATGTTTGAACGCGCCACGCGGCTGAACAATATATCCCCGACGATTGCGACTTTAAGGCCGCTGATCTTTCCGAGTCGTTCTCGAATCGTAAAAACGTCGAGCAGCGCTTGCGTAGGGTGTTCGTGAGCTCCGTCGCCGGCGTTGATGATGCAAACATCCATGCGGTCGGCCAGAAACTTTGGCGCACCCGCCGAACTATGGCGCAAAACGATGATATCCGTGTGCAAAGCTTGAAGATTCAACGCGGTATCTTTTAGCGACTCTCCCTTCTGAAGGCTCGATGTCGCAGCGGATATGTTCACCACATCGGCGCTGAGGCGAAAAGCCGCCAGCTCAAAAGAGGTTCTTGTGCGGGTGCTCGGCTCTACAAAAAAATTGACCATCGTTTTGCCCCGGAGCACAGGAACCTTCTTGATATCTCGCGAACCTACGGTCTTGAACGCAGCGGCAGTGTCCAGAATTGTCTCAATCTCGTTGCGTTCCAACTCGCGGATGCCGAGCAGATCCTTCCGATGCCATGTCGCCGGTCCCGGAACGCTCCCGGCAGCAGGTGCAGATGAGGTGTTCACGGCTTTTCCACTCGCACGGAGTCGGGTTCGGAATCAACGTTTTCAAGGCGAACCTTAACGAGTTCTTCTCTGGATGTCGGCAGGTTCTTGCCGATGTAATCCGGGCGAATCGGCAGTTCGCGATGCCCCCGGTCCAGAAGGACTGCGAACTGGATGCGCTCCGGGCGTCCGAACGAGTTGATCGCATCCATGGCCGCGCGGCAGGTTCTACCCGTATAGAGCACGTCATCCACCAGGATCACCGTGAAATTTTCAAGATGAAGGGGCAATCGAGTTTCCTGCACGCTCTTCAGGCTTTTGCGCAGCCGAAGGTCATCCCGATGCATTGCGACATCGACGGTTCCTAATTCCGGCCGCCGTCCTTCAATATCTCCAATGATCCCGGCCAGCCTGCGTGCTAGTTCAACACCTCGGGACGGAATCCCGACGAGGGCAAACTTCCCCGGTTCGGAGTTGTGCTCGAGTATTTCATGAGCGATTCGGCGAAGCGCGCGGGCAATCGCCTCGCCATCCATGATCAGAATTGACTTGGACATAGCTAACCTTGGTGACCTCTCAGGATCACCTTAAAGGAAAGTACCACTACATGCCTTTTGCCTGGCGCTGTCTGCGCTCTCGCCAAGCAGACCGATGCTTTACGATCCAGTCGAGCAGAGCTCTTTCAAAGCCGATATCGTAACCGGCCTTCTCGCTTTCGATCCACTTATGGCGAAGAATCTCCTCGCGCTCGGCCAAGAACTCCTTATAGAGCACAGAATTTTTGACCAATTCTGTCGCATCTTCGTCAGGGGGTTCCATTACTATTTTGCGAGTTTGTACATCTGACAATTGGAGGTCAATAGATTTCAGGAGTGAGAATGCTACTACTCTCTGATTTTGGATAAATATGCCCGGCATCTAGCCGACTCTCTTGCGAAGTTCATTAGCTATTTTAAAAAAACCTTTGGAAATTGGATGGTTTGGGCTCTCAAATACGATAGGCATTCCTCGGTCCCCGGCTTCCCTTGTCTCAATATCGAGAGGAATACTGCCGAGCAACGGGACTTTCAGGCGCACCGCTTCCCGCTCGCCACCTCCACTTCCGAAAATATCATACCGCTTTCCATCACTCGGAGAGACAAAATAGCTCATGTTTTCAACGATGCCTAGTACCTGTACATTTACCTTGGCAAACATGGCGCTTGCCTTACGAGCGTCTATAAGCGCTACCTCCTGCGGCGTCGTGACAATCACCGCTCCAGAAAGGGCGACGGTTTGCACAACCGTCAGTTGGATGTCTCCCGTGCCGGGCGGAAGATCGAGAATCAGAAAATCGAGTCCTGCCCAATCTACCTGGCGAAGGAACTGCTGTGTTGCGCGCGTTACCATCGGACCGCGCAAAATTGCGGGAGAATTGTCGTCGAGCAGCGATCCCATCGAAATGAATTTAATGCCATAACGCTCCATCGGAATGATCGTGTTGTCGCTTGTGGCCATGGGTCTCTCCTGAGTTGCGCCAAACATTAATGAAATGCTCGGACCATAGATGTCGCAGTCGCACAACCCGACCTTTGCACCCAAGCTCTGAAGCGCGGCGGCAATGTTCGCCGAAACGGTCGACTTCCCGACGCCTCCCTTTCCGCTTGCAACGGCTATGACATGATCCACGCCTGTTATTTTTGTGGCGCCGGTCTGACTGGCCGAAGCAACTTCCGGCGGATTTGTGATGTCAATGATCACGTTGGCCGATTTCACGCCCTGGATTGCGCGCAGTACCTTTTCGGAATCCCGCTTCAACGCCGACGGAACCGCGGGGTTATTGGTCGCAACGCTCAGTCGCACAACCACGTCGGAGCCGGCGATTTTGACGTTCTTTACAAGACCAAAACTCACGATGTCCCGGCTGTAGCCTGGAAATTTCACTTCCTTCAGGCGCTCGACAATCAGTTCTTCGGAGAGGTGCGACATAGGCTCTTCCTGAATGTAGCGTGTCATCATCAAAACGCATGTGCTCTGTTCTCGATGAGACGAGTCGGCTCGGAGCGGTAGGGCCGGATCTCCGAGCCGGCCGGGTTTTTTACGGCGAGCTCGTATGTTCAAGGCGACGAATGCTGACGATCCGCTCGGAGATCGGACCCTACCGCCGCACCGTCACAGCGCTATCTCGCGTCGCCAAAAATAATGTCTGGGCACCAACGGAAAAACAAAATTCCTTGCACAAGTCTCCGAGCCTTGTCCAACGATTCCGGTTGCGCCTTAGTCGCCTGTTGAGAAGAGTTCCCTCTGAGGCGCGGCCTCACTAGACAACTGTGAGTCAGAAACACTTTGAACCGCTTTCCGGCGGACGATCCCGGATCGATTGGGGAATCGCGGTAATCATGTTTACGGTGTTCGCCGGCGGACTGGTATGGTTCACACACGGGAACAAGAACCCGGCATTCTATAATCCCGAAGAGATGGTTCGGGTAAGCCAGGTCATTAGCGGGGAATGGGATTATCACCGCCCAGTGCTCTTTGAGTTAACGATTTCCATCATGAAACAATTGTTTCATGTGTCGGGCGATTTGCAGCCGGTTGCAGAACTTGGTCGGGTAGTGTCGGCATTCTATTCGGTTGCATCGATCGTTTGCCTGAGTCTTGCGATTTATTTCTTGTGTAATCGTGCTGCCGCGGCACTGCTTTCTTGCCTATTGCTCTGCCAACATCAGTTCTTCGACCTGGCTCATACGGTTAACGAAAACACCTCGCTCATGTTCGGAGCCGCTCTCAGCTTGCTGGCGATGGTCTTGCTTGAACAGAAGGCCACTGTGCCGAGAGCGCTCTTCCTCGGGTGCAGCGTAGCAATCGCGGCTTCGGCTCAATATATAGGTCTGCTTCTTTTCGTTCCCGCACTTGTTGTTGTGCTTCGGTGCGGAAACCGAGAACTGCGTGGCCCCCGAATCGCTGAATTCGTTTTGGGTCTTCTTTTCGCGATGCTTGTCATTAACTTCTCGGCGATAACCAAGCTACCTGTGACGGTGATGGACTTGGTTCAGAACCTGATGTCTGCCATGGCCAGCCTACAGGAAGGAGTGACTAACCTGGTCAAAGGGTACTACTGGGTTCTGCTGCTGAAGAATACCACGCCTGCTATCTGGGTTATGTTCGGGCTTTCGATCTGCATCTTTTGGTTTCAAAGGAGCAAGCTGAAGATTAGCGAGATTGCTCTATTGGTAATTCCAGCTGTCTATTTTTTGCTTCTGCTCTTCTCGCCACCAGAAAGCGACCTGCATTTTCTTCCGATGATCGGATTTACCTACGCATTCGCGGTCGTGGGCAGTGCTTTAACCGGGGAATTGATTACGAAATTGAGTGAACAGGCACGCGGATGGCTCTTGCCTGCTCTGATAGCGGTGTGCCTGTTTGCGTGCTTTCTCGAGTTCGTCCGCGGCTTACGTTACTTTGTTGCATTCAACCGGGATGATCGACTCGATATGCTTGCCTGGATGGATGGCAATCTGGACCCCGGGAGCAAGGTGATCGCGGACCGCACCGCATTTCTTCCCGCCCTGTTGGCTGAAATGAATCAAAAATACCGTTTCGAACTCGTTAGCGGCGAAATTAAGCCTACTGCCGGCAAAGTGCCGTCGGTTGCCGAACTAGTCGCTTCCGGTGTCAGTTATGCGGCTCTTTCGGATTCCGATCACGAGCGGTTTTTCTCGCATGTAGTTTCCGTCGCACAGGCCAACGACCCCTCTTTTGGCGCCTTGAAGCAATTCTATTATGACGTGCTCAGCAAAGGAATCCTGATCTGGCGAAGTGACCGGGGTGCCGTGAAATATATGCAGCCAGGCTTGGCTGTTTACCGCCTGCCAAGGGCAGAGCAAATCATGAATGGAAGCAACCACCGAAACGTCGAGATGCCAGACACCACGGACGCCGAACGGTGAAAAGGCGGCTCGCCGGGAGGCTCGCCCTACCGCTCACCGGCCCAAAGGTCAATATATGGTAGGGCGAAGCTCCTTGCTGGGCCGCCGCCCTTTGACCTCAAAAGTCCGCCCTCGAGGTATATGCGAGACGGTACACATCCCAGGAACTGGTGGTGGAAGCGCTTGATGGGCAAAGAGTTAGGCTTTCAGTGATGGGAGCTTGATTTTGATTAAAACAGGATCAGTCGTCAATGATTGGAGGTAGGGCCGGCTCTCCGAGCGGGCCGTTCCAACGAGGCAGACTCGTAGGGCAAGGACGCTATTCTCAGCGGGCAGCTCGGAGATCTGCCCCTACCGTCGATTACGAATCGCGCGGATCTAATCCAGTTCCCTGCACAAATCACAGAGCAGCAGGTATTTGTGCGCTAGCTAGAGGTATAGGAGGGGCGGATCTCCGAGCCGCCCGCCAGAACCGGCCGCCTCGAGACTCAGGTGCCTGCCTTGTCAGTCCATCCTCCGGCGATTAACATCTGCGGATGAAGTTCTCCTTGTTGTTATCCGGCGGCCTTTCTTTTCTCGCGCTCGGTATCGTCGCCGTTTCGGCTGCGACCACGCTTGACCTTACCGCGATCGATTCACGAATTTCGCCGGGTGATGACTTTTATCAATATGCGAACGGGGGTTGGCTCGCCAAAAATCCGATTCCGCCGGAATTCAGTATTTGGGGCGGTTTTGTTCAGTTAGAGGAGCGGAACCGCGCGATCCTGCACGAGATTTTGGAGAAAACGGCTCAACCGGATTCTCCTGAAAAGGTGGAACCGGGCAGTATTCGGCAAAAGCTTGGCGATTTTTACGCCTCTGGAATGGACGAGGCGGCAGCAAACGGCGAGGGAATTGCTCCTTTAAAAGCGGAACTGAGCCGGATTGATCAAGTTCGAGATCGGACCGGGTTTGCATCCGAGATCGCTGATCTTCACGCCAAAGGGCTGGGCCCGGTTTTCAATTTGGATGGGGACCAGGATGAAAAAGATAGTACCTCGCAGATTGCTATTATTTCACAGGGCGGATTGGGACTGCCGGACCGTTACTACTATCTGAATACGGACGATCGATCGAAGGACATTCGCGCCAAATACCTGGTTCATCTTGGAAAGATGTTTGAGCTTGTGGGAGAGCCCGCTGAGACGGCAAGGCGAGACGCAGAGGTCGCTATGAATCTGGAGACGGAGATGGCCAAGGTTTCGAAGGCGCGCGTGGAATTGCGCGACCCCGAAACGAACTATCATAAGATGTCATTGTCTGAGCTGGAAAAGTTAGCGCCGCAATTTGATTGGGAGACCTATTTTCGTGCGCTCGGACTCACGGCCGGCCAACTCTCAGCCATCGATTGCAAGCAACCGGAATTTGTATCGGCCGTTTCAAAACTGACGCAGGATGTTCCTCTCGATGCCTGGAAAACCTACTTGCGCTGGCATCTTGTTCACGCCGCTTCAGCTTATTTGAGTCAGCCGTTCGTGGAAGAAAATTTCAGATTCTATCGGCAAGTCCTTACCGGTGCCAAGGAGAATCGACCCAGATGGAAGCGCATTCTGGATGAAGTCGATGCCAATCTGGGGGAGGCGTTGGGCCAACTCTATGTCGAAAAGACTTTTCCGCCTTCAGCGAAACATCGCGCTCTGGCCATGGTCGGCGATTTAAAAGCTGCGCTACGCCAGAAGATCGAGACCCTCGATTGGATGGGGGATGAAACAAAGAAACAGGCTCTGCTGAAACTCAGCGCACTCGGCGTCAAGATTGGTTACCCGGACAAATGGCGAGATTACAGCAAGCTCGAAATCAAACGCCAGTCTTACATCCTGAATGTCTTTGCTGGACAAACGTTTGAGATGAGTCGGCATTTAGCTCGGATCGGCAAACCCGTGGATCTCACAGAATGGGGAATGACGCCACAGACCGTCAACGCCTATTATAATCCCAACCGTAATGAAGTCGTATTCCCGGCTGGGATTTTACAACCTCCATTCTTTTTTCAGGATGCCGACGATGCCGTCAATTACGGCGGAATTGGAGCTGTTATCGGACACGAAATGACCCATGGATTCGACGATAGTGGCCGCCATTTTGATGCGCAGGGAAACTTGCGTGACTGGTGGACTCCACAAGATGCAAAGCGCTTTCTTGAAAGGGGTACGAAGATAGTGAGGCAGTTTGACAGCTACGTTGCGATCGATTCGCTGCATGTGAACGGTAGATTGACTGAGGGGGAAAACATTGCGGATCTAGGAGGTGTGAAAATTTCCCTTTCCGCACTAGAGAGCGCCCTGAACCGCCAAACAGTGGACAACCGGGAGAAGAAGATCGACGACCTCACGCAGGAGCAGCGATTTTTCCTTTCGTGGGCGCAGATTTGGCGGACAAACATTCGGTCCGAATATCTTCGTCTTGCGCTCACCGTCGATCCGCATAGCCCGGCTCCATTCAGAGTCAACGGCCCCTTGAGCAACCTTCCCGAATTCGCAAAAGCATTTGGCATTTCTCAGCCAAGCCCCATGATCCGCCCCGACAATGAACGGGTTCAGATCTGGTGATCATGGGAGGGACGGCCTCCGTGCCGTCCGTTCGCAATCCTCTTCAACCCGTCAACGAAAGAAGTAATCTGAGCCCTGTTCTGGATTCGAATCATTTAGGTATGGGGAACGCACGGCGCCGGTTCGAAGTGGATGCCATGTCATGCCACAACCGCCCTGCTGATCGCCCAGGCGACCTGTGGCACAAATACAAAGCCGTGGGCATCGCCTCCTTTTGGATTCACAATGAAGCGGTCATCTTTGAGATTGTGAATTCGACCCGACTCCCATTTATAATTAAAATGAACCGGCTCAAGAACGGTTGCTGAATTTGCGATTTCGCCGGCCTCCATTTGTTGAGCTCCATTACTGCCAATTCCCCCGAATGGATCATCTGGACCTCCGAACGCTGCAGCGGCATCTTCGCTGATTCGGGACGCGGCCGGATAGGCCAGCCCGACAGACAAGTCTTTCTTGGTGTTTGTCACGAGAATCGGTCCTGAAACGCGCCGACCCGAGATCACTGTTCTAAAGAATCCTTGCCGCACCTTCGAGAATGCATTCTGTGAAAAGGCAGCCTGAAGAAGGGACATGCTTCGGAGTTTTTTCGTCGTCGAGTTCGCAGCGGCTGCTGTCACGACACGGCCCCCAAAACTATGCCCTACGAGATGAATCTGCTGCACGTGACCTGACAATTCATCGATCAGCGAAGCGACTCCATTCTTGCCGACGGTGCCTGCTCTCTGCTTCATTTCAAAGTAAGTGCCGAGATTCATCAAGTTTGTAACTCCGTTAGCGGCTTTTGAGAAAGATCCGCCAAAAGACTTTGCCCCTCCGGTTTGATCTGCCGTCGCAGTCTCCTCTGTCTGGGTTTCATCTGGATCGGATTGAGCTGCGGCAGACGCGGGAACGCTCTGTGAAGCATTCTTGAAAATGAATGCGGGTTGTCCCTCAAAGAAGATATCGGAACTGTCCTCAGAGCTTCGCTGATCCTGATGCTGATTGGCTGGATCGATGAGCTCGCGGAGGATATTCACGAATTCCTCCTGCGACTTGGAATCATCTTCAAGCTTCGGGATGAGTGCCTGAAGCCTGGCGATTCGCTCATTGTCGCCCGGGTCGTCAAAAATCGGTGCGGCTGTGTTGATGGCCTCAAGCATCGCGGCTTCGGCTTGAGCTTGATCGGCGGCGGCCAATGACTTTGCGCCTCCGGGTGCCTTCCCATATCCTTCAAGCTGTGTCATCAAGTCATCGAACTTTTTTGACGGCCAGATCACGCCAACGATTGCGATCTTCCGAGCAGCAAGCGCGTGATCACCAGCCGTAACATCAGCGAAATTGCTGAACAGTTTCGTGTAAAGATCTACCGCAGCGGCCGGGGTATTGTTCCAGCCGTGCGACATCACAATCAGGTCGCTCGTGCCGTTCGGAATGACCGGCGTATTCTGCCGACCTCCGTTTTTATCGAAAACGACTTCTGAGTAAGGAATGCCTTTGATGTTGTTCATTTGTTCTGCCCTGGAGGTGCTCCCCTCGACGTTGGTGTACCGTCTCGCATATAATGGTAATGGCGTTGCGTTTAAAAACGGGAGGCCGGCAAGGTGCGAGGAGGCTATGCGAGAAGGCACACTAGCGAGGCCGCGCCTCAGACCGGCGAGATTAAGGGCATTAAGGTCGCGTTGGGAGCAGTGCCGATTGGGTGAAGCGGCCTCGCTTATAGAATCCCTGAAAAGCAAAACCACCCAATCATTAATACGCGGACACGGAAAAACTAGGCTCATCTGCAACCGGTTTTGCTTTTGAAGGATTCTAGCGTCCTGATCCCCGAAAGAACATGAATTTTGTTGCCTTAAAGATAACGCCGTTTTTTCGGGCCGCCTTCTTTGCGCGAAAAGGGACTCAAAGCGTTGCACTAAGATCTCCGAGCCGCCCGCGGAGAACGGCCGGCCTATTCGACGTAACGCGAGAGATTTCCAGAATTAGTCGCCTTTGTGGGCGGAACTCTGAACAGATTTTGCCGAGCATCCTTTGCACGAACGCGAGGCGACATTCCGGAACCTGCTCGGCGTTCCAGCCTTAGCAGGCGCGCAAAAAGACTTCTGTCAGCTCCGATGCCCGCCAGCAACCGAAAGCTCCCTATCTGCTCGTTGGAATGGGATCCACGCACACCTGGTCGTCGAGAAGGTGCAATCTATATGCGCCTTAGGATGTCGGCATTCGGGGATATCCCTGAAAGAGTGGATCGGGGTGCGTAGCCTGGACACCTCGGTTAGCTTGCCAACGGGAAGGTTGTTGTCGCAATTTTGATAACCGGCGTTTTATCTTCGTTTGGCGACGGGTTGCCTCCTTTGTTTTGGCGTAAATGAAACCGCAACGTGTTGATATTGACGGGCGTGAGTTGAGTCTGACCCATCTGGATAAGATTTTTTATCCGGAAACCGGGTTCACCAAAGGCCAGGTGATTGACTATTACGCAAGAATTGCCCCTGTACTTCTGCCACATCTCAAAGATCGGCCGGTGACGCTGAAGAGATATCCCGACGGGGTGAAGGGCGAATATTTCTACGAGAAGCGCGCCCCAAAATACAGACCTGCCTGGCTGAAGACTGCTGCGGTGGCCAGCAAGCGTGATCCGAGCGGGAAGATAAACTACTGTCTGATAAACGACCTTCCGAGCCTGATCTGGGCTGCCAACTTAGGAAATCTTGAACTTCATACCTTCCTTGCCAGGCAGCAGAGCATTGAAAGACCTACCCAGATTGTTTTTGATCTCGACCCGGGACCTCCAGCTGACGCCAGGGATTGTGCGGAGATTGCTATCCGAATAAGGGAATTGCTTGGAAGGATAAAACTAACTTGCCTGATCAAATCGACCGGTTCGAAGGGTCTCCAGCTTCATATTCCGCTGAATACCCCGACTTCTTACGAAGTTTCGAAGCCTTTCGCCAAGGCGGTCGCGGTAGCGATGCAGCAGGCATATCCGGACCGCGTCGTTCATGACATGAAAAAAAACCTTCGGCAGGGTAAGGTCTTGATTGACTGGAGCCAGAATGATTCAAGCAAAACCACGGTAAACGTTTATTCATTGCGAGCAAGAGAACAACCGTTCGTAGCTGCTCCCCTTCAGTGGGACGAAATCGGCCGTTGTGTCGATCAGGGAGATTCTAAAGGTCTCTTTCTGGAGGCGGGGGAGGTCCTCGCCCGGGTAAAGAAGGATGGGGACCTGTTCGCGGGGCTTCTCAGCGAAAAACAGAAACTGCCGCGCTTTTGAATCGCCGATCTTCTTCTCGAGTTGTTCTCGCTTCGAGATTAAACGACCTTGGATTTGCAATGAGCGAGCTGCTGGAACACGTGGCCAAGAATCGAGAGTACTGGGATGATTTCGCGCGGCAGTACGTGGAGTCTGGTGAACGCGCATGGGCACAAGAGGAACCCGCGTGGGGCATCTGGCAGGTTCCAGAGGCAGAGCTCCAGGTTTTTTCGGAGCAACTCGCCGGCAAGGATGCTATCGAGCTGGGATGTGGCACCGCATACATTTCCGCTTGGCTCTCACGGCGCGGAGTCCGCGTCGTAGGGATCGACAACTCCGATGCTCAGCTTGACACCGCGCGCCGCCTACAACGCCAATACGGGCTCGATTTTCCGCTCATCCACGGCGACGCTGAAGCGATCGCTTACCCGGACGCAAGCTTCGACTTCGCGATCTCTGAATATGGCGCCTGCCTGTGGGCGGATCCACAGCGCTGGGTTCCGGAGGCCGCGCGCCTGTTGCGTCCAGGCGGTCAGTTGGTATTCCTCACCAACTCGTTCCTGATGACATTGTGCATGCCACCGGAGGACCGCGTGGCAGCGACAGAGCGACTGCTGCGCCCGGCATTCGGGATGTACCGAGTCGAATGGCCTGGAAACCCAGGCGTCGAGTTTCATCTGCCACATGGTGACTGGATACGGCTGCTGCGGCATTCGGGCTTTGAGGTCGAGGATCTCATCGAGGTACGGCCTGCGGTGGGAGCAATCTCGCGGTATCCCTTCGTCACTGTCGAGTGGGCCCGTAAGTGGCCGTGCGAAGAGGTGTGGAAGGCGCGTAAAACGCACTGAAAAATTAGCCACTGGATTTCAACAGGTCATCGGTGTCCGTAGCGAGGATGTCTACGTTATGGTTTGCCGCCGAAGCTGACGAAGTCGTCCAGATCGAAGGCGTCAAACCATGTCTTGACATCTTCACGGGTCTTGCTGTGTTGGCCCACGTATTCGGCAAACCCGGTCAGAGTTTCGGCGTCACTATCCGGCCCACGGTTATCAAAATATGCGGACCACGCTTGGATCTCCCATGGGGCGCGCGAGACCTTAGCGTTTGCTAACACCCATTTTAGGATTTCTCCATCGCCTTTTCCTGCAGACAGCTCCTGCAAAAGGGCTTCTGGATCGAAGCGAATGAGATGTTGGTCAGTAGGGGAGTTATAATTATATTCACCGTTCTTATTGGCAAGGGTGGCTCGGCCCTTGTCGAGCATGCGAGCAAGGATGACAAATCCGCCAAGACGGACGCGCATGCTGCGGGGCGGTCGGCGCGTAAGATCAGTCGACATAATTGGAGTGCTTATAAGGTCGATTTCGGGTGTCGTGCTAAACGGCGATGCGTTTTCGTTTCGCCTTAGCGAGCAAGCTTTCCACCGTCAGCTGCGAGGGAAGCACCGGTGATGTAGGAAGCTCTATTGGAGGCGAGGAAAAGTATGGCTTCTGCGATCTCTTCCGGCCGCGCGATGCGTTTCATTGGTACGCGCGAGATGAGGTCAGTCTTGCTTTCTGGAGTACCGGTAAACCGGTTCAACATGCGGTCTCGGTCGGTCCCGGAGCGACGACATTGATACGCACCCCGGTCTCGGCAAACTCAAGCGCTGCTGCCTTGGTAAAACCTTCCACCGCGTGCTTACTGGCAACGTAAAGAGCAGCGCCGGGTGCACCTGCTCTGCCGTAGGTCGAGGAAACGTTGACGATGCTACCGACCCCCTGGGGAAGCATCACTCGTAGTTCGTGCTTCATGCTCAACAGCGTTCCGAGAACGTTGGTGTCAAAGGTAGCCGCGTAGCTTTCGGCAGTTTGGTCCGTTAGCGGACCTGGCTTGCCTTCTGTGCCCGCGTTGTTAACTGCAACATCTAAACGACCGAACCGCTTCACTGTTTCATCAGCCAGAGTGCGTACTTCATCCTCATGGCGAACATCGGATTTGATGAAAGTAGCCTCGGCGCCGACTTCTTGGAGTTTATTTACTAAATCCTTGCCTTTATCATCGTGTCTGCCGGAGACAACGATGCGCGCTCCTTCGCGCGCGAAACCTAGGGCCGTGGCTCGACCGATGCCGGTCAGCGCGCCCGTGATGAGAACCACCCGAGCAGTTACATCATTTTTACTTGGCTGAGCTGTCGATGATTTCAGTGCTTCCTTTGTAGTCATGGCTCCAGCCTAGTACTCTTCGCTGCGCCTGCATCAGCACGAGAGTTAGGTTTTCTAATGCCACCTTCCGATGCGACCAAGGGACGAATTCCGTTGTCACCAAGAGGCTAATTCCTTCTCCCTCCTTGGGGCACTGGAAAATCTTCCTACCGCTCCTTCGTCAGGAACTCGGGCGGGCCTAACCTTGAATCGCTACATGGAACCAGACGCTGCCTACCGTATACCTTCTCCGAGACCAAAAGTTGGTCCGGAACGTCGTCAACTCCGACCGGGAACGGGGCGATTTGCCCGCCGGATTCCAGGGCCTCAAGACACTGCCTCAAGGCTCTCTCAACACCAGCACAGCGGTCTGGTAACATTCCTCAGGAATTTTAGCGAGCAGCTTCACGATGATGGCTGAGATCGGCTTTGGGATCTCTCGTACCCGCTCATTTGGCGGCATCGGCTGGATAGCGAGATGGCAGTGAATCCATTCCATCGGATCTTTGGCCGCGAACGGGAGCACTTCTGTGACCATTTTGTAGAGCAGGATCCCGTAGGCGTAGAGATCACTCCGGGAATCCGTCGGACGATTCATTCGGCCGGTTTGTTCGGGCGCCATGTAAGCCAAAGTCGCGTTGGTTGGCTCTGGAGGTTCGGGGATAGGGCGTCCTTGCGGCAAACGTGGCGTCATGTAAATGCCAAATAATCGGGCTTTTTCGGTGGCGAAGGACACTGGACTTGCGCTAGCAGGATGGCCCTTCCTAAGATTTATAGATTTGCTCGTGATCATTTCGCTATTCAGAGTAAGTTTACTCATCGCATTGAGTAATCTGTAATGGTCCGAAAATCGATCTTTGACCTTCTCTTCCGACGGTTGAAGGAGCCTCGCCGCTTGCTCCAAGTCTTGGCTGGACCGCGGCAAGTCGGAAAAACGACCCTCGCTCAGCAGGTGATGGAGGCGGTTAATCTCCCAGGTCATTACGCCTCGGCCGACGAGCCGGCTCTTAAGAGTCGTGAGTGGATTGCACAACAATGGGAGATTGGACGCCTTAAGGCTCGCGAGGGCAAAGCTCTCCTCGTGCTCGATGAAATTCAGAAAGTCACCGGCTGGTCGGAGTCGGTAAAGCAGCTTTGGGATACCGACACGCGCAGCAAGACGCCACTCCGTGTGTTGCTTCTCGGTTCATCTCCGCTCCTCGTTCAAAGCGGGCTCACCGAGAGTCTGGCAGGCCGCTTCGAGATCGTCCCAGCACCCCATTGGTCCTTTGCGGAGATCCGCGAAGCATTCGAATGGAATGTTGAGCAATTCATCTACTATGGTGCCTATCCAGGCGCGGCGCCATTGATCGAGGAACCGGAGCGATGGCGGCGCTACGTCATTGATTCGCTGATCGAAACCAGCATCTCGCGAGACATCCTGCTCATGACACGGATCGATAAACCCGCGCTGCTACGTCGACTCTTTCAGCTCGCCTGTGACTATTCTGGTCAGGTGCTTTCCTATCAGAAGATGCTCGGCCAACTCACCGATGCGGGAAACACTGTGACCTTGGCTCATTACCTCCAGCTTCTCCAAGGGGCAGGAATCGTGGCTGGTTTGTCGAAGTACGCGCACGGCAAAGTCCGCCAGCGGGGATCGAGCCCGAAGTTGCAAGTCTTAAACACGGCGCTAATGACCGCTTCAGCCGGACTGAGTTTCCTCGAAACAAGGCCAGATGCCGAGCGGTGGGGGCGGCTGGTGGAGTCCGCCGTGGGCGCTCATCTGCTCAACGATACGCTCGGGTCCAGCACCGAGGTAACCTACTGGCGTGAACGCAATCAGGAGGTAGACTTCGTCCTCCAGCGTGGAAATACTGTGATTGGCATTGAAGTGAAGAGCGGCAGAAGTCGGAACGCTTTCAGCGGAACGGAGGCTTTTCGGAATCTGTTCAACCCGCTCCGCACTCTCCTGGTTGGATCGGACGGGATTCCGCTAGAGGAGTTTCTGTCGTCACCTGTTACGCGATGGTTGAAAAAATAAGCGCGAAGGCGTACCCACGGTCACGGTCCTGCTCAACCAAGGGTTCCTGTTCCAAGCGTTCGTGAGAGAATAAGCTAAGCTGTGAAAAAAATTACTTCCCTAAAACGAACGGTGGTCACATTACTCGCGTTGGCGAATCGTCCTGGAAATCGGTCGCACCAGATGCAAGAATTCTTCGGTACTCTAAGGGCCGACCCGATCACGGGATTTCTGATGGCGACAAAAACATCAACCTAAGAAAAACTATGGCATACCAACCTCTATATACAGCCGTGGCAACCGCCACTGGTGGAAGGGACGGACACGTTGAAAGTTCTGATGGCATTGTGAAGCTCGATTTGAGTGTACCTCGTGAAATGGGTGGACCAGGCAAAGCCGGCACATCGAATCCCGAGCAATTGTTTGCTTCCGGCTACTCTGCATGTTTCGCCGGTGCAATTGGTTTTGTGGCCAACCAACAACACAAAAAGCTCAGTGATATCCAGGTAACGGCCATGTCACATTCGGTAAGGTCGACGAGAAGTCCACATACAACGCGGGTGGGACGAATTATCCTTTGCCAGGATTTCAACTCGCGGTCCGGCTTGATGTCCATCTTCCGGGCATCGACAAGGCAGAGGCAGAAAAGCTCGTCGAACAGGCACATCAAGTCTGTCCGTACTCCAGGGCGACTCGTAACAACATCGAGGTCAAACTCGCCGTCGTGTAGACCAATTTACCGCTCATGGCTGGCGTTCGAGACTGTTGCCGCCGGCAAGGCAGATGACGAGTTTTTCGGATCGATGCTTAACGGAGATCCCAATTCCGGTAGCGTCGGTCGCCCGCCCTACCCTGCCAGCTTTCAAAAACTACCGATGGTACGCAGATGCGTTCGGGAAAGGATTATAGAGGCCACGGCCATTCCGTTCCGGGGCGTACACAAATCCGTAGAGGTCTTTCTTGATATCGACCGGCTCGAGGAGCAGGCCTTTGTTGCGAACCTTCTTGGTGTATTCGATCAGAACTCGTGCGGTGCCATTGATGCCCCACATCTTAAATCCCGTCCCAAAAAATCCGCCGTTAGGGTATAGTTCTTCCAGCCCCACCATCGCATGGAAAAAATTGATCGCGACTCGATCCTTGCGATAAAGGCGGTCATCGGCCCGATAACGGATAGTTCCTCCGTCGAGCAACTGCTTCCGTTTCACGGCAAGATCAAACGCATCTTTCTTGATCTCGTAGGGCCCCCACATGCCCACGGCATTTTTGACATTGACAGCAAGCTTCAGCGTCTCATCCAGCCTGAAGTTTCTCCCGACGGAGATAGGACATTTGTTCTTTTTCGGATCAACGCGGCTGCCAACGCCATCGAAAACGCACAGTTGCGGATTAGAATCGAAATCGTGAGGCAGCCAGCTGATTGTAAATGCTTCAAAATCCCGGTTCTTGAATCTCCCTCGTCTGAATCCCGATCTGAGACTGGGCTGCTTGCCGTCGGCTAGAACGCGTATCACCGAGATGAACGAGTGCGAAAATTCCGGGTCCTCCATGAACCGGAACGCACGGGCTGAAAAGCAAAGCGCACGTTGCAACCCAACTAACAAGAGGTTTGACTCGTCGCTTGATTTTCCGTTGCACTCCGCGGCCGCTATGGACCAGCCACTTGCCTTCCTTATTCACGAGCCCATTGGTTGAGCCGGGCGCAGCGAGCCGTGCCTCCTTCGGTATTATCGATGCGATTCATTGCCGCTGAGTTCAGCCGTTACAAGTCTCAGTGTTACTTGTGATCGGTTGGTCCGGCCCCATTTCCTGCTCGAGGCGCACGGGTTACGATCTCGACCTCTTCCGTATCGTGAATCCGGCTGTAGTCCACGGTGAATCGGCCGTCGGGCGTTTCGGAATAAATTTCCACGAAGCGCCGGTTCCAGAGAATATCGTCGTACGAATAATCGGTTGCGCTCTGGACCGGCGCTGGAATTACGGTGTCGATGCAGACGATCGAGGCCATCAAGCGCGTGTCGCTCCTCTTCAAGTCTTCAGGAGTCTTCCCGTAGAGGGGGCTGCTTTCGTCGATCGTATGCCTGAGGGTCAGCGCCACCGGGAACGCGATGATGCGATCGAACTGAAGCTTAAGCGGATAAAACCGGCGAACATGCTCTTCTTCTTCTTGAATCCGTTCATCTCGGAAAAGCATCACGCGAAATTCGGCCTCAGCCATCGCGATGTGGCGCAAGTTGGCCACGCGAAGCATCAGCGTTGGTACTCCGTCGAAAGGCGAAATGACGGCACATTTGCTGAATAGGATCCTGGCGGTCGCTCGCGAAAACCGAATAAAGATGACGCCGGTGATAACGGCCATACCGAACATCCCAAGCACGATCTCGACGGTCGTGATGCAGTGGCCGTAGAAGGTGTCCGGGTACATGTGCCCGTAGCCGACCGTGGCCAAAGTTTCCACGCTGAAAAAAAACGCCTCGGGAAACGAGCCTGGCGGCAGCTCGGCGATGCACCTGCCGCCAAGGACGTACAAGCCGGCAAAGACCAGATTGATCAGGATGTAAATCGCCAGGACCAGTGCAGCGAACTGTGGCCAGGTTAGGGTCAGAATGAGATGATACGTGTCTCGCAAGTCGAATTTGGCGGTATTAATTTTAAGAAATTCCAAACGACCGGCCCGGACCGAGATTGATCTGCCACTCTTACTCATACTGATCGAAAGAAATATCTAACGAAACCGGATGTCATCAACAATCCGCATCCAAAGTTTGGCCCGCCTAAATAGAGAGTCGAAACGCAAAGCTCAGGTGATTTGAAACACCCACAAGCCGTCGAGGCTTAGTCGATCGAAAAAAAGAGGGCCACGCCGACTAGAGCTAGTGTCCTGTCCCCAACATATATTTTGCCGGAAGTCAGCTGGCTGTTTTTCAAGGCGCGAACGAGCGCCCATATCTGAATCATACCGGCCGAGAGAGCAACGCGGAAAAACGGCCAACGTCCCCGGTTCTATGACTAACTTCGGACCGACTATAAGGACGATTACGATTATTAAGATTTGGCGCCGCACGTCAGCGGGACAACGAGAACAAAGTCCCCGTGCTCATTCGCATAACGAGTCACAACTTTAAACCCAGATCCCGAAATTAGGGTATCGTCCCTCGTCCTCGTGCTCGTCCTGGATTTATTGGGCTTCTGCGCCGAGAAAAGAGCCGATCTTCTTGGCAATTATTTGTTCCGTTAGTGTGACGGTGAGATGTTAGAATTCTCGAGGACGACGAGCACGAGAACGAGGACGACTTCTCAACTTCGGAATTTAGATTAAAAGGCTGACCCCAGGATCCCCGCTACGAAAAACAGGCCAATCAGCGTGGCAATTCCTACAAAGAGAAGTAACCCCGCGGCAATTTCCGTAATACCGGCTTTAATGTGTTCTACCCGCAGGAACTTTGGCCGTGCGAAATCAATTTCTTCGGCGGCCTCGAAATGCGCCCTATCCAGAGGAGACCGCAAATTTATTGGTGCTGCGACCGGCTCTGGTCCTGGCAGTAAGGTCTCCACGATGATGGATCGTTTCATTTTTAATGGTCTCTTAGATTTAGTGTTTATATGCAAATAAATGCGGTTAACCGACATAGGTCTTAGTTCGGCGCAGCATCCTTAACGCTTCGACGGATGATCGTAAATGGAACGAAAGATCCATGAAAATTCCCGCGGGAAACATTCGAGCATTTCTCCCGAGGGAATTTGGCCCAAGCTCGGAGGAAGTTAAGCTATCAGCAACAGAACTTTTTACGCTTGGTTTGCCCAACCGCTTGTTTTATGACTTCTGTATGATCAGGCAAGCGATGCGCAGCGACGCTGTCAAAGCTGTCCCGCTGATCCTGCAAGCGATCGGTCACATCGCATTTGTGTTAACCGGAACGACCGACAGCCAAGAGGTAGCCTCCATTTTAAGCGACTTTTTTGGACAGGAGGACAACCGCATCAGCTATCAAAATGCCCTGGTGATGGAAGAAGAAGGGGAGCTGGTCGGGGTGGCTATCTTCTATGACGGCGCCAAAGCCCGAGAGTTGGATGCACCGCTCGAGCGCGCGGCCGCCAAGAAGTCGGGTGATTCCAATTATTGTATCCCCACCGAACCGGAAGCGTCGGAGATTTACCTGGATACCCTCAGCGTGAGTCCGCGTTGCCAAGGCAAAGGCTACGGTAGCAGATTGATCGAAGCGGGGTGCGATTGGGCCCGCAAGCTCGGGCACCATCGCATGGCGCTCCTGGTCGAGGTGGACCATGCGGCGCCCAAACGGCTGTACGAGCGACTCGGGTTTTGCACGGACTACACCAAGCGGATCGCGGGACAGGAATACTTTCACATGGTACGGAGTTTGTGATGCACCAAGGCGTCCGGGGTTTGCTTCGAAAGCACGTCGCATTCACCTACCGCAACGGCGTCTTGGCTGATCTCAATGCGCTGATTCCATCCAACTCGGCTTCACAATCACGGACGCTGCCCCAGGCCAGGGCTGAGAGAACCCAAAGCCCGGCAGCAAAACCACTGATTACCGATTTTAAACATCCTCCGTGACCTCCGTGGCCTCCGTGCGATGATTCTTCTCGGATTTCCAACGCTGCCCCGATTGAGCTGTCCAGGATGGCTTTATCTGGTGAATCATGAAGGGGACAAAAGGCTCGCACGGAGGTCACCGTGGGCACGGAGTAGCTGAATACATCCTACAATGTTTGTGGACGTTACTAATTTTAAAAAGGATGGCCTTTGTACTTTCATTCTGGCTGCTGCTGACCTTGGTGTTCATCCCGCCTCCCTCCGAGTTCGAGGGCGATTAGTTGCCTGGCGGAGAGGTATACCTCGGATATCAAGGCCTGTCCTTGGCTGGTTAGAGTCCTTGAAGGGCAAACCACATGTCCGGTGGATTCGCTCGCACGACGAGATCCCTGAGCATCTGGACGCGATCGGTCAGCCGCCCGCAGGCTGGAAGGCACCGGATCTTGGCGTCCAGCTGCCGCTCGACTTGATACGCGAACCGAACACGCCGGCCGCCGCGGTCACGCTGGGCCTGACCTTGCCAGGTACGCGAGGTGGTCGGCGCGGAAACAGCGTTCGGCTGCGCGCGGGCCTCCACCGATGCCGACGCGGCCGGTCGGGGCAACTTCGTCTCGCCAACGCCATCAGAGGCGTTGCAAATGTGTGTCGCGGAATCGGGTTGGATACTTGAGACCGTACCCGAGCAGTCGATCGACGCCGATGTGGGCGGTCCAAATCAACCCATAAGGCAGCAACCAGAGCTGCTTGTAAACGACCGAAAATCCGATGAAAAGCAGCGGTGCCACCAGCGTGTGGACTAGGTTATAGAGGGCTGCCCCAAACCGTACGCCCGAAAAATAGCCCAACATCGAAAGATCTGGTACCAGGACCAGCACGACAAATACGACCCAGCTGGCTCCTGCTTCTCCGTAAGCAAGCAGGCTTGCGCCAAATACAATGCCGCCCTCAGCGCGGAGAAGCAAACTCGGACGCGTAAGCACGCTTCACCCATAACACAATACACGGTTCTCCAGCGAGCCAGAAATTCACGCCGTACCTCTGCCATTTTTCAACAGACCTCCGTTAGGGCATTCCGGTGCAATCACCAAAACATCGTTGATCCACTTCCGCTATCGGAGTACCAGGTTCTAGACTAACCTAGACCTAAAGACAGATCAACATGAGCGAACGACCACCTCCAGCCGAATACCTGGTAATTGCCCGGGGACAGTGGGACAGAACCCTATCGCGGGATGAAATACAGAAAGTAATCGACCAATTCTACACCTGGCTCGATCAATTGGTTAATGAGGGAAAAATGAGGCGCGGGCAACGGCTCATGTATGAAGGCAGAACAATCGCGCGGCAAAATGTGATAACAGACGGCCCTTTTGGCGAATCCAAGGAAGTGATCGGCGGCTATTGGTTCATTCTCGCTGATAACCTCGACGAAGCCGCGCAGATCGCTAAGGGCAACCCCTGTCTGGACTGCGGTCTGTTCTTCGAAATCAGGCCGATCGACCCGCACCGTGCTACCCCCGACAATACCCCGCAGGCCTGATAACGATGCTCGGTGGGGCCTGGAGGGTTTGAGGTTCGGGGTTTGGAGTTTGGAGTTCGGGGTTCTGAATTCTGTCTTCTCGGGGCTGCGGTCCCTCGCAGCCGCGGTGCGCCGTAAATTGAACACCGGTTTCACGGCGCCGACGGAGCGGACGCCCTCCAGCTCCAGGGGATCGGCCAGCAATGGCCCTCGGGTCGTGGCAACGATGATCAGGGGATCGGCCAGCAACGGCGTGCACGCAGATTTAACTCGGATCGCCAAAATCTAGGCAGTCAATATGGGACAGCGTTCAACTGCAGTCGCGCTCGAAGGATAGAGGCGATTGCCGATTGGAATTGTTCAGGGAAGTTTTTTGGAACTTGCGGCAAACGAGCGCCTACGTAACCGTCAGGGCGAACCAGGACAGCTCCGGTTGGGGAAATACCGTAAAGTTCTTCGAAGCTGTCGGCAACAAAATCGCTTCCATTTCGAAAGACCGCGACCGAATCAGTTTGCAGCTTTGCTGATTGATAGGCTGCTCCGGTCAGCAGAGCGAATTTCCCACCGAAAAGATCAAGTGTGGAAAGCTTCGCCCCTGGCCGCTCGATCCATAAATGAGGCGCGCGTGATCCCGACCGAGCAGAAGGTTTTTAGTCGTTGATCGGATCGTCTACAACCAGCGGCTGAGTACCATCTGGCAGCAAAGCTCCACGCGGGTAGTTGATGCCGAGATCCTGCCCGAGGCCGGCTCCGCGGGTCCGGCTTTGAGCAATCAAGTCGCCGACTTTGTCCCAATCATTTTTCAAGGCACTTGAGATTACATCGAAAAACTCGTCGGCGTTGCGGTTGTTGTTTTGCATTGTCGAGAATGCTGCGTCACGCCGTTCTTCCTGGTAAGTGTCGAGAAGGGAATCTCCCGCTGAGCCATTTCTAGTTTCCAAGCCAGGTTATGGGCACTCTGCAATCGGAGTTGCAGAACGGGACGACGGCTTTCCGGTCTGTGGATGGTGATTCAACCGCTTCCATGCGATGAAGATTCACGGTAGGGCGAAGCTCCGCCTGAGCCGGGGACGACGCGGCAACCCCGGCTCGGACGGAGCCTCGCCCTACCCGGAAACTCCTGACTTCTTCACTTGCGCGTCTGTGGTTTACAAGTGTGTAAACAAGGAAAAGCAGCCCCGATAGACGCAGTTCAAGTCGCCATGAAACTCGGCCAGCGCAGGCGGCGACGCGGTCGAGCCATTGAGCTTTCCGTCCTCAGAACGGTTATTCTCGCTGTCCACGCTAAACCACCAGATTTCGCCATTTTTGGCCCTGCCTTGATGGACGCAATAGAGCTTGTTGCCTGACACAGCGAGCGATGGCGGGTCGGTGACGCCGAACTCGATATCGGTATCCTGGGGAGAGGTCCAGTCCGTATTTCCAGTCTTAGCAGCAGTATACCAGAGCTTGTAGCTGCGCGGACCGGTGACCGCATTGGCAATACCCACGGTAATCGCACCGCCGACAGCACCCGGGGCGGCCCCGCAGCGGCACCCACATAGCCGCCGATGGAGCCGCCGATGGAGGCCCCGCTGGCGGCGCCCGCGCCCACACTTGCGGTCTCGTATCCCTCGTGGAACGCGTGCGGCTTTCCATTGTAGGCCGCTAGCGCCGGCCAAAGCTTTTTATCGTACACGATAAGAGCCGGCGCGCTGTTCGTTCCATAGTTGGTGTTCGTGTCTTTTGGAGATTCCCATTTTTCGCCATTGAAGCCAGTGTACCAGATTCGGCTGGTCGGTTCATGGAGACCCGACGACGTCGACCCGTGGCGTGTTGCCCGAGACTTTGATGTTGGTAGCCGGTGTTTTTGAGCTTCCATTCGGCAACGTTAGGATAATCTTTGGAGTCGCCTGCGAAGAGCGACGAGGCAAGCAAGACCATCGTGGTCAGTACAAGTGATGCCTTCATATGAGCGCGACGTCGATTGCAGAGGGGCAGTTGGTTCGTAAGGGAGTTCCTTGTGAGTGACTGCATTGACTTATCCGCGGAGCATCTAGACGATAGCCGGCCATCGTAAATAGAACCAAGGGGGCC
This sequence comes from Chthoniobacterales bacterium, assembly GCA_035938215.1. Lineage (GTDB taxonomy): Bacteria > Verrucomicrobiota > Verrucomicrobiia > Chthoniobacterales > JAFAMB01 > DASZHC01. The sequence goes on from DASZHC010000006.1 coordinate 23,469, forward strand.
CATGCGCTGTTGGTGAAAGCCCTCGAGCCCCGACAAAGGGAGGGACGGGCTCCGTCCCGTCCCATTTTTTCCCGCTTCCGAAGATTTGTCTCGCTTCATTTTCGCTTCCGCCTGGCCCCGTTTACCGGGGCCAGGCCGATTGCTGAACTGAATAATGGACCGGGCAAGCCGTGAAGTCCGAACTACTCATGGAATGGTAAGTTGTGTACCCACTACAATAACCGGGTTATCTTGAGGTATATGGTTGGCATCCGCGATCTTTCTCCATTGGTTGCCATCGCCGTAGTAAGCCTGGGCAATATCGAACAAAGTGTCGCCGGATTGGACGGTGTACGGATTACCCATTTTTTGAACGGCTGCTTCAGCTGTATGAAGCATCATAACTGGTAGCAGGAATAGCAGTGACTTAACGATAGTTTTCATTTGTTTTTTATTAGGTCGATTTAGTTGCTTGTTAGTTCGCGATTTTGAAATGCAAACCAGCGGGTCTTTCCGGCTCCAGACTATTTTAGGAAAGGCGCCGTGTCGCATCGCTTGTGATGATTAAATATCACGTTTACTGATAGCGGATCTGTTCGTCCAAAGCGGCAACCAAGCGCGTTAGAACGGTTGCTGGTTTGCTTAGGCCCTGCTGTATTACGAGATCAGCGGGGCCGTTGAGTCGACGCGCCTATGTTTAATCTATGAGCGAATCCGCGACACACGCTGCAATGTGAGGTCATTGCGCGCAATTCGTATGGCCAACTTAACGCCCATATTTGGGCGCGCTCGGGTGATGTCACCGACGCGGAAGACGCGCTCAGCGACGTGTTCGTCGTGGCTGGGAGCGATGGCCTCCGAAGGGCATTCCACAAAAACCGGAAGCGTGGCTGCTGCAAGTTGCGCTCAACCCATATGATGATGCCGCCCGTTGCAATCAAGGTCGGCAAAAGTTCCCAGAAGCTTCTCCAGCAAATCGCCGAGGAAGCGGAGACCGCCGCGGTAACGCATGAACAGATAGTGCTGCTTTATGAGGGCTTGGCGGCTGGAATCCCAAGGGCGGCGCGCGCTCTTTTGATTTCGATGGTTGAGAGAATGCGGGAAGCATTACCGAATTTGCTTGATGGGCTGTAATTTGACGGCAAAGTCTTCGACCCGCGGCTCAGCGATGCGTTCGTAATCGGAAAAACTGAGCTTGATGGCGTCGGTATGAGTTCCGGCTTCGAAAACGATATAGTCCTCCGCGGTCAAACTCTTGTCCACGTAGGTTGGTAACCCGTACAGAACACCGAATGGCGGCATCGCTCCCGGAGCGCAGTCCGGAAATAGCGATTCGAATTCTTTTTCACTCTCCAGGGAAACTGGCTCGGCGCTAATCTTTTCCAGCTTTTCCAGGTCGATCCGCTGGTTTGCGGCCAGAACCATCATTAAATGCTGACTCCCGGACTTCGTCATTACAACCTTGGCATGGTGACGTCCCTTGATATGCTCGGCTGCCGCGATCGTTTGCGCGGTAAAGGCTTCGGGATGATGCAGAATCTCGTAGGTAACTTTGTTCTCGTTCAAAAAATCGATGAGTTTTTTCGGTATCTCCATAAACCACCTCCGCTTCGGTTTACCGGGTTGGCGCACCCAAGCATCTTTTTGGCAAATGTTAACCGTTTTATTGCATAGAGTCGAGTTCTCGCCACTCTCCGGCTCCGGGGCGCCAAATTCGTGGAAGAAAATGGCGACCGTCCCGGGGGTTGGACTGTTTCTAATCCCTTTGGACCATTTTCACGTCGTCCAGCCCGACTATCTTCAAACGGTATCCACTGTCGTATTGTCTAAGGGACAGTGAAGCGAGGCAGCTGTGAGAGCCGTAGCCAAATTAGCGATCGCCTTATTTGCAATCGGGCTGGCTGGGAAGCTAAGCGCTCAGCAGACTGAGGTGATTATTGATCTTAGCCAGCAGGCAGCTTATTTGCTCGAGAGTGGCCGCGTCGCCTTCATTTCGCCGATTGCGTCGGGTAAGGAGGGTTGGGGAACTCCGACCGGGAGCTTCAGGGTCATCAGCAAAGACTTGAATCACCAGTCCGGAAATTTCGGTCTGGTCGTCGACTCTTACGGCAGAATAGTCAATCCAAACGCAACTCCCGGCTCATACGTCCCTCCGGGATGTCGTTACACGCCGGCTCCGATGCCGTACTTTATGGAATTCCGCAAATTTGTCGGGATGCATGCCGGTTATCTGCCTGGCTATCCGGCATCGCACGGATGTGTGCGGATGCCCAGAGACCTTGCTGCTGAATTTTTTGCCCAGGTGCGGATCGGCACACCGGTAAAGGTGGTTGGTAGCGCCAGAAATGTAACCCATGTCAGGAAAGCGATTGCACTCGTTCAGCCTGGGGATTCCGCGTACGCGACAGCATTTTACCGTGCTGGGCGGCTGTCTGGTAGCGCCAGAAATGTAACACCTGCCAGGAAAGCGATTCCAGTCGTTCAGCCTCGCGGTTTCCGGTATGTCGCAGCCTTTTTTGGTTTCCGATAAGACGGCGGGGTCATGTCTCAATATTCAACATTCGGCCGGCTCTGAAAGTTATTCGCAGGGCAGAAAGGTAAGGGCCGCGTCTCCGGGGGGTGTTCTCGTCGGGTAGTTCGGAGATCTGCCGCTGGCAGGCAATCCATCGCAATGGATCTATTTGAAGTTCCTTGCGGAAGTCACAGAATCATAGCTCCTTGTGAAAGCCGGCCTGCGGGGTTGTGATCGCGAGGAAGAAAGTTTTGAAGCGAATGTTGAATATTGAGACATGACCCCGTTGTCACCAACGAGTTCAACATTATCTTAACTATGGACTGGTTGTTCGCTTCCAGCTGCCCTCCACCCCGCCTCTCGACGACGCAGTTCCCTTCAGCTGCGGACAGCCAGTGCTCTGTCCGACGGGGACTTTCACCCCGCTGTTGGTGCGCACTCTTAGGCGCACGGAGGGACGGCCTCCGTGCCGTCCCATTTTCCTCCTCGTTATGCGTGCCAGAAATGATAGTCGGACGGCACAGAGGCCGTCCTTCCCTTAAAATGAACGAATCCCCAGATGGCGTCGCACAATCAAATGGAGCGGGCCTGCACCTGCGCGCGCAGGACACCGGCGTCACAGGGAAACGCCGCGAATGGACGCGTCGAGCAGCTCAACGATGTGACGAACCGGCAGCTTTTGCCCAGCGCGAGCCAGGGCAGACTGGAGCTGCAGGAGGCAGCCGGGGTTTCCGGATACAACCGTGTCCGCGTTCAGTGTGACGACATGGCTCGCTTTCCGGTCGCCGAGCTCAGCCGCGGCATCCGGTTGCACCAGATTGTAGATTCCCGCGGAGCCACAGCAGATTGCGCTTTCTGGGATTTCCAGCAATTCGAGCTCTGGGATTCGTCTTAGTAGCATGCGGGGCTGGGTCCGGACGCCTTGGGCGTGCTGCAAGTGACAGGCGTCGTGGTAGGCCACCCGCAGGCGCAAAGGATGGCGCGTGGCGCGTGGCTCCAATTCGGCCAGGAATTCGGAGATGTCGCGGCACTTCGCTGCAAACGCTTTCGCGCGCGCGGCGTACTCCACGTCATCCCGCAACAGGTGGCCATACTCCTTCACGTTCGAGCCGCATCCCGCTGCATTGATGATCACTGCGTCCACCTGGGCTTTTTCGAACAGGTCAATCATTTGGCGCGCTAGCCGCAGGGCTTGCCCCTCTTCGCCGACATGCATCGGCAGAGCCCCGCAGCAGGGCTGTGCTGCGGGAATCAAAACCTCGCATCCCTCCGCGGCAAGCACGCGCGCCGTTGCCGCGTTGACCTGCGGGAAAAACTCGCGCTGCACGCAGCCCAGCAACAACCCGACGCGGTGCCGTCGTTCTCCCTGCGCCGGGATCAACCGGCGAAGCGTTTCCTGAGCGGGTAACTGGGGTAGCAGTGCCTCCATAGCCCGCCACCGCGCCGGAAGCAATTTCGGGATAGCCATGCGGCGCACCAGCGCCTGGAGCCCGGTCTTCTGGTACAGGCGCAATGGCAGCAGAAGAGCGCGCAGCCGATTTGGGTGCGTGAAAACGCTCAGCAGAAAGCGGCGAAACCGCTTCTCCGCAGCCGGTCGCGCGTAGCGGCGTTCAATTTGCGCCCGTGTGGCTTCGATCAGTTTCGCATAGTCTACGCCGGAAGGACACGCCGTCATGCAGGCCATACAGCCGAGGCAGGCATCGAAATGGCTTACCCATGTTTTGTTGATGGTCGCGGCACCTTCGGCGGCCATCTTCATCAGGTAGATACGGCCGCGCGGCGAATCCATTTCCTCTCTCCAGAGCACGTAGGTGGGACACGTAGGAAGACAGAAGCCGCAGTGGACGCATTGGTCGATCAACTCGCGCGACGGCGGATGGTGCGCGTCGTATGCACTTGCGTCCGCCGGATGGATATTTTGTTGCTGCGTCATTAGCCTACATTATATCCCCCCGACGAATCGACCGGGATTCAGCGTGCCGTGCGGATCGAACCGTTGCTTCACTCTTAACATCAAGGGAAGTGTATCGCCACCGCTGCCCCATGCGTCCATCGCGGGCATTGCGTCAGCGCTACGTAGCACAGTCAGCGAACCTCCTACGCGTTCGAGTTCGGTGCGAAAGGTGTGCAGCACCCGGTGGATGGCAGGCGCGCTCGATGCCTCCACCCGCAACCAGCCCAGTCCTGTTCCCTGCACGACGGCACTCCACCGGACGCCCAGGGAATCCGCAAGGCGGCGAATGCTGCCGCACATCTCTGAGATCGACGCCGGGAGGACGCTGAATTTTGCAATCGCTGCCGGCCCGGCCCACAGTTCCTGACGCGCCAACCACACCGCGTCGCTGGCCGGGATTCCGCGGGCCGGAGCGACGAGCTTCCGCAGCACCTCCGCCTGGGCGGTGAGTCCCGCATCGGTGCCTTCAAAGCGAACGTCTACCTCGGGCGCCGTCTCTGAGGCGAAACGGGCCTGTAAGCCGGTGTGCGCCAGCCTGGAATCCTGCACCGCCAGCACCAGGCGATTGGCGTCGGCCAGATCGCGTCCCACAAACGTGAACGACACCACGTTGCGCGGCAGGGGATGCAGCCGGAAGATGGCGCGAGTGATGACGCCCAGTGTACCGAGCGCTCCCGTAACCAGTTTCGGCAGGTCGTACCCCGCGACGTTTTTTACCACTTTGCCGCCGCTCGAAGCCAGCGTGCCATCGGGCAGCGCTATAGTCACGCCGATGATCAGGTCGCGCAGCGCGCCATATCGAATACGCAGCGTGCCGCTGTCGTTTGTGGAAAGCACTCCCGCGACGGTGGCCCGCTCCGGCCACAGCGGATCCACGGCGATGTGCTGGCCGTGCTGGGCCAGAGTGTTCTGCAAATTCTGGATCTTGCAGCCGGCCTCTACGCTCACCGTCAGATCGGCCCATGCGTGTTCGATCACCCGGTTGAGCCGTGCCGTCGAAAGAATCAGGTCGGCGCGCACCGGTCGATTACCCCAGGCGGTCTTCGTGCCACCGCCGCGTGGTATAACGCAGAGCCCGGCGGCCTCCGCGCACCGTAACGCCGCCGCCAGTTCGGTCTCATTACCTGGCTCAAAGACCATCTGCGGCTGGACTCCGGCGACGCTATCACCGACCCCCGCCGAGCGCAGATGCTCAGCGCCGGCGATGTTCCGCAGATCATCCCAAACGGCCCCGATCCCTGTCGCTGCTGTTGGAGCTGATGGTGGTGCGGCCATCTTAGAAGCGTTCTGCGATTCCGGCGGTTTCCAGGGGATGAGGTCGATACTCCCCTGGGCTTTCACCGCATAGCCGAGGGCGAGGGAAAACCTTGGTGGGATTGGAGAGCTGTTCCGGGTCAAAGGCACAACGCACGCGCTGCATCGTTTCCAGATCGGGCTCCGCATACATCTTCGACATCATCATTTTTTTCTCTTCGCCCACGCCATGCTCGCCTGTGATGGAACCGCCAGCCTCGATACATAGTTCGAGGATTCGATTGGCCAGAACCTCAGCCGCATGCTCTTGACCTTCGATCCGGCGATCATAAAGCACCAACGGATGCAGGTTGCCGTCGCCAGCGTGAAACACATTGGCCACTCTGATTCTGGCCTCCGCGCCGAGCCGCTCGATTTCGCTCATGATGCGCGGAAGCGCCGTGCGGGGAATCACGCCGTCCTGGACGATATAGTTCGGTGAAATGCGGCCCACCGCCGCGAACGCCGCTTTGCGGCCCTTCCATACCACGGCACGCTCCGCCTCCGTCTGCGCCACACGAATTTCCCCGGCTCCGCACTTTCGACAGATTTCTTCCACATGTCGCATCAACGCTTCGACTTCGGCCGTGGGGCCGTCGAGTTCCACAAGCAATAGCCCGCCGCAGTCGGGGTAGTTGGCGTGCACAGCTGCTTCAGCGGCTTGGATGGCCAGGTGGTCCATCATTTCAATCGCTGCGGGCAGCATTCCTGCGGCGATTATCCCGCCCACCGCAGCACCGGCCTCGCTCGTGGAAGCAAATGCCGCCAGCAGCGTCTGAACGCATTCGGGCCGCTTGACGACGCGCAGGATTATCTTAGTGGCGATGCCCAGGGTACCCTCGGAGCCGACAAACACGCCCGACAGATCGTAGCCCGGCGTGTCGAGCGTTTTGCCGCCTAGATGAGCCAGCCTTCCGTCCGGCAGCACTACCTCGAGGCCGAGCACGTGAGTGGTAGTAAATCCGTATTTCAGGCAGTGCGCCCCGCCGGCGTTTTCCGCCACATTTCCGCCGATGCTGCAGACGGACTGCGACGACGGATCGGGCGCGTAGAATAAGCCGTGCGGCGCAACTCGCTCCGTTACTTCCAAGTTGGTCACGCCAGGCTCTACCACCACCCGAGCGTTGGCCGGATCCACTTCCAGGATACGGTTCATGCGCGCCAGGCTAATCACCACCCCGTTTTTGACCGGCAATGCGCCCCCGCTCAATCCCGTACCCGAACCGCGCGCCACAAACGGGATGCGTTCGCGATGGCACACACGGACAATCCCCTGGACCTGTTCGGTGGAACCAGGGAGCAGCACAGCCTGGGGAACGACGCGGAAATTCGTAAGCCCGTCACACTCGTAGGTCTTCAATTCTTCCTGCGATGTGATCACGCCGCGGTCTCCGGCGATGGCGCGGAATTCCTGAAGGATGCGGGCGTCCACGGGTGTTCGGTCGGCCCGCTGATTTGCGCGGAGCGAGCCTTCCAGGAACCAGGGTAGTACCTTAGAGCGCAAACGTCAAACCGTGCGACGGGGTCATGTCTCAATATTCAACACTCGCACCTAGCGGTTAGCTCCCTCGCCACCTCGATTTGTGCCCCTTCTCGGAGAACTGGTGGTGAAAAGCGCTCGGGGGGCAAAGAGTTGGAGATTGTGGCACAGAGCCATAATGTCGGTGGAATCGCGTTCCAAAGCGATCGTTGGCAGGTTAGGGAGGTAGCGCCGGATCTCCGAGCCGGCTGTTCTAACGAGCGAGACTCGTAAGGCAAGGGCACCATTCTCGGCGGGCAGCTCGGAGATCTGCCCAACCTCGGCCACGGTCAATTTGTTCATTTTTAGATAGTGTCCTGTCCCCGAAATAGCATGTATTTTGTTGCGATCAAAATGGGCCGTCGACAAGGCGCGAGGAGCGGAGCATCCCGCACCACTTTCTATATTCCTGGTACTCTTGGTCTCGAGGGTAGCATGGAAGTGGGGCGGGACGTGACCGACGAGCAACGCCGTCGCCGGCCCATTTTCATCGCAACCCTTCGGCCGGAGCCAGTTGGCCGTTTTTCTGCGTTGCTCTCTCGGCCCGTATGATTCAGATATGGGCGCTCGTTCGCGCCTTGAAAAACTGCCAACTGACTTCCGGCAAATATATGTTATTTCGGGGACAGGACACTAGCTTTCTGCCTTACCAGTCACCTTCAGAGCCGAACGAGTGTTGAATATTGAGACATGACCCCGTCGCTTATAGTTGAAGTTGTTTGACCCAGCGCTTGGCAGTTTCGACCTCGTCACGGGTGAATCGGTGACCGGCGTTTGAACGACAAACCGTCAGATCAGCGCCCGCGCTGCGCAACAGCGCAACGAGGCGTTCAGTCTCGGATACTGGCACAAATGGATCCTGATTCCCTGTCGCAATGTGGATCTGTACGCCAGTAAGATCCGGAAGCGGTTCGGGGACCAACGGCACCATCGGTCGAAACAGAATCGCAGCACGAAGTATCCCGGGCCGAAGCAGGAGCAGGCTGGCGGCAATGTTCGCGCCATTGGAATAACCGAGCCCGAAGATCTTACCTGAATCAAATCCGTAGTGCCGCGCCGCTTCGGCGACGAAATCCGCCAGTTCACTGGTCCGTTTCTTCAAGTCCTCGACATCGAATAGGCCTTCCGCAAACCTTCGAAAAAATCGTGGCATGCCGTTCTCCATGACCTTGCCGCGGGGACTTATCAGATTGGCTTCCGGATCGACGCTGCGCCCGAGCGGAATGAGATCGTGCTCATTCCCGCCGGTGCCATGCAGAAGCAACAGTGTCCGCTTCGCGCTGCCGGGCACAAACTCGTGGATAAAACTCAAGGGCTGCCTCATTGGGATCTTTCCTAAGTGAAGCAACATCATGAGGCTCGGTTATGCAATTTTCCTGATAAATGAGGACGATAATGTTGAATATTGAGACATGACCCCGTCGCTCATTTGTAGGTTTTGACAACGTGCTGACTCGTTCGGATATTTTCGCCAGTGTGAGCGATTTGGATCTCAATAATTTACTCGACGGCTGGCCGCATGAACCGGGTCAGGTGAAGGCCCGAAAAATCGTGGGGCGCGACGGCCGCGAAAAAGTCCAGCTCAGGATCGATCTCGGATTAATTCAAATGGAATTGCATGGGCGTCCCGACGGACATCGCCCCAACGGATTTGAGTCCCTCTTGCAGTATCACCAGGAGAAAGCTGGTAGCCAGTCTCCCGGCCAGAGCTACTCTCTTACAGAGGCGGACGTTATGGCTTTGCAGCAGGAGGGAGTTCAATATTATCATCGCTACCTGAGCTTGTTTCAGCTTCGAGACTTTCACAACGTCATTCGGGATACGGAACGGAATCTGGAGATGTTTGACTTCGTTGGCGAACATTGTTCTGACGAAGATTCGAAGTGGAGTTTGGAACAGTTCAGGCCTTACGTCATCATGATGAACACACGGGCCAGGGCGTCATTGGAGTTACAGGAAGGCAGAACCGCTGCTGCAGCAAAGCTGATTGAAGCGGGCAAGGAGAAGATCGAGGCTTTTTATCGCGCGATCGGTCAGCCAGAATGGATCGAGTCCAGCAACGAACTCGCGTTTCTCTCGGAGTGGCTCAAGGAAGTGCGCGATGCGCAACCGTTGACGCCCTTAGAGATGATGGAACGCGACTTGCAGCGCGCAATTGCCGACGAAGCTTACGAACGTGCTGCTGAGTTGCGAGACGCTATCCGTTCCTTGCGCATTTCAAAAAAATTACCAGGTCAATAGCTCGATCGCTAAGCGGCAAAGAACGGTTGTCTCGCAGGGCTGCAATGGCGGCAGATTGTCGAAAGGGCAGAGACGTGTCTTGCCTTCAAATGGCAACGAACTAGGGCGTAGAATTGCATATTTGTAATTGTTTTTTCTCAAATGTCCCCGAGCTCGCTCTGTCTTTAGAATCTTTGAAAGCAAAATCGGTTGCAGATGAGTCAAGTTTCTTCCGTATCCGCGCATTTATCATTAGGTGGTTTTGCTTTTCAAGGATTCTATACTCTTCGGCTTCGACGCAATCACCTGGGCGGCGATTGAGCATCGTATGAAAATTCCTATCTTCAGCTTAATTTTATTCGCTTCTCTTGGCGAATTGGGGCTCACCACCGAAATCAAACCTCAAACCCCTCTAGCCTGGCCCGAATTGCAGAGGAAGGCTGCAAGATTTGGAACCGTTTTAACGCTTCCGAAATTTGAAAATTCTCCTCAGGAGATCGCGAAATCGACGGATGCCGCGATCGCGAAAGCGAACGCAGCGTTGGATGCGATTGGCCGATTGGAACCGAAGAAGATAACCTTTCGCAATACGGTTCGAGCCCTGGACGACCTTCTCCTGGTGATGGAGAACGCGGTGAATGAAGAGACGCGTAAGAAGGTATACCTCGCGCGTGACAATCGGGCCCGTGAGAAGAATCTTGAGGCCCTGAAGAAGATGATCCAACTGCGCGGCGAAATCGCGCGCATATTAGGTTACGACTCCTGGGCGGACTATCAGACCGAAATTCGGATGGCAAAGAATGGAGCGACACCGCTGGCCTTTCTTGAGAAATTAAAGACCGGCCTGGAGCCGAAGTTCCGAGCGGAACTAGATGAATTCAAGCAGATAAAGGCGGCGAGCAATGGAAGCACTACTCCCGACGTAAACCTTTGGGATTGGTGGTATTGCGCAGAAAAACTCAGGCAGGAGAAATACCAGGTCGATGCCGAGGCTCTCCGTATCTATTTTCCCTATGAAAAAGTGCTGCAGGGCATGTTTAATGTCTACGAGCGCATCTTTGGCATTCAGATCCAGGAAGTTAGTCCTCCATCAAAATACACGCAGGACCTGAGGTTATATGCAGTCATCGACAAAAATTCCGGGGCGCCTCTCGGAATGTTTTACATGGACATGTTTCCAAGGCCCGGGAAATACAATCATTTTGCAAATTTTTCGATTATCGATGGCAAACGTCTTGCAGGTGGAAGGTATCAACGGCCTACTACCAGCCTAATTTGTAATTTTCCTCCGCCTACAAAGGAGGGCCCATCGCTTATGACGCATGACGACGTCACGACGATTTGGCATGCAATGCATGCCATCCTTACGCAAGCGAAGTATGCGCGATTTGCCGGCACAAATGTTCCTCAAGACTTTGTCGAAGCGCCTTCGCAAATGCTTGAGTATTTCACCTGGGACAAAACAGTATTGGACAGCTCGCTGCCGACTACCGCGACCCGAGTAAAAAGATCCCTCAGGTTGAGCCCTTCCTTAAATACGTGGGCATTCAATGAGTAGCGCGATGAAGACGGTGATTGGCGTGATCGCCGTGTTATTTGCAGGCGTCCTGGTTTGGATGTTTGCCAGAGGCACCGCGACAGATAGATCGTCATACAGCCTCACGTTGCGAGAGGCGAACAGGAATAAAATTCTGTTGCTGACAGTTGGATCCGAGCCGCGCACGCTCGATCCTCAGGCGGCGCAAGGAGTGACGGAACATCACATAATCATGGCCATGATTGAGGGATTGGTGGCGCCAAGTATTAACGATCAAGCCAAAGTCGTTCCCGGAATGGCGGACCGATGGGAACACAATGACGATTATTCGGTCTGGATGTTTCATATTGGCGAGGATCGAAAATGGTCGAATGGTGATTCCATAACGGCGCACGATTTTGTTTTCTCCTATAAACGGATGCTGACTGCATCGTTCGGGGCACAGTACGCTGAAAACCTTTATATTCTAAAAGGGGCGGAGGAATACTACAACGGGAAAACCGGTAACTTCGATGATGTCGGTGTCAAGGCGATCGACGACCATAATTTGCGTATCGAACTGGTAGGTCCGACTCCCTACCTGCTTTCGCTTGTGCAGCATGATTCGTGGCTGCCGATCAATCCGAAGACGATTTTAAAGTTCGGCAATATCGATACCCGTGACACTAAATGGACGCATGCCGGGAACTATGTAGCCAACGGGCCTTTCATAATGAAGACCTGGCGACCGAACGATGTGATCGAGGTGGTTCGCAATCCGCTCTATTGGGACGCAGCGAACGTAAAACTGAACGGAATTAATTTCTATTCGATTGAGAATTCGAATACGGGGGGCAGGGCATTTCAGGCAGGACAGTTGCACAAAACCGATCAAGTCTCTTTGGATAAGGTCCCTTATTATCGGCGAATGCATCCGGAGTTGATTCGAATCGATCCCTACGAGGGAGTCTATTTCTATCGCATCAACATTTCACGAAAAGTGTTGGATAATCCTAAGGTACGGCTGGCTTTAAATCTTGCGATTGACCGGGACGCGATCGTCAAAAATATTCTTCGAGAAGACCAGAAGCCGGCTACCGGATTCACGCCTCCAGGAATGGGGGACTACACGCCACTCAATAAGATTACCTATGACCCGGAGCGGGCGCGCCAGTTGTTAGCCGAGGCTGGTTATCCTAAGGGAAAGGGGTTTCCGAAGTTCACGATCCATTTCAACACGCTCGAATCGCATCGTGCAATCGCGGAAGCGATCCAGCAGATGTGGAAGGAGGAACTAGGTATCGACGTGACTCTCGAAAACCAGGAGTGGAAAGTTTATCTCGATACGCAGAACAGCATTAACTATGACATTTCGCGTTCTGCATGGATCGGTGATTTCCTGGATCCGGTCACCTTTCTGAGCATGTGGACGGCCGGGAACGGGAACAACAACACTCACTGGGCTAACTCAAAATATGATGCGTTAATCGAGCAAGCGGCGCGAACTGGCGATCCAAAAACGCGCCTTGATATTTTGCATCGGGCTGAGGAACTCTTTCTCAGCGAGTTGCCGGTCGTGCTTGTTTACTGGTACACGAACACATATCTGTTGCAACCTTCGGTACAGAATTGGTATCCGCTTGTTTTGGGAAATCACAATTATAAATATATCGATCTCAAGGACGAGTTCGAGAGAGCGAAATGATAAAGATCATTGCAGGCCGTTTGTTTCAACTGATCCCGGTGCTCTGGATCATTTTGACGCTGACCTTTTTTATGACCAAGATTGTTCCCGGGGGACCGTTCAGCGCGGAACGCCAGGCCACTCCTGAGGTTATTGCTCAGCTGAATGCGTATTACGGTTTGGATAAACCGGTCTGGCAGCAGTACCTGAGATACCTTTCGAAGGTGGTCATGTTTGATTTTGGACCGTCCTATACCTATCAAAGCGAATCTGTAAACGAGGTCATAGGCAGAGCATTCCCTATATCTTTACAAATTGGTACCCTGGCATTTTGCATTGCTTTAGTTATCGGCGTAACGGCCGGTGTTATCGCGGCGGCCAACAAGAACAAATTGCTGGACTATCTGCCGATGTCGATTTCGATGCTCGGGATCTGTTTACCGACGTTTGTCCTTGGGCCAATTCTCGCCCTGGTATTTGGGCTGGTTTTGAAGTTGGCGCCCGTCAGCGGGTGGTATGGCTTGAACTACGTGCCCTTGCATCCGGCGGTCATGCCTGCGGTAACGCTCGGCCTCTTCTATGCTGCCTATATCGCCCGTTTAACGCGAGGCGGCATGCTCGACATACTTAATCAGGATTTTATTCGGACTGCCCGCGCGAAGGGCGTGCCTGAGCACGAAATTATCTTCAGGCATGCGTCGCGTGGAGGGTTGCTGCCAGTAGTAGCCTTCCTCGGTCCCTGTTTTGCCGGCCTTATCAGCGGTTCTTTTGTTGTCGAGAAAGTATTTAATGTACCGGGTCTCGGCCAGGAATTCATCAAGTCGGTATTTAACCGGGATTACCCGCTGATACTTGGCACGGTGGTATTTTTTGGGGCGCTGATTGTCATCTTTAATCTTGTGTCAGACGTCGTGCAGTTGCTGCTCGATCCGCGATCGCGAAACTAGTGCATCGATATGCGAGACAGTACACGAGCCGCTCCCTTTGCCGACCCGGTTCCGGTCCAAGGTGAATCATTGGAACGCGGGTCTTCGCTCTGGCGGGATGCGTGGCTTCGACTGCAGAAAAACCGAATTGCGCTTTTTGGACTCTGGACTTTCATGCTGATTGCGATCTTGTGCCTGGGCGGGCCGTTTTTCACTAGCTATTCTTACGAGTCCACCGAAATCAGCTTGAAGGCGAGCGCGCCGACGGAGCGCATCGTACTAAGAACAGAGTTCCGGAAAGTTGGGGAACCAAGGGAAAGTTATTTGGCGCTCTCGAGTCTGGAAGATGAATTTCTTGAGAGGAGCCCGGCGGAGCGCCGGGCGATCAAGGAGCGGGTTCAGAACGGCAACGAATTTCGCGAAGGAAACGCAGCCTATCGGCTCTCGAATCAACGCCACGTTTTTGGAACGGACCCCCTCGGCCGGGATCTGCTCACGCGGGTATTGATTGGCGGACGGATCTCGCTGGCGGTTGGGTTTGCAGCAACACTGGTTTCCATCGCGATTGGAGTGGTATGGGGCGCGGCGGCTGGATTTGCCGGAGGCAAGGTGGATACCGTCATGATGCGGTTTGCGGACATCTTGTACGCTCTGCCTTTTACGGTCATTGTGATTTTGCTGATGGTGATGTTTGGGCGCAATTTCGTCCTGTTGTTCGTGGCAATCGGTGCGGTCGAGTGGCTGAACATGTCGCGTATAGTGCGCGGCCAGATCATCGCGCTGAAAAACCAGGAGTTTATTGAGGCTGCGATATCGCTGGGTTTACCTGCGTATCGAATCATGTTTCGGCACCTGATCCCGAATGTAATGGGGTCGATTATCATTTACACGACCCTTACCGTTCCCAATGTCATGCTGCTGGAGGCAGTGCTGAGCTTTCTGGGGCTGGGTGTCCAGCCGCCGCTCAGTTCCTGGGGTGTATTAATTGATGAGGGATCGCGGACGATGGAGACCTCGCCCTGGTTGCTGTTTTTCCCCGCAGTCTTCTTCACTCTGACGCTTTTCTCCCTGAACTTTTTGGGAGACGGTCTTCGCGATGCGCTTGATCCCAAATCAAGCAAAGATTGAAGCTAGAATCCTTGAAAAGCAAAACTGATTACATCCTTACATCTCGCCGGTCTGAGGTGCGGTCTCGCTAGTGTATGGCGCTACTCGAAATAGAGGATCTCCGAACTTATTTTTACACTCGCGCCGGCATCGTACGCGCGGTCGACGGCGTGTCTCTTTCTTTGTCCCATGGCGAGACGATGGGGATCGTCGGTGAGTCTGGTTCGGGCAAATCCGTAACCTGCTACTCAATTCTCGGTCTGATCCCGCGACCTCCGGGAAAGATAGTTTCCGGAGTTGCTCGATTTGACGGAATTGATCTTCTGAGCTGCTCGGATCGCCAATTGCGCGCAATTCGAGGGAAGAGAATCTCGATGATCTTTCAAGATCCGATGACGTCCCTCAATCCGTACATGCGGATTTCGGATCAACTGGTCGAACCTCTTCTTGTTCACGAAGGGATGAGCAGGTCAGGGGCTTTAATCAGGGCTGTCGAGAGTTTGGAGGAACTCGGGATTCAGGATGCGTCCACTCGAATCAATCTTTATCCGCATCAATTTTCGGGAGGAATGAGGCAACGTATCATGATTGCGATGGCGCTCATCAGCCGGCCTGAAATACTCATCGCTGATGAACCGACCTCGGCCCTTGACGTGACTGTGCAAGCCCAGATACTGGAATTGATCAAACAGCGTCAGAGGGAATTGGGAACGGCGGTGATTTTCATAACACATGATCTGGGTGTTGTTGCTTCCTTTTGCCAATATGTGACAGTGATGTACGCGGGCCGGATTGTTGAATCGGCGCCAACGGGTGAGTTGTTCGCCCGCCCGATGCATCCATACAGCGCGTCTCTTCAGCAGTCTATCCCGGCGCTTCATCAGAAAGGACAGCCTCTCTATACGATTCCCGGTATGCCGCCGGATCTAACCCTCGATATTGAGGGGTGTCCCTTTGCCCCGCGATGCGGCCATGCGACGGCTATCTGCAGAGAGCAAAGAGTCGCTCTGAAAGAGATCACTTCTGGTCACGGAACGGCCTGTATCCGTTTTCAGAGGGGCGAACTGGCGAATACTCCCCTCGCGAGCACTGCCGCCGCTCTATGAGTTCATTTCTTGTCACTCACGGTCTGAAGACTCATTTCCCGATTTATAGGGGCGCCATTTTTCGAAAGGAAATTGGGACCGTCAAGGCGGTGGACGGCATCGATCTGCAACTGCGCAAAGGTGAAATCCTGGGCCTGGTTGGCGAGTCGGGTTGCGGCAAGTCAACTCTTGCACGCACGATCATGCAGCTTGTCCCGAACACGGAAGGAACGGTTCTGCTCGAGGGACGAGATCTTTCGAATCTTCCCAAAAGCAGCGTGCGCGCCGAGCGGGTGAATTTTCAGATGATTTTTCAAGACCCTTACGCTTCGCTCAATCCTCGCATGACCGTCTTTGACACCCTTGGCGAAGCAATTCAGACAAGGCGCAAACTTCCGAAAAGAATGTTGCTGGAAAAGGTGGCTCTGTTGATGAATACGGTTGGGTTGCCTGCAAACCAGATGCGTCGTTATCCCCACGAATTTTCTGGGGGCCAACGTCAACGTATCGCGATTGCGCGGGCTCTTGCTCCAGAGCCCAAGTTGATCATTGCCGATGAACCGGTATCTGCACTTGATGTATCGATTCAGTCTCAAATTCTCAATCTTATAGCGAATCTTCGCCACCGGATGGAATTGACGATGATCTTTATCTCACACGATATCTCGGTGGTTAAATATATCTCTGACCGAATCGCCGTGATGTACCTCGGGCGTCTGGTGGAAATTGGTCCCGCAGCTGACGTCGTTGAAAGACCATTGCATCCTTATACGAGGGCTCTCGTATCCGCAGTGCCCGTTCCCGATCCGGAGAGAGAGCGCAAACGGCAGCGGATCCTGTTGCAAGGGGATCCTCCTTCGCCGATGGATCCACCGACCGGCTGTCCTTTCCACCCTCGTTGTCAGTTTGCAATTGACGCTTGCAAGGTCTCCAGACCCGAACTTGAAGAAAAGGAACCTGGCCGGTTCGCGGCGTGCATCCGTGTCGGGGAGATCTAGACCTTACCAATTTAGTAGCTTGAGAAGGTCAGGTTAAGGGAGAGAGCAACAAGTTGTCAGTGGGGGCCTCCGCGAAACAGATTGGTAGGAGGGCCGGATCTCCGAGCCGGCCGGTTCCCCCAGGGGAGGAGATCAGATTGAGGCATTTGAAATACACAATCGTTACATGTTGCTTTCAATCCATAATCTGGCGCCCTTTCAGGGCGAGTCGCTTAATGGGACGGGTTCCCCGGGGTTAAAACCGGGCTTCTGAGAACCCGTTGTCCCTTTGGGACAAAAGCTCCGGGCTGAGCGCTGGCCCAAATACATCCGCGGTTTTGGGACCAAATTAATTGACAATAACGGGCCACTCGGGACCACGCAGGGTCTTGGACCGCTCGCGTTGGTTCTTGCACGTAAGTGACAAGAATTTCATCCTTGTTTCATCACCCCTTAACCGAGCTCTGTTTTCCTAAGCATCGACGCAGGGTTCCAGCAGCACCCTCTGCGAAGGCGCCTGCGATGTTTCCGAACCGAAGTGGAGGTATTATGTTCGATATTTTAGTTAAGGCGTCCCCAGAGAGAGTCCGCGGTATGAATCGGCCTGCTGAGGTCGCTCTGAGCAAGGTTCCCGAAGTCACTCTGGCTTTTTGGATCATCAAGATAGCTGCGACGACCTTGGGCGAAACGGGCGGAGATGCCCTTTCCATGACGATGCATCTAGGCTACGCGCTCAGCACCGGCGTTTTCTTCTCGCTCTTTATCGCCGCGGTCGCAGCCCAGGTCGCTTCGAAATCCTTTAACCCATTGCTCTATTGGGCGGTCATCGTCGCAACGACCACCGCCGGCACGACAATGGCAGACTATGCGGATCGCTCGCTCGGGATCGGTTACGTGGGAGGCTCACTTATGCTCTTTACGATATTGATGATCGTTCTCGGACTGTGGTGGCTTTCTATGGGCACGGTATCAGTCAACAACATCACCTCGCGGAAGGCGGAGCTATTCTATTGGATGACGATTCTTTTCTCCAACACCCTCGGGACAGCCCTCGGTGATTTCCTTGCCGATTCTTCAGGACTGGGATACGAAGGTGCGGCGATCGTCTTCGCCGGCGCTTTGGCCCTTGTTGCAGGCACCTACTTCTACACGAAGGTTTCACGTACCTTGCTGTTCTGGTCGGCGTTCATCCTCACCCGTCCGCTCGGAGCGACGGTCGGCGATCTTCTTACTAAGCCCATCGCGAACGGCGGACTCAATCTCAGTCGCATCAGCTCCTCCCTAATTATCACGATTTTCATGATCGGCTGCATTCTGTTCCTGTCCCAGAGGGCAGGCGGCCATCCGCAGGGGCGTGAGCAAAACCCGTGAGGCATCTCGGAGCATTCGCGCAATGGTTCTGAAGCCCAATTGTTCGTGGAAAATCTCGGCTTACGAAAATCACTGGCGCCCGCTCGAGGACCGGTGCTGATTTTGCCGAGCTTCGACATCATAATGCGCCTGAGCGTGATCACAAAGATAGGGTGAGAGTCAAACTGAGGCGGAGAACCTCTACCTCTGACCATGTTTTAAGATTAAGAAATTTTCATGTCTCCTTCACGCTTGGTTCATCGGGCTCTGCGAGGATCCTCCAAGGGGTGCGACACGGTCAGTCTCTTTAACCTCAAAAGATCGGATGATACCAATGACTTCTAAAACGAAACTATTCCATGAGATTAAAATAGATGCCGGCAACGGCTCGATTCTTCGAATTGATGTTGATTCCGCTGACCGAGAACGAGGAAAGAGCTGACTGACCCGTTAAAGGTTCAAGAGGCCATCTCTTATCTGAATCGATTCTGCGCCCGATTCCGCTTGTTGATTGTAGGGCTCCTCCTCGTTAGTTTATATAAGGGGGCGGCTCCAACAACTCAAGCCGGTGAGAACAACGATGTGAAGGTGTTGCTCCGGTTAGAAGGCGAAATGGCGCAAGCTTGGGTGCAGCGGGACACGCAGACTCTCGAGCGAATTCTGGCCGATGACTACACGCTCGCCGGTACAGGTGATTCTTTGATCAGTAAAAGTCAGTACGTTGCCGGACTAGATAATCCAGAATTCCGGACCACCTCTGCAATCATCGAGGACGTCCGGATACGTGTCTATGGCGATGCGGCCGTCGTGACCGGTCGCGCTACCTACCAGGGTTGGTCTAAAAAACGTGGAAGGTACGTTCATCGCGTCAGGTTTACGGATACTTTCATCCAGCGCGACAGTACTTGGAAATGTGTCGCTACGCACGCGTCAGCTCTTGCCGCGGAGTAAAGCTTGGGCAAGACAACGGCTTTCCGAAACAGCTGCGGGTATTGCAACAAAGCACTGGATCTCCCCCCATTTCGCTAAACGCGCGAGTATGTCCCGTTGTCTTGTTATATTTCACAAACAACTCGGCGACTTAATCCTTCTGGAGCCGGCTCTCAGACGTCTTGCTCGCGCAAATGGTCACAGCGTTGATCTGATTACTCGATCCGGATTTCAGCCTCTGGGTTCATTAATGCCCCATGTGAGCTTTCGATCAAAACCCAACACCAAAATCTATGACGCACTCATTCAGGCGCAGATGCCTGACACTCTTTGGACACACCAACGCCCGCTGTTTGCACAGGGAAACGGCCTATTCCCGGGCACTTGTCACCGGCGATCTCATCGGTATTCAATCTTCGAGATTGCTCTTCCTCCCTCATGAGCCCGTTATTGAAGCTGTTCTCAAGCTCTGGCGCAGCAACTAATGTTTGCCCTGCGCATGGCCTGAACAGATCAACATTAATTAAGTCAGTGGAAACGATTCAACGGCGCAAACCGGCAAGACGATTGTTGGCAGGCTAGCGAGGTAGGGCCGGATCTCCGAGCCGGCCGTTCTAACGACGCGGACTCGTAAGGCTAGGACGCTATACTCGGCGGGCAGCTCGGAGATCTGCCCCTACCGTGGGTTAGCAATCGCGCGGATCTATTCCAAGTTCCTTGCACAAGTTAGAGAGCGGCAGGTCTTTGTGAACGCTAGCTAATCTCTTGCTGACCGTGCCATAAGACGCGGATTGTGCCAGCCCGAACGGGGGTGTGTCAGATGCGGAGTAGTTTCAGTGCTCTGTCAGAGCGGCCTCCCTCGGAACCAGGTACAAGCTTTCGGTTTTCGGTCCGATCGCGTTCATCTTGGGCAGCAGGCAAAGTGAAGACGAATGCAGTCCAGCCCGGGCGTGGTCGCTCCAGCCAAATCTGACCTTCGTGGGCCAATACAATCTCACGGCAGATACTCAGCCCCAATCCTGAACCGCGCACTTCGGAGGAGCGACTCAGGTCGGCCCGGTAGAAGCGTTCAAAGATGCGGTTCTCATGCTCCTCGGGAATTTCTGGACCGGTATTAGCAATCCGGAAGAACACTTGCGAACCGGGCTTCGCAGCTGAGATCGAGACAGTGCCGCCCTCAATATTGTACTTAATGGCGTTGTCCAGAAGATTCAGAAGAGTCCGTCGGAGATATAATTCGTCGGCGCAGACCTGGATTCCGGGCGAAATTTCCGATTGCGTTGTGATGTTCTGTCGCAGAGAGAGAATTTCCGCGTCCTCCACCAATTCGTGACACATCGCGCTGAAATCGATGGGTTCCTTTTTCAGAGTGAGCGCGCCTGCGTCCGCATGCGAGAGCAAAAGCAAGTTTTCGGCGATATCTGAGAGACGCTGTGTTTGATGAAGCAAACTATCCAAAAGACCCTCGATCCTGGGGTTATCCACCTCAGTCCTAAGGGCTGATTCGATTTCGCCACGCATGATCGTTAACGGGGTTTTCAGTTCATGGGATGCATCGCTCGAAAAGTGCATGGCTTGGGCGAAACTGCGCTCGAGCCGATCGAAAGTCTCATTAAGGACGCGAACCAACCTGCCGACCTCGTCGTGAACCGGCGGCTGCGGCAACCTTTGGTCAAGCGCTTTTGCATGAATCAGTTCAGCTGCCGCTGCAACATCGTGTAGAGGTTGAAGCGCCTTACGGGTTATCCACCAGACTCCGAAAGCGGCCACCAAGACGGCAACGGGAAGAGCGGTCATGTAGGCGCTCGCCAGATCAACAATCAACTCGGCAGCCTCTTTTCGAATCACGATCGGGGAAAATGGCTGGCCCCTGATCTCGCGAAAAGCTTCGAGCTGTTCCTGATAAATAACCCATCCAGAAGCGACGCCGAAAATGATGAGCTCCACCGTAAGCAGGAAAGCAGTCCAAAGTGCAACTCTGCTGCCGAGAGGCCAATGTTTCACGTGGCATCTCCGATACGATATCCGGCGCCGCGAACAGTTTGGATGAGCTTGCCGGGCTCGCCATCGTCAATCTTGCGCCGGAGCCGCTGGATGTAAACGTCGACCAGATTGCTCTCAGGATCGAAGTGATATTCCCAGACCTGCTGGCAAAGTTGTGTTCGACTAAACACGCGACCCGGAGCGCGCATCAAGCATTCCAACAATGCAAATTCTCTGGTGGTAAGATCGATACGCCGAGTTCCTCTTTGTCCCACCCGCGTAGCCACATCCAGGATTAAATCCTTCACACGATAACGGACAAGATTTTCTCCAGATTTACGTCGAATCAGCGCGCGGAGACGAGCAGCGAGTTCGTCTATGGAAAACGGTTTGGCCAGGTAATCGTCGGCACCTAGATCGAGTCCTTCGACTTTTTCAGAGATCGCGCCTCGCGCAGTCAAAATCAGAACGGGAACGGCATTGGATTTTTGCCTTAAGACTCGAAGAATGCTGAGACCGTCGCGTCCGGGAATCATAATATCCAGGACAACAGCGTCAAAGTGGTTATCGAGGATGATCTCCAAAGCCTCGTCACCGCGGTGAACCATGTCGACTACGAAGCCGCACTCCTTTAAACCTGCTTGGACAAAGAGGGCGATTTTCCTCTCGTCCTCAACAACTAAGATTCTCATACACTCTATCTCGCTGCGACAAAACTATTATCGTTCGGATTGGCGGCGCGAGCAATCGCGCATCCTTGGTCTGGTTCATCACCACTCCAGCACTCGCTTTCCAATGAAACTAAGTTCAGATTTCGGGATGGAATCGTTTTCCGTATGTTGTCTCGGTCCTTTAAAAATTTCTGTCTGGTATAACCTTTCACACGTCTGTATTCTTCTATTTTCCGAAACCGTTCTCCGCAAAATATCTCTGGGAGTGAGCCATAAAGACATCTTCCATATCCGGTTCCACCCAGCTGTAACCCAGCCAACGAAGGTTCTCATAAGGCCACCGCTTCAGCCAACCGTCGAGCAGCGCCTCCGCGTCGCGCGCCTGAATTCGCAGCCGACCACTACGTAGCGCTACTCCGTAGACGTCGGGAAGGCCACGGAGGATCTGCATCCCATCCCTGATCTCTGCCACATGAACTTCCAGAAGCTTGCCATGCAAACGTTCTTTCAGCGTGAGGGGAGAGCCTTTCGCTATAAGTTTTCCGCCCTGAACGAATCCGATATCGGTGCACCGTTCCGCTTCGTCCATATAATGAGTGGTTAGGAAGATCGTGGTGCCCTGCCGGTTTAGATCATAGAGAATGGCCCAGATGTATTGGCGGTGAACCGGATCAAGGCCGGCGGTCGGTTCGTCGAGAAACAAGAGCGAAGGTTCGTGAATCACAGCACAAGAGATCGAAAGCAGTTGCTTAAAACCACCAGACAAGCTGCCGGCTTTTGTGTTCCGATTCGCTGCGAGATCCAACTCCGAGAGAAGCCTGTCGATGCGTCTTCTCAGCCGCTCTTTAGAAACGCGATAGGCGCAACCAAAAAAGTGAATGTTCTCCAACACGGTTAGATCGGCATAGAGGCTAAAGCGCTGGGGCACGTAGCCGAATTGGCAACGCACCCGAGAACGCTTACGCCAGATATCCAGTCCATTAATTGCTCCATATCCGTGAGTTGGGCGCGTCAATCCGCACAACATCCGGATGGTGGTGGTTTTACCAGCGCCGTTCGCACCCAAAAAACCGAAGATCTCACCTTTGCCGATGACCATGGAAATACTGTCAACGGCGATGGTATGGCCAAAACGTTTTCCCAGTCCATCCAAAGAAATAACCGGGTCAATCATGGTTTGAAATGATGTTTTGAGCCTTAACTTGTGCAGCGCCCGCGACATGACGCCTACCAGCGCCGCTCGGTTTCCTGGATCAGCTGACAACTCTATTGAAACCAGATTAAACAACCGTGAACCAGAGATGACAGTTTTGTCACCTGTGGTTCAGGGGAATACTTCGCGGTCGCCAAGTCCTGGAAGCGACGGCTTGCCCTTTCCTGGTTCGGGAAACAGCGCCGTGACGATGCGTCCGTTGCTCTTTCGTGTCCGGCTTCGACGACAATAGGTCATTCAACGCCGCCAGGAGGGCAAGCGAACGAAACAATGGAGAGAACGGTTCCTTTTTCGACGACCTCCGCAGCGGAGGACGGACTGATGAATTTCAACTAGTGCACCGTCTCCTAAATCCCTTTGGTCTCGCCACAGGTCGGTTGGCAGTTTTTCAAGGCGCGAGCGAAGCGCCCATCCCGCCCCATTTTGATACCGGCGGTAGAAAACCAGATCTGCAGGAGCGAAAAATGGTGCGGGATGCGCCCTCTAACGCCATTCCGGCTCGGACCGCCTTGCCGGCGGCCCATTTTGAACGCAACGAAGCCCAAGGGATTTAGGAGACGGTACACCAGTCCAACAGCAGGAATTTGCAGACTATGCTTTGTCAGGCTCTAATCATCATCATCGTCGTGCGAGTGGTGCCAATGACGGTGGTGGCGCCAGTACCCGTAGCCGTACGGATTATCGTAGTAATAGTAATGGCGATAGTAGTGCGGATAGTACCCCCCGTAGTACGCCGGGTAAGGGTCGCAATAGGCGGGTCCGACTGATATACCAAAGTAACCGTCAGCCTTCGCTTTTTGAGGCCCGAAAGCGACGCACCCAAGGACTAACAGAAATAGGAGAAGAATTTCTTTCATGACATCAACCTGCTAATCCTTTGACGCGGCGAGATCCGTGCCTATTCGGTTCTGTTAATTTCATCCGGATAAGGAAATGGAAGTGCTCGCTCGTGGTGGAGACCGGAGCGTTGATCTTGCGACGTAGCCGCTGTATGTAAACGTCCACTAAATTGCTCCCAGGATTCAAGTGATACTCCCACCGGATTAAACAGCGGTGAACCACAGATGAAAATTTTGTCACCTACCGCTAGTCGCCAGCTCGGGGGCCGCTCCGATGTTCCTCGGTGCGCCGGGTGGTCGATGTCTAAAAAGCGCGAGGAGACAGGGAAGCACTACCAAAACCAGCGGAAGCTGAAAGACAAGGCCGGAGACAATGGCGATCGCGAGAGGTCTTAACATAGCCGATCCCTGACCAATGCCGAGGGCAAGCGGCAACAAGGCGAGGATGGCCGCAAACGTCGTCATCGCGATCGGCCGCATTCGGTTGATCCCAGCGATCACAAATCGGTTCTCTTGTTCCGGCAATTCCTGGAGTTCGGAATAGTAGAAGATTGCCACTTCCGTAACGATACCGACGATCATAGTCATACCCATCCGGGAAGTAATGTTGAATTCCGTGCCAGTGATCCAAAGGCCGATGTAGACGGCGGCAACAGCCAAGAGGGTGGTAATCAGCATGGCGATAGTGACACCGTAACTCTCGTAGAGGAATAACAGCAGAAGAACGACCAGAATGATAGACGCCACCAGGACAATTGTTAACCCTTGGAAGGCAATCTGCTGTTGTTCATACAGACCGCCCAGAGTGTAGGGCACGTTCTTCGGGAGGAAACCGGGTTTATCCAGCACCCGCTGCACGTCTCTCACGGTCGAGCCTAGATCACGTCCGCTGATGCGTGCGGTGATTGCTACCATTCGCCGGGAGTCTTCTCGCTTGATCTGTGGCTGACCAGAAAGAGTATCGAAGGCTGCGACCCTTCCCAGCGGAAATAAATGGCCGTCCGGAGCTGGAAGCAGTAAGTTTTTCAAATCCAGATCAGTCTTTCGAGCGTTCTGAGGTATCCAGAGCCGGACTCCAACGAGTTTGGGCCCATGCAACACTTTGGTCGTCACGCTACCGGTCAGGTATCCCGTCAAAGTCTTGGTGATGGTATCGGCATTCACGCCTTCTAAAGCAGCTTTGACCCGATCCACTCGGATCTCCAGTGCATCACCCGCCGGCGTAATCCCATTCTTAACTTCGACAACCCCCGGGACCGAACTGATTGCATTGGCAACCTGCGGCGCCAGTTTCTGGAGGGTGCCTTCATCATCAGAAAAAATCTTGATCTCGATGGGCTGCGGCACACTTGTAAGATCTCCGATCAAGTCTTCCATGAGCTGAGCCGTTTCGATCGCCAAGCCCGGAACAGTGTGTCCGACCTGCGTGCGAAGGTCATCCATGATCTCCTCAATCCCTCGTCGCGGACCTGGTTTCAGGCGGACGAAGAAGTCCCCCTGGTTAGCCTCGTTTAGGTCGCCACCGAGCCCCAAGCCAGTGCGCCGGGAATAAGTCCGGACCTCTGGCAATGTCTGCAGAATTGCTTCCACTTGGCGCACTAAACGGTCGGTCTCGGTGAGTGATGTTCCGGGAGGCGC
>DASZHC010000007.1:0-15111 GCA_035938215.1 Chthoniobacterales bacterium
AAGCGGGAACGTCTACCGGCTGGCCATCAACGAGTTGGAGCTTTCCATTGCTCAGTTGCAGAGATCAGGCCTTCTTTCGGGACAAACAGCTATTCTTGAACCGTACATCCGGCATTGCGTGCGCGTCGCGGAATCGACCAACGAGCATCTCCCCGTGATACTTTATGCTCCCGGCAGCATTGGCGCGCAGGACTATTGCGATCTGACCCAGCGCTTTCTTAACCATTTCAAGAACAAAAAATGAATTACGCTGAACTCGCCGCAACTCTCCATCACGTCGGCGAAAGGTTGTCTAAACATGCCGGAAAAATCGAAGGCGAATCGATGGGGCAATCCGCGCGGATCCTTTTGACTCACCTCTCCAAATTCGAAGCATTGCTGGATGGGTATCTTGCCAGCCGGAAATCGGGTGAACTTCTTCTGGAAACACTTTTGCGATCCCCAGCCGCGAAACGGCATCTCACTGTAAGCCTGCTCAAAGAAGGTTTGCGGAACTTGACTGGTAAGCGTCTGAGATCCACTGACCTTCGAGCGGCCAAGAGGGAATTTGTTGAACAGCTTCACGAAGCCGGCAGCCAGGACGAAGCCTCGGAATTTTTGCAAGAGGCCTTTGCCGAAGCGATTCATATCGACTCCGGTGGCAAGGATAAAGCATCCTTGCAGCGTGAGTTTGTTGGCTTGGGCCAGTTAGCGGAGGACGAGTTCGCGCAAGAAATTCAGAAGAAATCGCTTGGGGAATTGCGCCGTCTTGCCGAAACGAATGGAATCAGGTTCACGGATAAAACAAATAAGCAACGTCTTGCCGCGCTCGTTCGTCGGTACGCTCGGCGTGCGGTTTTCAATATCTCTGCAGCGGCGTAGAATGGTCCGATGCGGAGTCATCTGAAGAGAGTGCTTTTCCGCGAGGAGGAAATCGCTGCTCGCCTGGACCAGCTAGCCGCGGAAATCACCGAGGACTATCGAGGCAAAGAGCTGAGCGTCCTCGCCGTGCTTAACGGTAGCCTTATATTTATGGCGGATCTTTTGCGAAGAATTCCACTCCCTTTGCGGCTCGATTGTCTTCGTGTGAAGAGCTACCACGGAGGTACGGTATCGACCGGAAGGGTCGAATTCGATCACTCCGCGTTACCTGATATCGATGGAAGACATGTTTTGCTGCTCGACGATATCCTCGATAGTGGCCACACGATTGCCGCGATCATTGAAACGATTCGGAGTTCTACTCATCCTCTAAGCATCAAAAGCTGTGTGCTGCTCAGAAAATTGAAAGAGCGGAGCTGCCCAATCGAAGCCGACTACGTGGGATTCGATATCGAAGATGAATTTGTCGTTGGCTACGGCCTGGATTATCGGGAGCAATATCGCAATTTACCGTTAATCGGCGTTTTGGAGATTTAAGAGTGCTTGTTAAAATCCAGTATTTCTCACTGCTTCGCGATCTAAATGGACCGGATTCGGTCGAAATTTCGGAGGGAAGCACGGTCGCAGACTTGCTGAAAGCGCTCTTCGCGCAGGTTCCCGGTCTGGAAGCTTGGAATAAGCGTTTGCTCATCGCCGCGGGGATCGAATGGGTGCCGCAAAACTACGTTGTGCGACCGGATGACGTAATCTCCCTTATGCCCCCCGTCCAAGGTGGATAATGAAAGCGTTGCGATTTGATCGAACGGGTTCGCTAGACGACCTCAAAAAGTAATGGACGCCATTGCTGTCCGATTCCCTGGGCGTCCGCTCCGTCGGCGCCTCGAAATGGCGTTGATTTTACGGCCGGCAACGGCTTGCGAGGGGACCGCCCTCCAGGTCGTTATGGACCAATACTGACGAAAGCCTTGCATAGGCCTCGGCGACTCGCCCGACGAGGATTCGTTCATTTCATTTTAGGGAGGGACGGCCTTTGTGCCGTCCCATTTTTTTCATTCCTACTCGAATTGAAAATGATTAGTCGGACGGCAGGGAGGCCGTCCCTCCCACGAAAAACAAACCTCGGCGAAAATTGCCCTTCTCGGTGGGCAGGTCGGAGATCTGCCCGTACCGTCAACCAGTGGGTTACGAATCGCGCGGATCCATTCCGGTTCGTTGCACAAGTCACAGAGCGGCAGGTCTTTGTGAACGCTAGCTTAGCTAGCCAACCAATGGTTGCCCCGCGATTTGTTCCAACTTACGCAGCGGTGATTTTTCGGGAGAAATGAGGGCGTTTACCGGTACAATCAGTGTCTGCTCCAAGGCGAGACGACCCGACAAAGCGGCGTGTGGCACAGCATCAGTAAAGACGATCCAGGTCGACGAAGGTGGGAAATCTACTCGGATTTTCATTCCCTCACGTTGGTAATCGGCGTTTTCCTTAAGGTAGTCGTGCAAGCTGAGCATGAATTTGTCATAGGCTGAGCGATTGGAGCCAGGGATCCCGACCAATTTTCCAAGGGGGCCGATCAACTTGCGGAGCGCACGGCCATGTGCGACGGCGCGCTGGGCGATTTTCTTTAGGCCGGCACCGTCCGAATAGCGCTCCGCAATCTCAGGAAAATGACTGCCAATCAACCATGTTCGCGGCTCCGACGGATTTATATTTGTAAAACAGCGCAGAATTCTGCCACCGCGTGTCGGCCGGCCGGGAAAGGCATCTACATGGAGCAAATCATTACGCTTGTGGAGCGGTAGATCACGCCCCTGTTCTTCCAGCGGTCGAAAGCTAGCAAAATCCAATTTCCAATGTGGTGAATAGGGAGTCAGGAATTTTGAGAGGAATTTGACGACCTGCGCGGAGTAATTGCGCATGATCTGGTGCAGACGCTCAACATCCTCAGGTCGCTCGGCAGCAAAACCACGCAGTTTGTCCTGCTTGGGACGATAGGAAATATTCTTGTGAAGCGGCGAACTGCTTTGGTGCTGCGGGCGAAGAAACCGGAGATCGGCTTCCGGCAAGTCAAAAGGGATGTGCTCCAGGAGAAGAACATGCCCGTCTTCCAGATGCGAGCAATACCAGCGCGCGCGGTCGTCGCCACGCTTTAAGTCATTCCATCCTTGCGGGTACGAGAAATCGTCTACGGTAATGACAGACATCGTGTCAGGCTGACTTGTTC
Source organism: Chthoniobacterales bacterium (assembly GCA_035938215.1). Classification (GTDB taxonomy): domain Bacteria; phylum Verrucomicrobiota; class Verrucomicrobiia; order Chthoniobacterales; family JAFAMB01; genus DASZHC01. Next base: position 3,078 of record DASZHC010000007.1, read on the forward strand.
TGTAACGGCAAGCAATCTAACTAGTCATCGCCAAAATTCCAGTATTTGCCGAGTCCGGCCGTCGTTCGAGCGTTTGAGGCGTCAGAGTTTTTGAATCTGCTGTTTCAGCATCCGGTGTGCGACGTTTCCGGCCTTGACGTCAGTCTCTGAAATTCTTGAAACTGAGCCCGAGGCCGAAGTCCTTGCCGCGGAGGAACCGGATTACGGCCTGGAGATCGTCCTTTTTTTTGCCGGTCACTCGAATTTGACGATCCTGGATCTGGCTCTGGACACTGATGCCGAGTCCTTTTATGGCCTTGACAATCTCCTTGGATTTGTCACCGTCGATGCCTTCTTTTATGTGGATCTCCTGACGCGCGTGCCCCAACGGCGAAATAGCCGGTTCTTTGCGTTCGATGTTGCGCAGATCGATGTTGCGCTTCGCAAGCTTCCCAATCACGATCTCTATCAAAGATCTTAATTTTCCGGCATTTTCTGCGCTCAGCTCAATAAGCCCGGGATCAGTGAGTTCAATGGAGGAGTCGCTGCCTTTGAAATCGAATCGGGTGATGAGTTCTTTCCGCGCCTGATTGATCGCGTTATCGACCTCTTGTTTATCTACCTCTGAGACTACATCGAACGACGGCATATCTCATCCAATAGCGAGACGGGATCTCATTGCAACAGCCGTCCATGTACAAACTTGGCTATTTGAAGGAGGTTTGGACGCCCGCGTGATCGTTTCGAGCGGACCTCGTCTGCGATCGCTCGGACCTGTTCGATGCGTTGGTCTTTCCAAATCCAGGCGTCCGGGTTATAGGGCCCGACCACCCTGGGATCGGTCCACATATGAATTGAGAGAAGATCCGGGGTGATAGCCGCGGCGATATGCATGGGACCGCTATCGACGCTGATGATGAAACTCGCGCCTCGGAGAAGCCAGATTAGCTGAAGCAAATCAGTCTGATTCACCAGTGAAATCGTATTTCGAGTGACGGCAAAATGCTCGTCGGATCGCCCTACAATCATTACCGGATGTGGAGCGAGCAAACGGGTGAATTCAAAGATCTCCTCGGACGTTAACGACTTGGCTTTGCCGCGAGCGAAGGGATGCAGGACAATGAAGCGATCCGGCAATTCGAGCGACGGGATCGCTCTTCCTCGAGGAAGGGGAAAACAGGCCGGCCCGGAGGTGTCAGCTGCGGCAAAGCTTGCCAACTGGACGTAACGGTCAACCGCGTGTTGGCCGGTATCAACGTCGACGCGTTCATGGTAGTGATATACAGCGGCTTCGCGGGCGTCCGACAAACCGAGGATTCGCTGGCCCTTCGCGCTGCGCGCAATCCAAGCGCTCCGAATGAGTCCTTGAAAGTCCAAAACGAGGTCGGGCTCGAGGTGCGATATTTCGCCGCACCAGCGGACAAATTTTACGATTCCCCTCGCGCCTCGAAACCGACTTCTGGGAAATGGGATTACAGCTTTGAGGTCGGCATTGCCCTGAAGGAGAGGCGTCCATTCGGGGTTAGCAATCCAGAAGAAATCGGCGTCGCGAAAAGTCGTCTTCAGGAAATGAACCGCCGGAAGGGTGTGAACAATATCACCAAGCGAGCTTGGCTTGATAACGAGCACCGACGAAGGCGTCATTTTCCGAAAGCAAGTCGATCAGCCAATCGGGGCGGGAGGCCCGAAGCAAGAATCTTCTCTTGCGCCTTGGGCAAATCATATCGAAGGCGTCGCAGTTGAACGCAACGCTTTTCGTCGTCGAACACAACATAGGCGGCTCTCCAATCTCCGTCTCTTGGCTGGCCGACACTTCCAACGTTGATGAAATATTTCTTTCCCTGATCCAAGGTTAGACGATCGTACGAAAGCCCAACAACAGAACTGTCCTTAATGTAGGCCCTCGGCGAGTGGGTGTGCCCAAAAAAGCAGAGTTCTGTCGTTTGCCGCGAAAAACTCGCTGCAGCATCGAGTTGGTTAAGCACGTAACTCCAGCCGTTCGGATCCTCCAGCGTGGCATGGACAATCGTAAATCCCCCAATTTCCAATGTCAGTGGCAACGTTGCCAGCCACTTTTTCTCTTCCTCATTCAGCTGATCACGAGTCCACTGAATAGCTGCTTCGGCCAAAGGGTTGAAACTTTCGAGCGAGCTTTCAGATGCCGCATAATCGTCGTGATTCCCTTTCACAACAGGACAGTTTAACAACCGAACTCGCTCCAGGCACTCACGGGGATTAGCGTTATAACCGACAACGTCGCCGAGGCAGATATAAGCTTCGCAGCTCTGGTCATGCGCGTCAGCGAGCACAACCTCAAACGCCTCAAGATTGGCGTGAACGTCGCCGAATATCGCAAAACGCATCGTGCACCGCAGTATGGGTCGGAACACGACAACAGTCTACGGTTTTGTGTCTGGACTTTCGGATTTACGCTTCAAGGCTACCCATAAATTCAGGTTCTCGTTGCTTCTCAATGGGTAATTTCGAATCCCTTCGTCCCGGCCTTCACTTGTACATCTCGAGAAACAAATCTCGTGATGTGGCGCCGCAGATGGCTATCGAGAATGGCTGCTAGAAAGTCTTCTACTTCTGAGGGTTCACCCTGAGCTTCCAACTCGACTCGACCGTCAATAAGGTTCTTCACCCATCCGACCACTTCGTACCCGGTGGCAAGGCTTCTGACGGAGTAGCGAAAACCAACGCCTTGAACTCGGCCTTCGTAGCAGACGCGTTTTGCAACCATGACTCAACCTGCAGGAGTCTCGCTGATAGCCATGCAGGACGTCACTTTGCAGTTGCGGGCTCATGCCAATACGCCATGAACCCGCAATCAAACAATCGACGAACAATGACGGTCACCGCTTCCAGTTGAGCGCGCCTTTTTTCAGCGCATAAACGAATCCAACCATCAGGATCGCAACGAAACTGAGCATGCTGCCGAAGATGGTCCACCCAAATTTCTCGATGTAATCCCTGTAGGCGATAGCCCAGGGGTACATGAAGACGATTTCGATATCAAAGAGGATGAACAACATCGCGACCAGGTAAAACTTCACACTGAAGCGTGGCTGAGCCTCCCCTACGGGCAGCATTCCGCATTCGTAGGCTGAATCCTTGACAGCGTTGCGTTTACCGACGCGACCTACCAACACGCTGACGAGCAGACCGACACCAGCGAAACCGATCGCGACGATCACTTGCAACAGGATTGGGAGATAATCCTGCAACATATGAGGATCTCTCCTAAGACTTGGATGCTACAGCAGGCGTCTGAGCAGTGTTTTGGGCAGCCATTGCTGCCAGCGCCGATGAGTCACCTTTATATGACTTCCCATTCTTCTTTACGACGCCTCGAGCCACCAGGTTCTGAAGTTTCTCGTAAGCCCTCAAACGCAGCATTTCTTCGCCGCCACTAGCCGCATTACGTTGACGAAGATTCTCATGCACGATCTCGAACAGCTGTTTGAACTCAAAGGATTTTCTTTGAGAAAGAACAGCAACGAGTTCTTCAGTAACTAGGTCAGGCAGGCGACGTGAAAAGGCGTTTTTCTTCTGTATGGCCATAGAGGGCGGAATATAGCACACAAAGTTGCAAATACGAACGGAAATCGACGGACCCCGTTCTCGAAAGCGGGAAACGGATGCAGCGAGGCCGCTTTTGCTGCCATAGAGAGTACCAGGAATATACAAAGTGGAGCGGCATGCGCCCTCCTCGCGCCTTGCCGACGGCCCATTTTGATTGCAACGAAAGGCATGTTATTTCGAGGACAGGACACTGGCTATAATTTCGCGAATTCCTTCCCTGAATGTGGGATAACGCGGTTGCCAACCGAGGGCGCGCAACTTCTGGTTACTCACCCTTTTGTTTGTCCAGCCTCTTTTGCGATTCAGATCCCGAGGGCCGTGCGCAGGCAACGGCTTTTTCAATTGCTCGCAGACCCAAAGAAACCAATCACGTTGCAGTACCGGCTCATTATCCACGAGATTGAAGATCCCCGGCTGGTCGTTCTCAGCCATAAATCTAAGCGCGATTACGGCATCGATCTGGTGGACCATATTCATTACTCGTTCTCCTTCGCCCTCGATTACGGCTTCACCATTCAACAGTTTCTGTAGGGGAACACAGCGGCCGGGACCATAGAGCCCTGCCAACCGGGCCACCAATCCACCCGAACCAAGGACGAGATCTTCCGTTCTCCGAAGTACCTTGGCAGTTTCTCTTGAAGGTTCAGCGGCCGATTCCTCATCGACCCGGGACCCGTCCGTTTGACCGTAGACCGATGTCGAACTCGCAAGAATGAAAAGTCCGGGCTGAAAATGGTCTAACAGGTTCTGCGTCCCAAGGAGATAGACTGCTTCGTAGGCGGAAGGACCTCCGCGACCGGAACTGGCGCAGTGAGCTATAACATCGAAATGGGTTGAAGCCAAACGCGGGAAACTTGCTCTGTCCGTAATGTTGATCGCAGCGATGTGAAACGGCTCGTGCCGAAGATTTGAGGCCGTCGATTCCGATGCGGTCATTGCATAGGTCTGCCATCCGCCGGAGGCGAAGCTTCGCGCCAGAGGAAGGCCAATGAATCCGCACCCGGCGATGAGAATCGATTTTGGCATGGTACAGGGTAGCGATTCGTCGCGGGAAAGCGAGATTGATGTGACCATTGAGATCGGAAAAATGGACTGGACAGCCAAACGGCAAGGCACATCTTTTCCGGGCGATTGACAACTCTTGAAACACCTTATTGAACAGTTAAAGGATCGCGTCGACCTCGGGTTCGCAGAGGTCCGCGAAGCTTCGCTTCTTCTGGCCGATCCTGCTGTACCGGATGCGGACAAGGCTGATTTTCTCGTTGCTCTCCGAGCGAAAGGAGAATCGGGCGAAGAGTTGGGATACTTTGCGCGATCGTTTCTCGAACTGGCGGTGCGGCCGGACGTCGGTCTGGAAGGCAGACCGTGCGCGGACGTTGTTGGTACGGGTGGGGATCGGCTTGAGCTGATTAACGTTTCCACAACCTGTATCTTCGTGCTGGCGGCAGCCGGTGTGGTGGTGGTTAAGCACGGAAACCGAGGAATTAGCTCAAAGGCCGGGGCGGCCGATGTTCTGGAAGCCCTTGGAATTCCTGTGACCTGCGATCCGGGTCAGATGTGCGATTGTATTCATCGAACGGGTATCGGGTTTCTTTTTGCACCCTCATATCACCCTGCCTTTCGGGTGGTCGCTCCGGTCCGCAGGAAATTGGCCGAACAGGGTATGTCAACTGTGTTCAATCTACTTGGGCCGCTTCTGAATCCTGTCCAGCCGGCAGCTCAACTGACGGGGGTCTTTTCACCGATTATCCTTGAGAAGTACGGCGTCGCGCTGCGCGAGTTGGGTAGAAAGCGAGCGTGGGTTGTTCATGGTCGAGCAACGCCGGGAGCGGGAATGGATGAAGTATCCTTGCTGGGCGAAACCGCCGTGTGGGAAGTCAATGGAGCGTCGCTGAATACTTTTTGCTTGTTTCCGGATCGACTTGGATTTCGACACCCTGACCTTCACGAGCTGCGGGGTGGAAGTGCATCCTTAAATGCCGGCATTCTAACCGATATCCTTGCTAATCGTGATCGGAGTGCAAAGCGTGATTTGATTGTGATTAACGCAGCCGCCACCCTCGTCGTCGCTGGAGTCGTAGAACGCATGGAGGCAGGGATAAAGCTGGCGAACGACATCCTGGATTCGGGTCTGGCTTACGAAAAACTTTGCGAGTTCCAACGCTTTTTCACGCGGGGAATCGGCGGCCACGCGAGTTGACCCAGAAGGAGATAGAGTCCGCTGGAGCGATTGGGCCCTGTTCCGAAGCGACAGTTCTCGTGAGGCAAATCGGAGGGCCAGATCTCCGAGCCGGCCTCATCTGGAACCGGATTGCTTTTCAAAGGCCTTAGGAACAGCGCTCCGGTTCAACGCGGGAGATGATCAAGGCAATATTCTTCGCCGTCGCTTGCGACTCGGAACTCCAACTCGGGATTATCCTTCTCCGTCCGCTTGCATACTGCGCATCGGTGCAATGTCTCCTCTCCCGACGACTTCGACTCGAATTTTCGACGGCGACCGCCTGTCTCAGCACCAGTTTGTAGGTTGGTGAACATCGCCGGCGCGAAAAAAATGAAGTAATTCAGGAAAGAGACAAGAATCGCTGCTTTTGTCGCCAATGATCCCAAGATCAACTCGAGCAGAAGGGGCGCAAGACTCAACAACGCCAGCCATTTCACCTTCAACGGAAGGAAAAAGAGAACGTAAATCTGGATGTCTGGATAGATGGTCGCGAATGCGAAGAAGAGGGAAAGATTTAACAAAAAGGCGAACAAGCCGCCTCCGCCGAAGAAAAATGCGGCAATTGTGACGCCAACCATCCCCAGAAGGTAGTAGAGCGTTACGCGAAACGGTCCCCAGGCGTGTTCAAGCGAATCCCCCATCCAGACCAGAAACCAGAGGTAAACAAACAGAAAGAGCGGTTGCAACGCCGGGTTGCCATTTCGCAAAAGCATCTCCGGCACGAAAATATAGGAAACCAACCGCCAAACTTCCCCATGGAGGATTCGCTCCGGAATCAACAGCAGCGCGAAAACGTACGCGGGTTGAAAGAAATGCAGGAGATACACAAGGCCGTTCAGCAGCGCGATCATCTGCATCAGTCGCGGGACGCCTAGAAACCCAATGCGCGCTTCCAGCCAGCTAATCCAAGACATAAGAAATTTTCGGCTGCGGCATATGACCCTTGATCAGGCAGAGATCGCCCATATTGGAACGCTGGTTGCCAATGAACCTTTCCCTACTTCTCTACCTTCGCCCTGTAATCCGACGAACTCAAGAGAGAGGCGATTTCGTCGGAATTCGCGAGCCTGATCCTGAACAGCCACCCCGAACCGTATGGATCCTTGTTTACCGACTGAGGGCTGGTCTCAAGACCAGAATTAACCTCGATGACTTCGCCGCTCACGGGCGCCAGGATGTCGCTCACCGTTTTGACCGATTCAACTACTCCTGTAGTCTCGCCCTGTTGAAATGATGTTCCCGCTTCAGGAAGCTCTAGAAACACAATATCGCCAAGCGAATCTTGAGCGAAATCCGTAATTCCAACCGTGCCGATCTCGCCGTCGGGCCGAATCCATTCATGGCTTTCGGTGTACTTGAGATCGTCAGGAATTTGCATTGCTTTCTCTATAGCGGTTTTTTTTCGCGAGTTGCGGGAAATCTTAGCTGCTAAAGTAGCTCTTAAGAAACAAACGATCGGCGGTTCAGCGTTCAGATGGATTTCTTGTATAGCGGCTTTTTCTCTACATTGGCGGCATATTTTCGCCCGCGAATTTCGATTTCCACTTTCTGTCCCGGCTGCGCAAACGCGGCATCCAAGTATCCCAAGCCGATTCCAACGCCGAGTGTCGGTGATTGGGTACCGCTTGTGAGTTCGCCAATCCGTTCTCCGCTGACAAACAGGGGGTAGTGCGGTCGGAACGGAGGCGATTTCTCGGTGGCTTTCAAGGCGCTAAGCCGTTGCCTGACACTCGCTTTTTTTTGCGCGCAAAGCGCTTCCCGTCCGATGAATTCACCTTTTTCCAGATCAACAAAAGAGGCGAGCCCTGCTTCCAAAGGTGTTCGGTCTTGCGAAAGATCGGAGCCGTTCAAAGGATAACAAGCTTCGATCCGCAGGGTGTCTCGCGAGCCCAGCCCGCACGGTCTAACGCCCAGTGGCTTGCCAAGGTCCAACAGTCTGTTCCAGATGAATGGCGCGAGGCCGCCCGGAAAGAAGAGCTCAAACCCATCTTCACCTGTGTAGCCTGTACGCGCTATCATTGTTGAATACTCCGCGATTTTCAGATCGCGAATATGATTGCGAGTCGGTAACTCCCCGAAGTCGGCCATCAATTCCGCGGAGCGCGGTCCCTGGACCGCTATTGCGGCGAAAAGTGAGCTGCAGTTCAGCAGTGTGACACCTCCAGAAAGAGACTTCTGCATCCACGCGAAGTCTTCCTCGATCTTGGCTGCATTTACGACCAGGAAAAACTGGTTGTCGCGCCGGCGGTAAGCGATAAGGTCGTCGATCACACCTCCCCGATCGTTTAGCAGAAAAGTGTATTGCCCTTGCCCAATTGCGAGCCGATCGACGTTGTTGCTCAATATTCTGTTCAGCCAGTCCTTAGCGGCCAGTCCGGACACCTCGATCTGGCCCATATGCGAGATGTCAAACATTCCGACCTGATTTCGGACTGCGTGGTGCTCGTCGACAATACTCGAATAGTAGACGGGCATGTTCCAACCGCCAAACTCGGTCATCTTCGCGCCGAGCTTTTCATGTTCGTGGAAGAGCGGAGTCTGTTTCAAAACTGGTTCATCGCTCACGTGCCAAGATATGAACGAATTCCCATGTAAGCAACCAGTGCTTGGTGGTCGCCATCCCGTTGCCGACTTGTATTTCCAGCCCCGTTACTACATGTTCCGCGATGTCGAATAGCGAAGTTTCGGGGAGGGCTAAATGCACCGGCTTCCCCTCATTTGTCGAGCGTCATGTAGGCCCAAGTCTCGAGGATATTCGCGTGATGCTTGGGCAAATCGGGTACGACTCACTTGAGACCCTTATCGATGCTACGATCCCGGAGAAACTCAGGTTCCGAAAGACGTTGGCTTTGCCCGAAGCCGAGACGGAGTTTGAAGTGCTAAGGAAACTTCGTGCGATCTCCCTTAAAAATCGCGTGGCCAGGTCCTATATCGGCCTTGGTTATCATGCATGTATTACGCCGCCTGCCATCCAACGGCATATCCTGGAGAATGCCGGTTGGTATACGGCATATACGCCTTACCAGGCAGAGATTGCGCAAGGACGTCTGGAAGCCCTCGTGAACTTCCAAACGATGGTAACAGACCTTACCGGGCTCGAGATTGCAAACGCGTCGCTGCTGGACGAGGGAACGGCGGCTGCAGAATCGATGGCGATGTGCTTTTCTCTCCGAAAGCAGCCTTCGGCTCGGACATTTTTTGTGTCCAATACCTGTCATCCGCAAACCATAGCCGTAGTGGAAACCCGCGCGAAACCTCTGGGGATCGATGTTGCCGTTGGCGATCACGACTCCTGGGACTTCGACGTCCCGATCTTCGGCGCCTTGGTTCAATATCCTGCGACAGACGGGAAGATTTTTGACTATGCCGCTTTCGTGGAGCGGCTTCATGAACGTCAGGCATTGGCCGTGGTCGCCACGGATCTCCTCAGTCTTACTTTGCTCGTGTCGCCAGGAGAATTTGGAGCGGATATTTGCGTCGGAACGAGTCAGCGGTTCGGAGTTCCACTTGGCTTTGGCGGGCCGCATGCCGCATTTTTTTCGACGCGCAACGAATATAGGCGGCAGATGCCTGGGCGACTCGTTGGGATCTCCAGGGATCCTGCCGGCCGCCCCGGATATCGGCTTTCGCTGCAAACCAGAGAGCAACACATCAGGCGCGATAAGGCTACAAGCAACATTTGCACCGCTCAGGTGCTGCTGGCGATTATTGCTGCGACTTACGCGGTCTATCATGGTCCTCGCCGCTTGAGACAAATTGCCGAGCGGATTCACTCCCAGACCGAGATATTGGCGGCCGCTTTAAAGCGATTTGGATTTGAAGTAAGCGACGGTCCCCGTTTTGATACACTGCGTGTCAATCTTGGCGATCGGCGTGCCGCGATACTGGCGAAGGCGGATGCCGGGTCGATCAATGTGCGATCGTATCCCGATGGATCGATTGGGCTGGCTCTTGATGAGACGGTTTCGGACCAGGATCTATTGACACTGATCGGATTATTTGGTGATCCCCGTTCCCTATCCGCTGAGGAAGTCAGTGCGGCTCGCAATTCAACCATTCCCGAGAAATTTGTCCGCCATTCGGCTTATCTGACCCACCCGGTCTTTAACTCGTATCATACCGAAACGGAATTGTCGCGTTATCTGCATCGACTGGTGTCCAGAGATCTGTCGTTAACGACTTCGATGATCCCACTCGGCTCATGTACGATGAAATTGAATGCTGCGGCTGAAATGCTACCGATTACGTGGCCTGAGTTCAGTCAGATTCATCCTTTTGCTCCGAAGACTCAAATCGCGGGATATCTCGAATTGATCGCAGAACTGGAGACCGATCTGGCCGAAATCACTGGATTCGATGCAGTTACTATCCAACCAAACGCCGGATCGCAAGGGGAATACGCGGGGTTGCTGGCGATCCGTGAATATTTCAAGCATCGGGGCGAAAGCCATCGAGACGTCTGCCTGATTCCAACATCCGCGCACGGCACGAATCCAGCCTCCGCGGCGATGGCCGGCCTCAAAGTCGTTCCGATTCAATGTGACGCCAAGGGGAATATCGATATTGCGGATCTCCGGAGCAAAGCGGAACGGCATGCGGCATCCCTCGCCTCGCTGATGGTGACCTACCCGTCGACGCATGGCGTGTTCGAGGAGGATATCTCGGAGATCTGCGACATTGTTCACAGCCGCGGAGGACAGGTCTATTTGGACGGTGCGAATTTGAACGCGCTTGTGGGACTCTGCCGACCGGGCGATTTCGGCGCGGACGTTTGCCACCTCAATTTGCATAAGACCTTCTGTATCCCGCATGGAGGAGGCGGTCCCGGTGTTGGACCCATAGGCGTGAAAGCACACCTCGCCGGGTACCTGCCCTCGCACCCTCTTGTCGACCTTGGCCGAAAGTCAGGCATCGGCCCGATCTCGGCTGCACCCTACGGAAGCGCGGGAATCCTGGCCATCTCGTGGGCGTATCTTCGTCTGATGGGTCCGGAAGGCTTGAGTTACGCGACACGCGTTGCGATCGTCAACGCCAACTATATAGCGAGCCGCCTTGCGCGCTATTTTCCTGTTCTTTATAGCGGACTCAAGGGTCTGGTTGCGCACGAGTGCATTATTGATCTGCGGCAATTCAAGAGATCGGCTGGCATCGAGGTTGAAGATGTTGCAAAACGACTTATCGACTACGGATTTCACGCTCCGACTATGTCCTGGCCTGTTCCGGGAACAATGATGATCGAGCCGACCGAGAGCGAATCCAAAGGGGAATTGGACCGCTTTTGCGATGCCATGATATCCATTCACGGTGAGATCCGCGCGATCGAGACCGGGGAGGCAGACAGAGAGGATAACGCGCTTAAGTGCGGGCCTCATACCGCACAGGATCTGCTGGTTGAAAACTGGGAGCACGGCTACGGCCGCGAATCAGCGGCCTACCCGGCGCCCTGGACCAGGGAACACAAGTTCTGGCCGGTCGTCGGCCGCATCGATAACGCCTACGGGGACAGAAATCTCTTCTGCAGCTGTTTACCGGCCGAAGATATGGCGTCCTCTAAAACGTGACCGTACAGATGCATATGGATAAGAGCTGTGAGATCCGCACGGTGCGAGTCCTCGCGGGTATTTGATAGATGAAAATTGTCGATCGATATTTGAGCGGCCAGATCTTTGGCACCGTACTCTGGGCTGTCGGTCTGCTCACGATGATTCTTGTTCTAGGCAACGTATTGCGTGATCTGCTCAGCTTGCTGATCAGCCATCAGGTGCCGATTACCTATATCGTCACCTTTATCGCGTATCTGTTGCCGTTTTCACTTACCTACTCGATTCCCTGGGGCGTTCTCGTGGCGGTCCTGCTTGTTTTCGGAAAATTGTCTTCGGATAATGAGCTCGTCGCTCTCCGCGCTAATGGGGTGGGGATGCCGAGAATCTGTTTTGCGGTCTTCGTCATCGCGGTTGGATTCCTCGGAATCTGTCTTTGGATCAATCTCTATGTGGCTCCGATTGCGGAGGTTAAACTGCGCTCCGCCGCTTTCGATCTGGCATCGAACGATCCTCTGGCGCTCTTTGGAAGCGATGAGGTCATCGATCAGTTTGCGAATCGGAAGATATACGTTGGAAAGAAAGAAGGTTCGACGCTGCACGATCTTCATATCTTTGAGATGAATGCCGAAAATCTCCCGATGCGGGTGATTTACGCTCGGAGGGGAACGCTCGAAGTTGACAAAAAGAACGAGCAGATCTTGCTGCA
>DASZHC010000008.1:0-22994 GCA_035938215.1 Chthoniobacterales bacterium
TGCCGGTAAGCCGGGGCACGTGGTCAACTATATGCGTTTCGTTGCCCACGAAGTACGCGAACTAATGGCACTGCTCGGATTTCGTACCATGAACGAAATGATCGGGCGGGTCGACAAACTGCGTCAGCGTGAAATCTCGCACCCGAAAAACGGATTGATCGATATTTCGCAACTGCTTTACCAGCAGGCGTCCCACGACGTTCCCAGAAAAATACGCGAGCAAAACCACAATCTCGAGAATAAGCTCGATCATCGTCTCATTGAATTGGCGGCGCCGGCGATTGAGCGCGGGGAACCGGTCTTTATTGACGTTCCGATCAAGAATTCCGATCGTACTGCCGGAACGATGCTGAGTTCTGTGGTCGCAAAAAAGTATGGTCCGACCGGGCTTGCGCCGGACACAATCCAGATCCGGTTCACCGGATCGGCCGGGCAGAGCTTCGGTGCATTCCTCGCCCGGGGTATCAGCCTTCATCTTGAAGGTGCCGCAAACGATTATGTTGGCAAAGGTCTCTCCGGAGGAAGGATAACCGTCGATACGCCCAGGGACGCGGCATTTATCGCGTCGCAAAATATCATTGTCGGCAACGTCGCGTTGTATGGCGCGACGAGCGGCGAGGCTTATTTCAATGGCATGGGCGGCGAACGGTTTGCGGTGCGCAATTCCGGTGCAATCGCCGTGGTCGAAGGAGTCGGCGATCATGGATGTGAGTACATGACGGGTGGGGTCGTGGTGATCCTTGGAAGGACCGGGAAAAATTTCGGAGCCGGCATGAGCGGCGGTGAAGTCTTTGTCCTGGATGAGGACAAAAGCTTCAGGTCCAGGCTCAATCCGGCGATGGTCCGGATTGATGAGTTCAAAGAGGATCGTGATATCGAAATGGTTAAACGAATGCTGGCGAACCATGTTATTTACACCAACAGCTCAAAGGCGAAACGGGTGCTGGATAGATGGGAGGAGTATATCCCAAAATTCCTCAAGGTGATTCCGGTCGCTTATGCCGAAGTGGTCGAGCGTCATCTGGCTGAAGGGAAAGACGTACGCATCGCTCCGCCCGCGCCTGCCGAAAGGAGAAAAGTTGCTTAGCCTGGGATCGCGAAACGCAAATCCTCAACGGACTATCTATTCATGGCGGACGATCATCCAAACGGCTTTTTGAAATTTACTCGCAATCCGATTGCCTACCGGGACCCGGCCGCACGCATCGGTGATTACAAAGAAGTTTACTCGGAGAATTGGGACGAAAAACAATTGCGTGAACAAGGCACCCGCTGCATGGATTGCGGTGTGCCGACCTGTATGGGTGGTTGCCCAATCGGGAACATCATTCCGGACTGGAATGATCTTGTCAGTCGGGGGAACTGGCAAGGTGCGCTCTCCCGTCTGCATGCAACAAACAATTTCCCTGAATTTACGGGATATACCTGTCCTGCGCCATGCGAGCCCGCTTGTGTCCTCGCCTGCAACAACGACCCCGTCGCAATCAAGAGCATCGAGCGAGCAATCGTAGACCGGGGTTGGGCAGAGGGCTGGATTACTCCGGAACCGCCGAACTTTCGCACCGGCAAGCGTGTTGCAGTTATCGGAAGCGGCCCCGCCGGACTCGCCGCTGCACAGCAGCTTAACCGGGTCGGACATGAGGTAACGGTCTTTGAGCGCGACGACGAGATCGGGGGCCTGATGGTCTATGGCATACCGGACTTCAAGTTCGGCAAATACCAGGTTGCGCGCCGGGTCGATCAATTGCGCCGTGAAGGCGTAATATTTCGGCCCGGCGCAAATGTAGGCGTGAATCTTCCTTTCCAGGAGGTGAGGGACAAATTTGATGCGATTTGCCTGGCGATAGGTGCGCAATTGCCGCGCGAGGTCCCGGTCCCCGGCCGCCAACTCAAGGGGATCTATTGGGCAATGGATTACCTTACAAAAGAAAACCGGCGGCAGGCGGAAAAACAGGTCGATGGGATGATCGACGCGCACGGAAAAAACGTGATTGTGCTTGGCGGTGGCGACACCGGCGCCGATTGCGTCGCGACGGCACATCGGCAGCGCGCCCGGCAGGTCGTGCAAATCAGCATCAATCTCAGGGGGTCAGAAGAACGGCCAGTGGATAATCCGTGGCCCGAATGGCCTATGATTTACAGGGAAACCTACGCCATCGAAGAGGGCGGCATTGAAGAATTCAACGTCAATGTAACGGGATTTATCGATACCGACAATGACGGCTCTGTTGATCAGCTGATGTTCGATCGGGTCGAATGGACCTACGAGAAAAAAGAGGGGCGCATGGTGCGAACTGCAATGAAGGTAATTGAGGAAGGTCTAACAGTTCCTGCGGACGTTGTTCTCGTTGCGATCGGTTTCCAGGGCGCCGAATCGGCGCCCTTCGCGAACACTGGAATCGAGGTGACAGCGCGGAGCACCATCAAAACGGATTCCGACATGATGACGAATCTGCCCGGAGTATTTGCTGCGGGCGATGCTATTCGCGGTCAGTCGATTGTCGTCTGGGCCATCGGCGAAGGCCGGGACGTCGCGCGCTCTATCGACACTTATTTAATGGGTAGTTCCAGGCTTCCAGCGAGTTTGCGCACACCAAATCTTCCGATCGGTAGGATATGATCATGAGGATTCTTTGCGAATTCGAAGCAGGCCCTCCGCATGGAGGGATTTTTCGAGAAACAACGCAGTAAGACACCCATTCTTGCGATGGCGAGTGACAGGAATCGGGGAAACGAATGAATGGAAGAGGAATGGCGATTTTCTGAGGCGATCCGCCTTTTCGACGAAGAAAATGGACGGGATCCCCACCTAATTTTTGTCGATGGGATAGCTCAGCCCCATGAGTTACTCTATGCTCGCCGGCTCAGCGAGTGGGTCCTGCGATTGCAGCCGAATGCCTCCAAACCATTGCTGCTTGCGGCGAGATCACAGCATATCTGCCGATGGCTGGTCCCACGAAGCTCCTACGAGATGACTCGGGCAGGGTACCTTCGCTGGCGAAATGATTTGAAGCACTTGCACGCCAAAAAATCGGCAGAGATCCTTAGTAAAGTTGGTTACGACGAAGCCACAATCGCGCGAGTAGTCGAGCTAAACCTGAAAAAGGGGCTTGGTCACGATCAGGAGTGCCAGGTTTTGGAAGACGCTCTTTGCCTTGTGACGCTTCAATACCAGCTCGCCGATTTGATGGAGAAGACCGATCCAGACAAAATGGTGGGGATTTTACGGAAGACCTGGAAAAAAATGTCCGATATAGCTAGGGCTCACGCGTTAGCACTGCCGTTTACCGAAGCCGAAAGCGCGCTGATTCAAGAGGCAGTGGGCGGTCGATAGGGAGGACGGTCTCCGTGCCGTCCCATTTTTCTCCTTGTTTATGGGGCCAGAAATGATTAGTCGGACGCCACGGAGGCCGTCCCTCCCATGAAAAACGAAGACTAGACTCAGAAAATGCCCAGGGCTATGCATCGCATCGAACGATTCCAAGTTCCTTGCGATCGGTCGGCGTACAAGCGTGGTAGGGGCAGATCTCCGAGCTGCCCGCCGAGAATAGCGCCCTAGTCTGGCGAGTCTGCCTTGTTGGAACGGCCGGCTCGGAGATCCGGCCCTACCTCCAATCATTGACGACTGGTCCTGTTTTAATCAAAATCAAGCAAGCTCCATCACTGAATCTCTAACTCTTTGCCCCTCAAGCGCTTCACGTTAGAAGTCACTGACAAATCGTACCGGTTTCTCGTAGATCGCCAGTACGATACAACCACCTTTGCTGATTACTTTGTGCCTTGTCCCTGGAGGGTTGACGACGAAACTCCCCGAGGGATAAACCCCGTTTTCATCCTGCTGGGAACCGGCAAGAACAAAAATATGTTCGTATCCAACATGCTCGTGGAGAGGTACTTCCCCACCGTCGCGATACCGCAGAAGCGCCGCTCCCGGACCCGTCTCGCCATCCCCGTAGAGACGAAAAATCTCAACGCCATATTTGTAGGGCGCCCACTGAATTTTGTCCTGATATTCCGCAAGACGAAAAAGGTCGCCACAACCATCCGGCAACAAGCCGAGTAGGCTCATGCAATTGCCGCTATGAACGATTTTGAATCGGCAACCGCTCCGAATACTCCCCCTTGCATTTTTATCATCTTGAGAGCGGCCAAGTAATTGCCGTGATCAGTGGCACCCGTGCAATCCGACAAAAGGAGGCATTCGTAGCCTCGGTCATTTGCCTCGCGCATGGTTGTGTGCACGCAAACGTCCGTCGTTATCCCAGAGAAAACAATATTCTGAATGCCCTTTCGGCGAAGCAACATGTCCAGATCCGTCGCGTAGAAGGAACCTTTTCCAGGCTTGTCTATTACCGCTTCTCCGGCCAACGGAGACAATTCTTCTATGATCTGCCATCCCGGCTCGCCACGTGTCAGAATTCTCCCGCATGGCCCGGGATCACCGATTCCAGCCCCGATCCGGCGACTGCGCCACCGCTTATTTTCCGGTAGATCCGTAAGATCAGGTCGATGGCCTTCGCGCGTGTGCATGATGTGAAACTTGCGTTCGCGAGCCGCCGCGAGGACCTGTTGAATAGGTTTAATCGGCGCCCGGGTAAGCGAAAGATCATACCCCATTTTATCGACATACCCACCCTTCCCACAGAAATCGCTCTGCATGTCAATTATCAGAAAAACGGTGTTTTCCGGGCGCAAATCCCCGTTGTACGGCCATCGATAGGGGTCTGCCTCGACGTAACTATGATTCATATTTCAATCAGAAGGCACAACTTTCGGCCGGCCTCTCTATCAGCGGTGTTATGAAGGCGAAGCGCTCTCTAACGCGTGATGTTCCACCTCGACAGGTTTGGGTGCGACAAGCGCAAACTTTGCGCAGTACAAAAGCACCGCTGTTACAGCCAGATAGCTGATGGCAACTATGGGTGTCTGACCCCATCCGATTTTCTCGCCATGGATAAATCCGAAAAATGTGAGCGCAGCCCCGGCACCCGCGAACGCCGCGGCCTTTATGAACTCGCGCTCGATGATAAACACACCGATTGCGCCAAGGATTAATCCGCCGAGAATCGCGCCGCCTCCCAGCACCTCCAGACCGCGATACAGAACTCCTGTCTGCCCAAGTTTGTCGAGACCGACGGTCACCGCATTTGTCCCGGCTGCGGCCAGAGAATTGTCGATTTGTAATTTACCCCAAGCAGCCAGATGAGGCGTTAGCGCAAGAATAATGGCCGGAGCGTGGCTCTTGGGATTTTCCTGGAATGCCTGAGCCCCAATTAACATCCCGATGTAAAGCAGAATTGGTGAAATAGCGACGACAGGAATAACCGCCACCATCAACGATATGATTCCAAACCAGGACATCAAAATCACCATAACCCCGGTTGCAGCGGAGTATCCAATCCGTCCACCCATTGCCTTCCATCCCGGGTGGCCAATATAAACCGCGTTGATAAACGGATTTCCCATGAGGCAACCGATCAAACTGACAACGCCGTCTGCCGTCAAAACCCTTGTCGTCGGGAAGCTGTCACCGGCAACCGATGCGCTCTCGACGTTATCCATCGCTTCGACGAGATCGTAAATTCCGAATGGGATGGCCGTGACAAGAATCACTCCCAGAAATTGAAAACCCGAAAACACGTGTGACACCGCGGGGATCGGGAGCGAGAAGCCGAAATTGGAGAATGACTGTGCCAGCGCCTGCACACTCAAACCGCCGTAATTAAGGCCAAAAATCGTTGATCCCCAGGCGATGATGCAGCCAACCCCGATCGCGACCAGACCGGCCGGAACGCCCCGCAAATATTGAACACCTCCGAACCAACTGGCGAGAATGATGGCGAAACAGGTGATACCAATAAGAGGCGTCGAGAACATGTCCTGCGCGGGTCGCATCGATATGAAGGCGATTGAAACTCCGGCCAGCGTTCCCAGCAGCGCCGCTCTGGGGGTTATCTTGCGAATGATCGGCGCAATGAATCCGCCGGCCATCAATACAAAACTCTGCACAAATACCCAGGTCAATCCCGCCTCCCATCCTTTCACCGGATCACCTGTCCTGGTCGCTATCGGCAGCATGATGACGAAGGTTACGACAAACATATGCGGCACACTCACCCCTGACGGCAAGGCGCAGACGTCGCTGCGTCCGGTTCGCCTGGCCAATCCGTAGGCGAGCCATGCATAATAAACAGTGCTTAAGAACAGCATCATACCGGTGGCCGGCAGGATCCGTCCGAAAACAAGCTGATCGGGCATCTTTAGGACAAAACGCAGTAAGCCGCTCAGCGTGAGTAGATTGACAAGTATATTCGTCCCGAAGCCGAAAAACGCATTCCAGTCTCCAGGCGTCCAGATCGCAGGCTTTGTAGCACTCATTCTCACCTCTTCTATTCAATCATGATTCCAAACTTTCAGGTCGCCGACGGTCCAAGCGCAGCCAGAATCCGGCCCGAGTCCGATACCCAACCGAATATCCCGCCTTGCGCCTTGATCATTTTTAAGCCCATTTCCTGAAACTCAGGAAAATACGATCCGACACAATCCTCAGGCACGAGACAATCGTACCCCCGGTCATTGGCTTCACGCACTGTCGTGTTGACGCAGACTTCCGTAGTCACCCCCGTAACAACCAACCGCTGGATACCGCGGTTTTGCAGAATTGCGTGGAGGTCGGTGGCAAAAAAAGCTCCCTTGCCAGGCTTGTCGATCACCGGTTCCCCGGGCAATGGATAAAGCTCCGGGATGATGTCGTGCCCGGGTTCACCTCTGATCAGGATGCGACCCATGGGCCCTTGGTCCCCGATCGAGGTTTTGCTGCGCCCGCGGATCTTTTTTGCGGGCGACAGATCTGCCAGATCCGGTCGATGCCCCTCTCGTGTGTGTATTACCTGCCACCCAGCTGATCGCCAGGCGGCAAGCAGTTTCCGATTCGGATCAATGGTACGGCGCAATTGAGAGACATCGTTTCCCAGCATTTCGCCAAAGCCGCCGGGCTCGAGAAAGTCTCGTTGCATGTCGATAATGAGAAGTGCGCAGTGCCCAGGATCGAATTCGAACGCGTAGGGTTCAGCGTCAACGCTCAGAGCCCGATTCAATTGCATGGGGTAGATCCTTGTGGACAAAGGGGATTGAAAGCCTCGGCTCGAAGGAAAGCATTCCATATGCCATCTTCTGTCCTGTCCGAGAAATAACATGTCTTTCGCCGCAGTTCGGTTGGCTGTTTTTTCAAGGCGATCCTAGGCGGACTGGTGCTAACAACGAGCGTATCTGAATGCTTCAGAAAGAGCGACCCTCCGTCTGCGAGCTCAAGCGATCTTCTCAATCGGAGCAAAAAACAGCAGTGGATTGGCGAACCAGGGTCATTCTGGTCGCACAAACCAATTCCGCCAGGCCCTTGACAGTCTATTTTGGAGAGGCACGAGATCCTTTCCATGACCCACTGAACTCCTCGACTCCTCCTCATCACGGCAAGCTTCATGCTCTATGATTCCTATGAATTCTGCTCTGTCGGAACATGAAGGATTTATCGTCGCTTTCACTGCACTTGGGATCGCTTAAAGCAGGTTACAAATCGGGAGCTTTTGCGCCCACCGAAGTCATTCGAGAGGTATACAGGCGCGTACGAATCCTCCAATCTAATCCGATTTGGATCCATCTTGTACCGGAAGAAGAAAGTCTTCGCGCTATCGAGGTTATGCGAGACGTTGCAGACGCGCCTTTGTACGGAATTCCCTTTGCAATCAAGGATAATATCGACGCCGAAGGACTTCCCACGACCGCCGCTTGCCCAAGCTATTCCTATGAAGCCGAGAGC
This sequence comes from Chthoniobacterales bacterium, assembly GCA_035938215.1. Classification (GTDB taxonomy): domain Bacteria; phylum Verrucomicrobiota; class Verrucomicrobiia; order Chthoniobacterales; family JAFAMB01; genus DASZHC01. The sequence continues at coordinate 7,817 of DASZHC010000008.1, forward strand.
GATGCCACGGTTGTTGCCCGGCTACGGCGGGCTGGCGCAATTCTAATCGGGAAGACGAACCTTGATCAATTTGCAACCGGTTTGGTCGGTGTACGATCACCGTACGGCGCATGCTGCAACATCTTCAATCCTGCCTATATATCGGGTGGATCGAGCTCCGGTTCGGCCGTAGCCGTTGCCGCGGGCCTTGTAAGCTTTGCCTTGGGAACTGACACCGCTGGGTCAGGACGAGTTCCCGCTGCATTCAATAACATTGTCGGGCTCAAACCCACGAGAGGAGTCCTAAGCGCCCGAGGCGTCGTTCCTGCTTGCCGGTCGCTCGACTGTGTAACGCTCTTTTGCCTGACGAGCGCAGACGCGATATCCCTTTTCTCTATCGTTGCGGGTTACGATGAGCAAGACGCCTATTCCCGGCACCCCGTCACAAATCGGACGGTGCCTTTAGAATATCGAATCGGGGTTCCTTCTACTCAAATCCTCCAAAACCTGGAACCCAACTACCGCACGCTCTTCAAGGAAGCCGTTGAAAGAATCGAATCTCTCGGAAACTCAATGCTGGAAGTTGACGTTTCGCCCTTCCTGGATTCAGCAAAGTTACTTTACGGCGGCCCTTGGGTAGCGGAACGCTTTGCCGCTGTTGGTGATTTTATAAAGGCATGCCCGGACGCCACTCATCCGGTAGTGCGCGAAATTGTCCTCGAAGGCGAAAAATTCTCAGCGGTAGACGCCTTCAAGGGGCTCCACGCGCTAGAGAAATATCGACAAGCAAGCTCTGTAACCTGGGAAGCAATCGATCTGCTTCTATTGCCGACGGCACCCGAGATTTTTCGGATCGATGAAATCGAATACGACCCGATCGCACTGAATACCCGACTGGGGCTATTCACTAATTTCGCCAATCTAATGGATCTGGCCGCGATAGCCGTGCCTGCCGGCTTTCGCGGCGACGGACTTCCCTTCGGGATCACTTTTTTTGGGCAGGCGTTTTCCGAAAATCTGCTGTGCGATTGCGCAGACGCTTATCTTGACTCGCTGCGACCGTCACTGGGCGGAACGAGCGCTGCCTATCCGGGCGGCAGCATGGTAGTTAAAGAACCGGCATCTGATCGCTTCCTCATCGCAGTCGCAGGAGCACATCTGAGCGATGAGCCTCTGAACCATCAGCTCACCGAACGCGGGGGACGGCTAGTTCGCAAAACAAAGACCGCTCCTTCGTATGAACTCTTTGCTCTTCCGGGAACATCTCCGCCTAAGCCGGGACTCGTTCGCGTCGGCTGCGAGAGGGGTAGATCGATCGAACTTGAAGTCTGGGATCTGCCTTCATCGGAATTTGGCGACTTCATCAATGGAGTTCCGTCGCCATTGACGATTGGTACGGTTCACCTTAGCGATGGGCGGATCGCAAAAGGCTTCCTCTGTGAAGAGGTAAGCGTGCGAGAGGCGTTAAACATTTCTGAGTTTGGCGGATGGAAGGCGTATCTGAAGAGTTTGAAGACGTAGCATTTCTTTCATGAAGGGACGGCCTCCGTGCCGTCCGATTAATCATTTTGGCCCCAAAACAAGGAGAAAAATGGGACGGCACAGAGGCCGTCCCTCCCTAAACCTTAATTTCGGGATCTGGGCTAAAATGAACCAATTCCTTGTCGGGCAACCAACTCTCTGGCCGTGAGAAGTATGTTTTCGACGGCAGACATCTGATATTGCTCTGCCAATACTGAAAGCCTGCGTGAGAACGTGTGAAGCGCTAAATTCTTTTCGCTTAGTTTGCGAATGGCCGCGCGCAACGCGATGATGTCACCCAATTTAGCGTGTGCCAGGAGTTCATCAATCCGCTGAGCATCGGGTAGAGCTTCTGATAATGGCCGATTCACGGCACCCTCAATGCCTTCAAATTCTGCTGAGCTTTCACCATCCGACCTGTACACCGGTTTCAGTCCAAGGAGCGACTCAAAAAGCCCGAACAAGGTCGCTTCGCTGATCGGCTTGGGAACAAATGCGTTAAACCCGGCGGCTAGTGCTGTCTCTCGATCGTTTTCGTACACACTCGCCGAGGACGCAATCATTGGAAGTAAAGCGAACTCCGGATCTTTCCTTAGTTCCCTGCAGAATTCGATTCCGCTGAGACCGGCCATGCGAATATCGGATACGACACAATCAAACTCATCTGTTCTCATCAACTCAAGCGCTGCAACCGCTGATGGAGCAAACGTCGCTGAAAGCTCAACTTCTTGAAGCAGGTCCAGCATATATTGTCGGTTTGCCGCGTCGTCGTCGACCACCAGGATGTGTGCTGACTTACCTTCGAGTCGCACTACTTTCCGTATCGAGGAGGAAGCCAACGCTGCATTTGCCGGCCCGACCGGCAATTCAAACCAGAAATTGCTCCCCTCTCCCTCCTCGCTGAAGACTTCAAGCGCCCCCCCTAACAAGCGAACGATTCGTTGGCTGATGAAGAGGCCCAAGCCGACTCCGCCGCTTGCCTGATCATTGTTGGTCGCTTGGTAGAAAGGCTTGAAAAGATGCTGCATCTCGGCCGCCGGTATGCCCCTTCCGGTATCGCGGACCTCAATCCGGATGCGATCCTTGACTCGACTAACTCTCAGAGCCACTTCCCCTTTCTCGGTAAATTTGATGGAATTTCCGACCAGATTGTAAAGCACCTGTTTCAAGCGGATTGGATCGGTCGAAATCCATTCCTGAACGGAGTGGTCAGACGAATACGTGAAGCGAAGCTGTTTCTGGTTTGCCCGGAGTTGGAACTCATCGGCGAGGTTATTGAGCAGCGGCTTGAGCTGCACCGGTTGGGCATTAATCGTGATCGTCCCCGACTCCACTTTGGCCAGATCAAGTATCTCATTGATCATATTTAAGAGGTGCTCCCCGCTCGAAAGAACCGTTGTCAGGCGCCGGCGTTTTTCTTCGGGTTGGTTTTGGTCGCGCAACATGAGTTGCGTGTAACCTAGAATGGAGTTCAGCGGTGTTCGCAGCTCATGGCTGACGTTTGCGAGAAAGCTACTTTTTGCACGGTTAGCCGCTTCGGCTGCCTCCTTGGCCTCAACCAGCTTCGCTTGGCTCTCTTCGAGTTCCTTTGTACGTTCGGTGACTATTGCGACCAGCTCCTTTTCCCTCACACGCAACCGCAACACCCGCAAACGCACAAAGCCGAACACGCAAAGCCCGCACAACGCGGCGTAGATAGCGTACATCCACCAGGTTCGATACCAAGGCGGCAGAATCTCGATTGCCAAAGTGGTTTCGTCGCTCTTTATGCCGTCCCCGTCTTCCGCAACAGCGTGCAGTAGATAGTGCCCTTCGTTCAGCGAGCCTGAACGCCAAACCGGGTCGGTAAGCGGCGCGCTCCAGTTCTTCTCCCGTCCTTCCAACCGCAACCGATAGCGAATTTGCTCGGAACACGCAAATCGGTCATCGGCGAATCTGATCCGAATATCACGAAGATCGAACGGCAATTTCAGTGTTTTGCCTTCGGCCGGAGTAGATAGAGGCGTTCCCGAAACTGTGGTCACCTCTCTCGCAAATACGCTGAACTTCGTCGCCGGCGGTCGAAGTTCAGCCGTATCTATCCGCGCAATCCCATATGTGCCGGCAATCCAAAGAACGGTGGATCCGCCGATATCTTCTTCTCTTATCGTTGTAGGATCACCAATCGTTCTGGCAATGACAGCGGGAAGAGCAGTGAAATGTCCGCTTGAATCGAGTCCTACAATCTTGGATCCTTGCACGCCCTCCTCTGGAGCTAGTCGAGGGACCACGGTAATCCAGAGATGCTTCATTTCCGCTCGATGCACGATTGCCCTTCCCGGGACATAGTCGCGGAAAACTGACTCGTATTGTCGAACAAAAACAAATTGATCCAGATCGGCTTCATACCGGGAAATGCCCCTCTCGGTTACGAAAGCCGGTTTTCCATCCAGAAGGATCAGCAAATCCGCCTCACTGACCCTCGATGCATTTTTTGCATGTGCGAGGCTAATAACGTTTGCTCCCGCAAAGATACTTGGCGAATCAGGTTTCAGCGTGACTCTGAAAAAACCGCGGTTGATTGTCGAAACGAACAATTCGGTCGCATCACTCTCGACAATCCCATTCACACCACCCCCGAGTTCGCTTAATATCCCATCAAGGCGCCAGCCTTCGCCAGAGCGGGAAATCGCGACCAACCCATCGTTGGACGCAACATAGACTCGACCAGGAATCACTCGGGAAGGTTGAAGCGCATAAACCCGATCGATCGGAACCGAAACGGGTCTTAGTTCTAGTCCGTCGAAGGTGAAGAGACCTTTCCATCCCCCTGCAAGTAGTTCGCCGCCGACTTCCGCCAATCCACAGATCGGACTTGTAACACCGGGAATCTTTCGGAATCGCGCAGGTAAGGACTCAGCGGCAGCCTTTTTCAGTGAATATAGACCATCCCAAGTGGCGGCGTATAAATCGCCGCGAAACCTTGTAAGCTCAAATATCTCGGATCGCGGAAGCCCCGTTTGCATGTCGAAGAAACTGATCCCAGGGTCCATCTCGAGGCGGGTAAGACCAACGTTTCCGCAGATCCACAACCCACCAGAACGATCAGGGGCTAGTTTCAGAATATTCGGATCCGGCAAGCCGTTGTCCTGGAACAGTGTGCAGCGGAGTTTCCCTTGGCAATCGAGCAAAGCGACACCGTGCTGCTCGATGGCGACGGCGATGTAGGGTCCGGGCACCGCACTTGCCCCCTGGAGGGAAAATCGAGTCAGGAGAGGATCGACGTCTGTAGGAAATGGGGCGATCCGATTTTGCGAAAGCCGAAAAATACCGTTGTCTTTAGTCAGCAGCAGAATCAAGCCCGGCTTTGGCTCGAGTACCTGATACACAATCGTGGATCGCAGTTCAGTGTCATCGGCGATAGGAACGAAGCGTCCGCCAACAATCTCATAGAGCGGGTCGTTCTTAGAGTGCACAAAAACCCTTTTGCCGGCTGCGGAAAGCATGTAATCAAACCCATCGCCATGCGGCCACGCCATGGACGTCCACGCGTCTCCTTCGTGCACGAGAAGAGCCTTCTCGCTTCGGACAAAATCAGCCCCACCGCCCGGAACAATCTGCACAACTTCGCCGAAATTCGCGGGAAGGCCCTTTTCCCCGTTGGCAGTTAGAAACCTATATCGGTCACCTTGATGCACTAATTGGCCCAGCTGACCTACGCCTCCCACCCAGATTTCTCCGGCGCCATCAACTGCTAACCCCTGGATGGCCAATCCCCCCGGGACGGGAATTCGTTCCCATCGCTGGCCGTCGTATTGCAACACCAAATTGTCGTTTCCGAACAGGAGTAACCCCTGTCGATCCTGAACGGCGTTCCAATTCTGATTGTCCGCCAGGTATTCTCGAGTGCTGTAAAACCGGTATAAAGGGCGGCCCAGCTCAATAGACTCTTGGGCTCCCGCGCCCGCAACGCTCGGGAGAATTGCAGCTAAAAGGATGAAAACGTAGATGTATCGATTAATAGATCGTATCCTGGGGAAGGATAGCCCACACATATCATGTACGTTAACGAACCGGTCAGCAAAGAATATCACCCGAATGGAGCATCCCTGCAGATACCCAATTCTAAACGGCAAAACTCCTTTTCGTTTACACCTCTTTGGCCGGTGGTGTTAAGACTCCCAATGCCAGCCGCGCCGCGGCAGTCCGGGTTTCAACACCGAGTTTCGCGAACAGATTGATCGCGTGTTTTTTTACTGTGTTTAGCGACGCATCGATTATAATGGCAATTTCCGGATTGGTTTTCCCTTCTGCCATCCAATAGAGCACCTCGGCTTCTCTCGCGGTTACTCCTAGCGCCAGCAAGGCTTTGGGGCCATTGTCGCCGTTGCGATGCTCAATGCGCAACAACGACAGATTGCCGCTTTTCGATAACGCAAAATGAGCAATCTCGATTTCGCCCCGCTTGCGATGCGAGATCAGCTGCGGTTTTTGACTTTCGGGACCATTTAACCAATTGCTGAGATCTTCCGGGAGGTACTTGTCTGCCGTTGCTGAAAAAAATGTGTTCAGTAAGATCCGCGCCTGTCCGGTCGCGAAAAGAATCTGGCCCTGCCGGTTTGTAACAAGCAGAGCTTGTTCCAACGAAGTTTCCAGCTGTTTTTCCGCATCGAGACGAAGCTCAATCTCCTCAGCAAGCTCTCTGTTTTTCTGCTCTAGTTTCGCTTGGAGCTCGCGTATTCGAAGATGCGTCTGGACCCGGGCCTGTACCTCTTCGGGCTGAACGGGCTTTGTCACAAAATCAACCGCACCCGCGCGAAAAGCCGCCAACTTTTTGCTCAACTCGTCAGCAGCAGTCATCATGATGACCGGGATATGGCTCCACGCGGGATTTGCCTTGATCCGACTGCACGTTTCAATCCCGTCCATTCCCGGCATCATCAAGTCGAGCAAGACGATATCCGGAAGAGCCAGAGCGAGCTGCTCCAGGGCGCGCTTGCCACTGTCCGAAACGAGAACCCGATACCCAGCGCTGCTCAAAAACCCAAGCACGACATCCACGTTCACGGGCACGTCATCAACGATAAGCAATGTTTTTGTGTCCATACCGATTTAAACATTGAGCCGAATCGACTTGATCATCACGCCGTCCGTTTCCACTGAGTGTAGCACAGCAGACCGCAGCAAACCTAGCCCGCATTTCCCACGGCTGGCGAGAAATGCGCATACAGTGTCGCCGCCCCTGAACACCTGCAACTCCTCTACCCGCCGCCGATCGCTTTGCGCACCGCGGCAAGCGGCGCCGAATCATCGAACGTCACCTTGCCTCGGTCATATTTGATCCCGAGATCTTTCCAGAGCTTATCGAGATCAGGAGCTACAGGGGTGCCGCTCATTTTGTCGTACATCTCTCGGAGAACTGAAACGCCTGTTGCCTGATCTGCCGCTCTCAGCGCGCGATTCAACGGCCACTCCACCTCGATACTCCCCCCCGATTTCAAAATTCCGCGAAGCCCATCCTCAAGTCCCATCCGATTGCCTGTTCTCTTTCGAATCTCGACATCTGTGAGGAGACAAAAGAGCGCCCCGCCCCAGTACGTTCTGCCCCATGTATGGGTGAAATCCAGGCCGCCATCCCCCGCTTTGGGCAAGCCTTGAGGCATCCCTTCAACCATATCGCCCCAGATTCTTTCCTGAGTTAGATTGCCGGCCCGGGCGCGCGCGATCGGTTCAACATAGGTCGCCAAACCCTCTTCGATCCAATGGTGTCTTTGCGGCACCGACGGAAATGCCAAATGCACCATTTCATGCGTGATCGTCCAGTCGTCCGAAAATTCGGCCGCGAAAGTTGATCGCCCTGCCGCGATCTCGATGTGCGCATGCTCCCAACCAAAAGCCCGACCTGAATTGATTCCGCGCCCGTCTTGAATATCAACCGCTATATCCACGTGCCGCACTGGAAATTTCTCATAGTACGTCGAGACAGAACGCGCCGCTGTCGCTATCCAATTCAGTATCATCCCTCGCAGCGGTCCCGCGGGGAGGGACGTGAATGCAATGTCGATTGTGCCTGCACCGATCTGCAGCTGCGCTGTATCCCGTGCTCCTTCAGATTCTGCCGGCGCGGCGGATCCTGCTGGCGCGAGGTGGATCAATGCGAAAAAAAGAAGCCAGCGCATAGAATTGAATTAGAATTGGGTTTTGCGGGGAGACGTTAGGCTGCCAAGACATACAGGAAGAGCTCGACATATTCCAACCGTGGAACGTAAACATTACTATTCGGTCGCCGTGGTATGGACAGGGAATATCGGGCAAGGTACCCGCAATTACAACGGGTACGAACGGGCCCACGAAATACGCAGCGGCCAAAAGCCGGTGGTTCCGGGTTCGTCCGATCCGGCGTTTCGAGGAGATCCGACTCGATACAATCCTGAGGAACTCTTCGTTGCGGCTCTGTCAAGTTGTCACATGCTCTGGTATTTGCACCTCTGTGCCGACGCCGGCATCGTTGTGATTTCCTATGAGGATCGCGCGGAAGGGACGATGATTGAAACCGCCGAGGGAGGACGGTTCACGAATGTAACACTTCATCCCACTGTGAAAGTGGCCGATTCACCGGAACGTGCCGATGGGTTGCATAAACGGGCCCATGAACTCTGTTTTCTGGCGCGTTCAGTGAATTTCCCGGTTGAACATCGACCTGTAACGGAGGGAGCGTAGCCACGAGGCAGAGATATAGAAATCAGAATACAGAAGTCCGCCAACGACAACCATAATTAACCTTGGAGGGCAGTCTCCCTTGCAGCCGGAATTTAGCGAGATGCACGTGATTCGATACGCCGGCGCCTCGGTATCCGAATTTCATTCTGACTTCTGTCTTCTGTTCTTCTGAATTAGTGTGCGAAAATCTGACAAATGGGCTCTCTACTCGGCATCGATCTCGGAACCTCGAGCGTAAAAGTCGCGGTAGTCGCGCCCAACGCGAGACTTCTCGGTGTAGGGAATGCCGAGTACCCTATTTACACTCCCTCAATCGGATTTGCCGAACAGGAGCCGGTCGAATGGTGGCAAGCGAGCGTGCGCGCTGCCCGAGAAGCCCTCGAAAAAGCCGGCAGACCGGAGATCTCGGCCATTGGCTTCTCCGGGCAGATGCATGGTTTCGTTTTGATCGGGGCCGAAAAGACGCCCATCCAGCCGGCGATCATTTGGGCAGACCAGCGGAGCGCCGATTTACTACCGGAACTCGAGGAGCTTCTTGGAGCCGATATGGTTAGAAGCGGGACCGCTCCGGCAGCCGGATTTCTCGTGTCAACCTTATATTGGATCCAGCGCCATCAACCGGCTTTGCTTGAACGTGCGTCCACACTGTTGATGCCGAAGGATTATATTCGACTCATGCTCACCGGAGAGCTCGGTAGCGATCCAAGCGACGCATCGGCGACCGGTCTATTCGATATCCGGCGCAGAGAGTGGGCCGATGAGCCTATCGCGCGACTCAAGCTTCCGAAATCTATCTTTCCGCAAATTACAAACTCAAGCGAGGTTGTTGGCCGGCTCACGCCTGGAGCAGCCGGCCAGTTAGGCATTGCCCCTGGCATACCGGTCGTAACCGGGTGCGCAGATCAGCCCGCCCAGGCTGTTGGCAATGGGTTGATCGATCCACCTAGAGGTTCAGTGACGGTCGGGACCGGCGGTCAAGTCTTTGTGCCGCTCGCTGAACCCCTTGTCGATCAAAAGCTTCGATTGCATACATTCTGCCACGCACCTCCCGACCGGTGGTATCTCCTCGGTGCAATGCTTTCGGCCGGAATGGCGCTTCGATGGCTCAGATCAATTCTGGGCGGTGACCGTTTTTCCTATGCGGATCTGGATAACCTCGCTCAGGAAGTTGAGCCCGGTTCAGAAGGGCTGACATTTCTTCCTTACATCGTAGGAGAACGTTCTCCGATCATGGATTCGCGAGCCAAAGGCAGCTTTACAGGTTTGACCCTGAAGCATGGCCCGGGCCACATGGTTCGTGCGCTTTTGGAGGGAGTAGCCTTTGCGCTGCGCCAAATCATCGAATCCATGGAAAGTTGCGGCGCGCCGCTACCGGGACTCGTAGCCTCCGGGAACGGCCTGAGAAGCCCGCTTTGGCGCCGGATTCTGGCCGATATTTTAGCCCGCCCTCTATTCCAGGGAAAAGATGAGAACTCCGCTGAACGAGCCGGGGTTGGCGCAGCACTGATTGCCGGTATCGGCGCTGGAATCTACAATGGATACGATGAGACCCGAGGTCTGGCACCGGTCTTCGATGCGGTGACAGAGCCGAAGCCGGAACTTCGGTACGATGAAAGTTACGCGCGATTCACTGACCTCTATCCTCGTTTGAAGTCATGGTTCTGAGAGCCAGGCCAAGTCGTAGAATACGGAATTTCTGGCTGGCGAACCCTTGAGATCTCCCTTTCAAGCTCCTTATGATTTGTAGTCGAACTGAACTCCAAACCCCGAACTCCAAACCTCCCATCCCCTTTATATGAAGGTAATCGCGATCGACGCTTTCGGTGGTCCAGACAAATTGCACGAAGAGGAGCGGCAGAAGCCGCAACCGCGCCCGGGTGAAGTGCTGATACGGCTTCACGCTGGATCCATCAATCCAATTGATTACAAGATCCGCCAAGGTCGCTTCGGAGGAATTCTCCCGATGGTGTTGGGTCACGATGGAGCCGGCGTGGTTGAGGAAGTTGGAACGGAAGTGAGCAGAATCCGCAAAGGGGATGAAGTCTGGACTTATCTCGGAGGACCATGCAGCAACGGTTCTTATGCGGAATACGTCTGTGTACCGCACGAGTTTGCGACGGTAAAACCCCGGAATTTGTCGTTTGAAGACGCTGCTTCGGTGCCGGTGGTAGGGCTCACGGCAAACCAGGCAATCCGTCTGAAGGCCAGGCCCACCGGCAATAATTCAGTTTTTGTGGCCGGCGGCGCCGGAGGGCTTGGCTCGGCTGCAATACAGATCTTGGGAATGATCGGCATCGAAAGAGTGGTAACCACATCAGGGAGAGATGCAAGCCGTGCCTTTATTGTAAACGAACTGCGACTAGCTCATCGTCAGGTGATCGATTACCAGGCAAAAAATCTGAAACAATTGACGGAAGAGGCGATCGCGGCAAATGATGGGCGCCTCTTCGATAAGGTCCTCGATTTCGTGGGTGGCGAATTGAAACGCCTCTGTTTTGAATTGGTCGACTTCGACGGGGATATTGTTTCAGTCGTCGAAGAACATGATTCGTTTTCGATTCCTCTTTGGGATTGGGACGCCAGTCCCCTTTTCTGGCGGTCGGCCACTCTCCATTTCCTGTGGCTGGGGGCACGAGGTTTGGCGGGCGCAAGAGAGACATGGGCTCGCTATACACAGGAACTTCATGATTTGACCTACCTTTACGAAGCCCAACGTCTCTGGCCCGTCGGCGTCAGAAAGATTGGCAACCTTTCCGCGGAGACCATTCGCAAGGGTCACGAGATGCTCGAAGCCGGTGGGATTCAAGGAAAATTGGTTTATTCGGTGCCGTAGCGCTCTCAACCGTATCGCTCATCCCTTGCGTTCCTTGGCGTCCTCTGCGAGGTCTTCTCTTCTTCTCCTCGGTCGGTTGCGCGCCAATGTTGAATATTGAGACATGACCTCGTCGAGCTGGAACCTTGGGCTCTCCCCAGCTCATCCCTGCGTTCCTTGGCGTCCTCTGCGCGAGGTCTTCTCTAGTTCTCCCCGGTCCGTTGCTCACCAATGTTGAATATTGAGACATGACCCCCGTGAGCTGGAACCTTGGGCTCTCCCAGCTCATCCCTGCGTTCCTCGGCGTCCTCTGCGCGAGGTCCTCTCTTCTTCTCCGCGGCCCGTTGCGCGCCAATGTTGAATATTGAGACATGACCCCGTCGAGCCGGAAAGGGCTGTATTGAGGTTGCGCACTTGGAGCTGCGCGTGCATTGTTCGTCCGCGAGCGAAACGGTTCCGCCGAACGCCATGCGAATTCTTTGCTGCCTATCATTTGCTTTCCTTGGTACGGCCGTTCTGCTGGCCTTCAACGGCTGCGCTCCAAATCGCGGCGATCTGCAAAGCAGGATAGAAAGCAAGCTAACTACACCAGATAGTGGGCATGTACAGATTGGAACCGCAACCTACAACAGGTACTCGCGTGGCTTCGAAGCACCCTGGCCCTTTGGACCCTATTCGGATTGACCGCAGAAACCCGAATTTTTCTGTTCTTAGCGCTGCGCTCCTCCGAGGCCTCTGCCTGAGCCTGGAAATCTCAGGAGCGCTCTGGCCGTGAGACTTCCAGACTACTACCTTCGGGACGTTTGCACCCTCCGCGCGACGAGGTATTCCTGCCGCTCCGATACAGCCGAGAAGATCTTTGCAGTCTTGCGAATCAACCTGCGCGCAACGATCGTTCCCTTGGAACGCGCCCGCCGCAGACCTGGAGTTCCCCGGTTGACAATTGCCTGTGCTGGCATGGGTCGCGATCGCGTTGTTGTTCCCAGCTCGCTAGCGCTCTCTCGTTGCTGGGATTTAAAAGGCTCACGAGCTCGGCTTAATGCCATGAGTGGAAAATAGTGCCGGTACAGATTGTAATTGATCATGAATCCCCTGCTGACCTCCAGCCCCTGGCGAATCGATATGGTGCGCTCGTGGACATCCTCCTGAAGCCGCGAACCCACTCCGTACCCTGGAAAGCCTGTGCCAGTGTACTGGGGCTCGTGCCACGTGCCGTCATATTGATTGCGCAGCAAATACCCCACGCCCGCATGAAAAACAGAATTGTAGCGAGAAGCGCGAGTCGCCAGAAGCGCCATCAAAGCCCAGGCCGTCTGCGATGCCGTACTGTCCCCGATCCCGCGGAGGGACGTATCCACATACGATGCCGGCGTCTCGCCCCATCCGCCGTCGGCATTCTGGTGTTCGGCGATCCAGTCGCAGGCCCGCAAAACATAGTCCGCGGCCATGTTTTCACCTATCGCAGCAAGCGCCGGCAGAACCGCGGCAGTTCCGTAAATGTGGTTTACTCCCCAACGGCCGAACCAGCTTCCATCCTCTTCTTGAGCGGCTTTGATAAACGCCAGAGCGCGCGCAACCGGTGTGTCCCGAACCGTCCACCCTAAATGGGCCAGCGCTTCAACGACGTGCGCCGTCACATCGACCGTTGGCGGATCAAGCACCTCGCCAAAATCACAGAATGGAAGCTTGGCCAGCAATGAATTCGTGTTGTCCCTATCGAAGGAAGCCCATCCGCCATTGGAACATTGCAGCGCCAGGATCCATCGCACCGCCCGCTTGATTGCATGATCAATAGAGGTCCCATCCCCAAACGCGCCGCGTGCCCTCGCGAGCACCAATACCGCGACCGCTGTGTCGTCAACGTCCGGATACGAATCGTTCGCCCGCTCAAATGACCACCCACCCGGCGAGGCCGATGAAACTTTGACCTGCCAGTCTCCGGGAGCGGTGACCTGCTTCTGCACGAGCCAATTCACCGCACGAACCATCGCAGCGCAATTGGCTGGAGACCTTCCACTATCCAGAAACGATTGAAGCGTCAGTACGGTGTCCCAGATAGGCGATTCGCTCGCCTGGATATAAAGCCCACCATTGCGTTCGTACGACCAGTGGGCATCTAGAGCCTTGATGCCTTTCGCCACAACCGGATGGCCCACACCATACCCTTCCGTATGCAGAGCCATTAGAGAATAGATCCACGGGGGCTGAATGCCGCCCCACGCACCGTCAGCATCCTGATGCTTGATGATCCACTCGATACAGAGCCGAATCGCCAATTCTCTTCCCGGTCGTATGGGGAACTCGACATATCTGCTCAACAACCGGTCGGCCATCAGGAAAAAGCCTTCCCATGAAAAAAAACGTTTCTTCGGAGTCAGGCGATAATCAAAGGCATCGCGTCCCTCCGGATATAACTCATCCAGGCGCGATTCAGGCGAAAGAATCCTTACCGGGCGCCGAGCGGACAAAACGCTCAATGGAATAATGGTTGCGCGCGCCCATGAGGCGAAGTGGTAGATGTTAAATGGAAACCAGAGCGGTGTGCAGATCAGCTCCGGCGGTAATGTGGGCGTATCTTGCCATGGCCATTCGCCGATAAGCGCGAGCCAGTAACGTGTGAAAACGCGTGTCTGACTTAGCCCACCACGCTCAAGAAGCCACTCGCGCGCACGAGAAATCGGTTCCTCATCTGCGACAAAACCCGCGGCTCGGAGAGCTGCATAACACTCCACGGTGGTATTGATGTCACCCGCGGGCGCGTTGTGATAGACCTCCCACGATCCGTCGACGCGCTGTTCGTTAAGAATCGAGGCGACCATGCCGTCGAGCTTTCTGTCATCCTTAATACCCAGAAAATGCATCGCCAGGATCCACTGCGCTTCCATGCAGGAATTCGATTCCAGCATTCCAACCCAAAATCCTTCCGGATCCTGCCGCTGGAGCAACCAGTCGATTGCTTCGGCAATCGCTTTGCTCAGACGATCGCTGGCGAGCTGGGTCGCGGCTGGCGACTGAGCATCGCTCGGACTATGCATCTCGGAAAGCCTCACTCCTTCTTCTCCAAACATCGTCCTACTCCTCCTCGTAAGCGACATCGCCGCCCCCTTTTGACAAGGCGAGCAGAGCGGTTCGAGGCACCGCGTCGGGACTATCTTTTACAAAAACCTGGATCCTCTTCCAGCAGAGAATGTTACGCCCCATGTGTTTGACTGCCAGATCAATAGAGGACTTGCCTGCAGTCGTCAAGATTTACCCAGACCGAATCTGGAGCTTGGAATTCTTGCTCCAACCAATTCAAATTAGGGTGTGGGTAAAGATCGTAGCGCAGACTCGAAGGAGTCGATTGCAACCGCTTCGGTAATCGCAAGCGGAGCGCTGGCGTTATTAAAACTTCTGGTGGGCTCTCTTTCCGGAAGCCTTGGCCTGCTCGCAGAAGCAGCACACTCGCTCCTGGATCTTCTATCAACGCTCATCACTTATCTTGTTGTACGTGTTGCCGCGCTACCGCCCGACAGCAATCATCCCTATGGCCACGAAAGAGCCGAGCATTTAGGCGCGTTGGCGGGCATGACGCTTTTGGCCGGCACCGGAGTCCTGATCTCGTACCACGCTTTTGACACGATTTTTTTTCATCCCGGCGCGCCGACTATTACAATCTGGCCTTTCCTTGTTCTCTCGGTCTCAATTGTCGTGGATTTTCTGCGCGCCCGCGCGCTTCGTAAAGCCGCAGCCAGCCTCGGCAGCCAAGCGCTCGCGTCGGATGCGGAACATTTTGCGAACGACATGTTCGGCGCCCTGGCCGTAATGGCCGCCCTCGGGGTTGTCGCCCTGCATCATTTTTCGCCGTTGCCCGACTGGATCGTAGGACGCGCCGATGCAATCGCTGCGCTGCTGGTTGCTTTCATCGCTTTTCGGTCGGTTTGGACTCTCGGTTCGGAAGCAGTCAGGGCTCTGATGGACGATGTTCCTGCCGAGTTGACGGAACGATTGAAGAAACGCGTGGAATCGGTCGATGGTGTTGTTCGGGGTTCAGTGACCGTGCGCACGCGTTTCGTAGGCAATCGACCCTTTGTCGAAGTAAAGCTCGGTACGCCGCGCGGAACGTCGCTGGAGTTGGCGCATCAGCTTACCGAGACCGTCGAAAAAGAATTGAGCGCCGAACTTGGT
>DASZHC010000009.1:0-5774 GCA_035938215.1 Chthoniobacterales bacterium
ATACCGGGAACGCTGTGCCTTACGGCCGCCAATTCTACGTCCAGATAGACAAGAAGTTTTAGTTCGCACTATCAAAAAACTAAAGCGCTCCGGTGCCAAAGCTCTGTTCTGGCCTTACCGGCTGCCCCATCCCTAGTCAGGTACGAGATGGATTCGAGGGACGGCGCGCTGCCTCCTATTTCGCGGTCACATTTGCGCTCGAGGATACGAGCGTGCCCAACCATCGATTGAGAGTCGCTTTCTCATAGAACAGCGTGTCGCTCCTGGTCTGATTCGGGTAGTAGTTGTAGCGATACAGGTAATCCGGATCCACAAGGCTTTTCGACCCACTCGCCAGAGTTTTCCCGCGCGAATCGGTCAATGCATACTCAAAATACAAACGCAACGGCGACGCAATATTGCGATCAATCCGCACGTTGCTGAGCCTCCGAGTCTTGGACAGGTCAATGCGTCCCGCGAGATCGACATCGGTAAATTTCAAGCTCAAAGTGCTTCCGGGGAAACGCTTCGCCACAATGGGGGAAAGATAGCTTGAAACCTCGTCGCGGAAGATTCCCGCAGACACATTTTCCTGGCGTCCCTGGATCCGAAAATCAGAAAATTTCTCGGGATGGTCGAAACTGATCCGGACGTTACCGGCCGCGGCGTGAAAGGCGGTGGTCAAGCCCAGACTAAGTATTGGCAAGACCAGAGAGTAAAACAGTTGCTTCAGGTTCATTCCAGACCTCTTGTCCAGGGAATATATTCCTTGTCTGCGGTCCCTGCACGGGCGAAGGCTGGTCACGCGGGGGAATGAGCTCGCGCGGAGGTCGCGCTGAAGCGCGGAGGCATGAGCTCACGCAGAGGTCGCGGTGAAACGCGGAGGCATGAACTCACGCAGAGGTCGCGGTGAAACGCGGAGGCTGAAGAGGGGCTGGAGGTCAGTGGTCGTCGGGGGAAGGGTGTAGGCCTTGGCCTAGCCCGTTATGTGAATGAGCAGGGGACCTTGTTCTCGTTGTTTAGGCAGCTTTGAAGCCGACATCAAAAAATGGCCTTTGTACTTTTCATTTTGGCTGCCGTTGCGCTTAGCGTTCATCCCGCCCCCATGCCAGGGCTGAGAGAACCCAAAGCCCGGCAGCAAAACCACTGATTACCGATTCTAAAACATCCTCTGTGACCTCCGTGGCCTCCGTGCGATGATTCTTCTCGGTTTCCGATGCTGCCCCGATTGAGCTGTCCAAGATGGCTTTATCTGATGAATCATGAAGGGGACAAAAGGCTCGCACGGAGGTCACGGTGGTCACGGAGTAGCTGAATACATCCTACGATGTTTGTGGACGTTACTAATTTAAAATAGGATGGCCTTTGTACTTTCATTCTGGCCGCTGCCGCTCTTGGCGTTCATCCCGCCGCCAAGGTCGGGGCTGAGGAGGTCCAAAGCCTGAATTTGGCTCTTGAACGAAAGGTACATTATTTGGCTTTCGGTGAGTCAGTGTCTCAGCAGGCTTGTAACGGCTCCGAGTTCGAGGACGAGTTCGAGTTCGAGGACGATTAGTTGCCTTGCAGAGACGTATACTCGGATATCAAGGCCTGTCCTTGGCTTAGTTAGGGACTAGAACCGAGATTCGGACCGAACCCCGAACGCCAAACGCCAAACGCCCGCGCATGGACAAAACCGGCTGATTCACCTAATGTCGCCCAGCGACGAATAGCGTCCTCACTCATGAATCTGATTTTCGAAAACGCGAACCCCTGGTTGTACGATCTCGTCAGTTACGTTCCTGGAAAACCGATAGAGGACGTTGCCAGAGAACTCGGACTGGAACCAGAGCAGATAGTTAAACTTGCCTCGAACGAAAATCCGCTCGGACCTTCGCCCGTTGCTTTGAAAGCGATGGAGGAAGCTCTACATAAGGCTCACTATTATCCGGACGGAGGCGGTTATCATCTGCGAGCCGGCATCGCTGCCAAATTTGGTCTTACCTCGGACAATGTAATACTCGGCACGGGCTCGAACGAAATCATCGAATTCCTTGGTCACGCCTTCTTACGCCCTGACGACAATATTGTGACCGCGGAACACGCGTTTGTGGTCTACAAGATCCTTGCGAAACTTTTTGGCGCAGAAGCGATTGAAGTGGCGGACCCGAATTTGACGCACGACCTCCCAGGTATGGCGGACGCGATAAATGAGCGAACTAAAATTGTTTATATCGCAAATCCGAATAATCCGACGGGAACGATGGTGGGACAGGAGGAGTTGGATCAGTTCGTCACGGTGGTACCGCCGACCGTTTTGATTGCCATTGACGAGGCATATTATGAGTTTTTGCCAAACCCGCCCGACTCACTGAAACACATCCATGACCATCCGAATGTCATTGTGCTCCGAACCTTTTCCAAGATCCAGGGATTGGCCGGTCTGCGAATCGGGTACGGACTAGCTCACGCTGAGCTCGTTCGGCTTCTACAAAAAACGCGTCAGCCATTCAATGTGAATTCAGTTGCGCAAGCCGGAGCGCTCGCGGGACTTCAGGATGAAACCCATCAAGCTAGAACCCGGGAAGTAACCCGTGAAGGGCGTGATTTTCTCCAGGCCGGATTCGCAAAGCGTAATCTCGAATACGTACCGAGTGTCGCCAACTTTGTTCTGGTAAAGGTAGGCAATGGCAAGGAGGTGTTCCAAAAGCTTCTGAGACGCGGGATGATCGTACGTGCCATGGATGAGTACAAGCTGCCTGCATGGATTCGCGTGAGTGTGGGCACCCCTGAGCAAAACCGGCGCTTTTTCCGGGATCTGGACGAGGTATTGTAGGTAGGAGGGAGGGACGGTCTCTGTGCCGTCCCATTCTTGTCCTTGTTACGCGGGTCAAAGGATTAGTCGGACGTCCCCTTGCTTCGGCCCGGATGTCAGCCGAAACTTCGTGCTCTCCTTCTCTTTGTGGTGAACCCTGTTTCATGGCATACGGAGACACCATTGCCGCTATTTCAACCCCTATTGGAGAGGGTGCGCTGGCGGTTATTCGGTTGACCGGAGCCGCGGCGCTATCGGTTCTAAACCGCGTGTTCCGGTGTTCCGTAACGCCTGATAATTTTGAGCCGCGGCGCGTTCACTTTGGCCAGATTCACGATGGTGCGACTAAAATCGACGAAGTGCTTGCGACCTTTTTTCGTGGTCCTGCAAGTTACACCGGAGAGGATGTCGTGGAGATCAGTTGTCACGGCGGAGTCCTCGTCACTCGCCGAGTATTAGACCTCGTGTTGAATGCGGGAGCCAGGATGGCCAATCCCGGAGAATTCACGCAACGCGCGTTTCTCAATGGCAAACTTGATTTGACTCAGGCGGAAGCGGTCATGGATCTGATCCGCGCGCAGACGGAACTGGCTTTGCGCGCAGCAAATGAACAGCTCGCTGGCCATCTCGGTCGCGAAGTAACCGAGCTTCGCGAATTGCTTTTGACCATCCTGGCACACGTGGAAGCCTACATCGATTTTCCGGACGAAGAGATCGATCCAGATACGGGGAGTGCATTGCTGGAAAGAATTTTTCGGCTCGAGAAGCGCCTCGACAAATTGCTGGCTACGGCGGACCAGGGAAGAGTCCTGCGTCATGGTTTGAGGACTGTCATCTACGGTGCGCCTAATGTCGGTAAGTCGAGCCTGTTGAACCTCTTGCTGGGTTATGAACGCGCGATAGTAACGGACACTCCCGGAACAACACGCGACACAATCGAAGAAGTGATAAATATACGGGGAATACCGGTTCGATTAATCGACACAGCCGGAGCCACGGAATCATCCGACCTTGTCGAAACGGAAGGAATTCGCCGTACGTATCGCGAGGTGGAAAACGCTGACTTAATCATTCAAGTGGTGGATTCCAGTCAGCCGCGTACAGAGCAAGAACTGATCGATGGGCCGAAGGGTATCGTCCTCCTAAACAAGGCCGACTTGGGTGTGCATTCCGATTGGTCCAGAATTGGCGGGATAACATTTTCCTGCAAGGAACGGATCGGACTCGAAGATTTGAATCAGGCGATTTGGGAGCAGGTTATGGGAGGAGCGGTAAAGCTTGCAGACGTGCGCGTAGCGATCAATGCGCGCCACCAAGCCGCTCTTCAAAGCGCAAGATTGCTGCTGGAGACCGCGCGCCAAAGCCTCGGAGAGGGGAAATCTCCGGAGTTTGTTTCCATCGAATTGCGCGGGGCACTCGATGCTCTTGGCGAGGTCGTCGGAAAAATGGATACTGAGGATTTGCTCGGTAAAATCTTCAGCGAGTTTTGCATCGGCAAGTAGTCACGCGGCCGAGCACGCAGAGGGCGCTGAGGAACGTGGCGAAGGAAAACGGGCCTCACGCAGAGGGCACTGAGGAAACGCGGCGAACGAAAACAGGCCTCACGCAGAGGACGCTTTGTACTGCTCGGATCCGAAAGATTATTTACACGACTAAATAATAAGAAAAGCACTTTACCCACACAAAAAAGCTGTACTACCTCCCCCGCGTTCCCCCTGCGCGAGGCTATTCTTCCTGCCCGCGTTAAGCTTCGTCCCCCGCGTGAGGTTCTTTTCTTCCCCCGCGTTCCCCCTGCGTCCTCTGCGCGAGGCTCGTCTTCCTCCCTGCGTTAAGCACCCGCGTCCTCTGCGCGCTCAGAGGCTTGCGATGATATCACACAAGAGCCGAGGGCCGTAATAAACAAAACCCGTATAAAGCTGGACCAGCTCGGCTCCGGAATCGAGTCGAACCTTCGCGTCCTCCGCCGTCATAATTCCGCCAGCCGAAATGATCGGCAGTGAACTCACACTGCGGATGTAGCGGAGGATCTCGAGCGACCTTGCCCCGAGAGGTCTTCCGCTCAGTCCTCCCTCCTGTCGCTTTGCCGCCGGCAGCATCTGATGATCAATTGTTGTGTTTGTTGCCACAATTCCGGAGAGCCGGTATTCGGAAGCAAGCGCCAGAATATCGTCTATTTGCGCGAACGTCAGGTCTGGCGCGATTTTTACAAGCAACGGTCTGCCCGGATTTTCCGGCT
Source organism: Chthoniobacterales bacterium (assembly GCA_035938215.1). Classification (GTDB taxonomy): domain Bacteria; phylum Verrucomicrobiota; class Verrucomicrobiia; order Chthoniobacterales; family JAFAMB01; genus DASZHC01. The sequence goes on from DASZHC010000009.1 coordinate 5,010, forward strand.
GAATTTGGCTGAAAAGCTCGCTGATCAGGGCGCCTTCCTGCAATTTGCGAAGCCCCGGCGTGTTCGGGGAACTCACGTTAAGAACAAAATAGTCGCCCAGTGCCTTGAGCTTGCGGAATGATTCCACGTAATCCGTCGCCGCTTGTTCAAGGGGTACGACTTTTGTTTTCCCGATGTTGATACCCACAGGGATACCCGGCCAGCGCTGCGAGATTCTCAATGCTTCGAGACGTTTGCCAATGGCGGCAGCTCCATCGTTATTGAAACCGAGCCGGTTGATCAGAGCCTCCGATTCGGGGATTCGAAATATCCTTGGACGTGGATTACCCGCCTGCGGTCCGGCGGTCATCGTGCCGATCTCGATAAATCCGAAGCCGAGCGCCTCCCATGCCGGGAGCGCAATTCCGTTCTTGTCGAAACCGGCCGCTAAACCTATCGGGTTCGGAAAATGCAGGCCAAATACCTCTTTCTCGAGCCTTTTAGCGCTGGGCCGATGCAGAATTCGAAGAAGCCATGGAGACCGGGAGATTGTTCCCAACGCCGCGAGCGCGAAGTGATGAGCATTTTCCGGCTCCATCCTGAACAAGAGCGGCTTCAGAAAACGCTCGTAAGATCCCATGGCGGAGATAAATAGAATCCTTGAAAAGCAAAACCACCTAATGATTAATGCGCGAATACGGAAAAAACTCGACTCATCTGCCACCGATTTTGCTTTTCAAGGATTCTAGTGCACCGTCTCCTAAATCCCTTTGGTTTCGCCGCAGG
>DASZHC010000010.1:0-8751 GCA_035938215.1 Chthoniobacterales bacterium
TAGAAGTCGAGAGATTCGTGCGCAAACCCGAATCGCCTTAACCGCCAATAATAGACAGAGGCTTTCGGTCGACGTTCAAAAGTTTCTTTTTTTTCTGAACTTTTTTGGATTAACGCGGGTTTGCAAACCGCCACGAATCTGCTTAGCAAGCCCTTCAATGGTCTCTAACGCATTGGCGGCGTGCCGCTTACATGAAAGCCGAGGGGTATTTTGCGCCTTAACCCCGTAAAAGGCGCAAAGTCCGGCTTCGATCAGCGAAGGCAAACCAGCAAATACGCTTTCTCCGATTGCCAAATAATCGGTATAACATAGTTTCTGCCCTCCTCCGGGAAGCTAAAGCCGGAATCGTCTTCTGTGGCCACGACAGGCACCGATATCAAGAAATCGCTTCCGAATTCCTCCCGCGCATTTCCGCTGAGTGTATTCGCAATCTCGCCCACCAGATCGCACAACATCTCCCGGGAACTCGGGGACTCATTCAAAAATCTCAGTATGTTTTTCAGCATCAGGCCGCTAGCAGTAAAACAAACTGCGCCATGCGCTTTACCGGATATTCCAATGATGCCCGTATATTCCAGTAGCGGTCGTTCCTCATCCTTAATGAAAGGAGGCTCGATAACGACCCTCTCATCGGCTCTTAAAGAGTCAAAATAGCGGCGGACACCTGCAATAAATACCTGGATATCCTGGTCGTCCATATATCCTTCAATCTTCGGTCAGCAATTGGAAGGCTTCTTTCAATTCCGAAGGATTGATTGGCTTGCACAAAAAACCACTAGCACCTCGTTTTATCGCGTCGATGGCGGTCGCTTTGTCCCGCAAGGCCGAAATCACCAGAACACGCGCCTCGGGATTGATTCCGATTATCTTGTCCAAACAGGTCAAACCATCCATGCCCGGCATTGTGATGTCCAAAGTCACAACATCGTGTAGTTTTGCCGCGTAAAGCTTCACGGCTTCTTCGCCTGTTGCCGCTTGATCAACTTCTTTGATTTCTCCGGACTCAAGATCACGTTCGATTGCTCGCCGGACTACGCTCGAATCATCGACAATGAGAAGTTTCATGCCACTGGGATTTCTAGCCTGAACTCACAATATACACCCTCTTGGGATGAAACATTTAACACACCTCCCAACTTTGCAATCAAGTCTCGTACAGCGTCTAATCCAACTCCACGCCCACCATCCGTCGTTGGCCGATCCATCGTGGTAAATCCGGTCTCAAATAAGAGATCCATGAGCTGTTGCCGCGTCCACGCGCCAATTGTTTTCATACTCGCATAGCCGAGTTGTACCGCACGCCGCCGGAGTAGCTGATAGTTAATTCCGCGCCCATCATCACGCACGGTCAAAACCATTTTTTTCTGACCCTCATTTTGAAGATAAGCGCAAATTCGGATTTCGCCGATCGGATGCTTGCCGTGACTCAATCTTTCGCCAGGCGTCTCAATCCCATGAAGAACGGCGTTTCGCACCAATTGAGCCAGCATGCCAGGCACATTTTCGCGCAACGGGGCCTTCAACTGAGCCAAACCATCCTCAATCTGCAGGTCAACGCGTATCTGTTTGCCGTTTCGTTGAGCGATCTCACCGGCTAGCGTAGCCAAAGGAGTGAAATCATTCTGTTCAATACCCCTGGCAGTCTTTCCAAATACTTTCTGCATCGAAAGCAACCTGCTAATCAGGTCATGCGTCATTTCAATCTGGTCGAGCAACGATCCCAAACCGGTTGTAATCGGCAGGAATTGTTCTCCCGCCACCAATGCGCCAGCGCGCACCACTGCTATTTTTTCCTCAATCCGATTCGCCAAATTCTCGAAATATAAAAGTTGGAGCATCGCAGCGTTTCCTTTGATCAGATGTATTGACCGAGAGATCTTTTGCAGTAGGCGCAGGTAGCGATCAGAACGTTCGGTACCCAACTCACCGGCGTGACTTCCGAACTGCTCCGCTTCCAGGAGACTTAGCATCCCGGTAATTTCAGTCTTAGTATGATTAAGAAACTCTCCGAGAATGGGAGGATCCAAATGCATGATGCCAAAAAGCATCTCGATTTGGGTTTTTGCTTTCGCCTCGTTCTCCTTGATTTGCTTGGTCAACCCGATGCGTGAAGTTGAATCGAGAACGGTGACCATTATTTGCGTAGTCTTGCCTCCCTCAAGGACGCGATTGAACCGAAATTCCAAAAATTTGCTGCGCTGCGGCCCTTTGGGTCCAGTATCCCGGAACTCCACTTCTCCTAGCGGATTTGTCTGCTGTATTAGCTTTTCCTTGACTCGGGGATTCAATACCAGGTCAAGGTAGTGCTTAGTAGCTAGGAGAGTCTCCTTGCTGATTATTGGCCGTAAAGGTTCATTCGGTGCGGGGCTCAGAAGGTCCAGGAACGCCAACCCATCGATATTCCGTTGAAAGATTGCGTCGGTTATTTTGGAGTAACCAGGTTGAATGATCAAATCGGGTCCCATCAGAAACAAACCCTCATTGACCGTTTCCAGGATCTTGTGAACCTGGCGATTCCTCTCCTCTACTTGATCAATCATGTAGTTGAAGCGCTCGGCTAGAAACCCAATTTCGTCTTTGCTCGAAATCGGTGCGCGCGCCGAAAGATCTCCCGACCCGATTTCTTCGGCAGTCCGAACGAGTTGCACAATGGGCCTTGAAAGAACATGGCCGAATGTGAGAGCCGCCAAAATCGCCATGATCAGAATGATAAACCCACCAAACGCTATTAACCGCGTCAGATGAACCGCCGGCGCGAATGCTTCGTCCGTACTTATCGTAACAACCAGTCCCCAATCCAATCCCTGCGTGCCAAGCTGTTCGTATACCGCTAAAGATTCGCGGCCCAGATCGTCAAAAAAAGTGACTTCACCCGCGTTTGATAAGGTCTGATCTGAGAAGATATTTTCCACCGCTTTATTGTGCAGAGGACCACCCAAAATAGAACTTAAAGGCGCGGGTGATCCATCGGGCGCAAACGCTTTGGTCTTTATCCTTTCCGGCAACTCTTTGACAAACCGGGATTCCGTTCTCAGTCTCATATCTGGTCCGACTATGTAGGCTTCTCCCGTTTCACCAAGGCCAACCGCCGGCCATCTCCCCTGGAACGTAACCAAATCCGTTAAAGTGCTGCTCTCCACCACATGTATCACTACCCCTAGCCGCCCCCCTAGCCGGTTGTTTATCGGACAACCTAGAAACAACATTGGCGCGCCGTTTGCGCCTGCATAGCGCCCAATGTCCGTTATGACAACCTCATCACCAGCACTGTGCTCTCCCGACGCTATTGATCCATACCATGCGCCGATAAACACCTTCTTCAGCTCAGATTGTTCGCGCCAGCCTTTGAAAACGTTTGTTCCAAAGTCCCAACTTTTTTCAAACGTGTAAACAACATTCCCAAGATCGTCTGCCAGAATTAAATCAAAGTAGTTGTTTCTCCGAACAATGGTTTCAAACAACCCATGGTATCGGTCCATCGCCCTCGCGAACATTGTTTTCGCAAATGCATTCCTGAATTCCGCCGATAAATTGCTGTTCTTGGCAATGTCCGACACCGAGTTGTTTTGAAACTTATACCCGACGCTCGCTGGATTACCGACGATGTAAACGTATTGTAATAGCATCGCCGCCGGACTCAACTCAGCGAACTCATCAAAACCTGCAACCTGTTGGCCCAACGCTCGAAGATTGGCTATGGGTCCCTTTTCGTATGCTTCCCGTAGATTCTGCCGAACTTGCTCAATAAAGGCTCTATCTGCCTTGAAGCCCGCAGCGTCGAGATCCTCTATCAGATGCTCGTAACCCGACGACAATTCTGTCACGGCATAACGAATTGTCTGTAATTCGGATTGGGCCGTAATATCACGGCGCTGATCAGCGAAAAAGGTATTAATAGATTGCGATAAAGAGGTCATCAATGACCTAAATCCGTCCAAACGCGCAGACCGAAGCGCCACGGCCGACAGAAAGAACGCCGTCACCGTGAGAGCGGCCAGGATCAGAAAGCCGATGCCGGTCGTGAAAACAAGCAATTTGGAACGAATCGTCAATCCTCGTGAAGACAGCGGTTCGGCTTCCTCGCGCTTCTCGATTGGAGCTTTGGCACTCATCCCACACTTACCTGACGTAGTCAGCGGGGCTCAGTTTCTCGACGGGCACGGCCTTGCCCCCTTTGATCTCCGTTAGAAAGACTTGATGGCTACCCTGCCGAATATTTGAGCCAAAGTGAATTCGAAGCGTCTTGAAATCTATATCCACACTTTCGAGCGCTTGCACTAACTTCTCTTCTGTCAACTCCGGACCGGCAGCCCGCAATGCAGTGAGCATAACAAAGCCATTAAGATATCCCTCGAGCCCCATATAAGTAAATTCCGTTGATCCAATGGCTTGCATGTCATTTTGATAGTCGCGGACAAGCGGCAACGAGCCGTCATAAGGGGAGGGTACCACTTGCGAAATAATTACCCCTTCGCCAGCCTCACCAAGGTAGTTTGCGAGTGGTTCGGTACCGACCGAAGAAACATTACAAAAGACCGTGCTTTTCAATCCCAGCTGCTTTGCTCCGCGTATGAAATCTGCACAAGGTTTATAGGTCCCGAACAGTAGCACGGCCTCGGGTTTACTCTTCGCAATATGATAAAGCGCATCTTGGGCCCTGACGGAATTTCGAACGTAACCTCCTTCGCCAACCAGTCGGAGCCCTCGTCGCTGTAACACGTCGAGAACAGCCGCGTGTCCCGCATCACCATAGCTGTCGTCCTGACGGAAGAGCGCGATCTTCTTTATGCCTAGATCCGCGATCAGATGCGACACCAGCATTTCGACTTCGTCTTCATAGCTTGCGCGCGTATTGAAGACATAGGTCTGAATCGGCTGTCTGAATATTTCGGCGCCCGAGATGGGGCCAAGCAGCACGATGTTCGATTCGCTCACCATAGGAAGAACGGCGCGGGAAGTCGCTGTTCCGAGAAAGTTCAAAAGCGCGAAGACTCTGTCATGATCGATGAGGCGCTCCGTGTTGCTCACAGCTTCGATCGGTTCATTGCGGTCGTCGTAATTGATTAAAACCACCTTACGCCCTGAAATCCCGCCCACTCGATTTGCCCGGGCGAAACACCCCAGACACCCTTGTTTCACGGCGCTGCCCTGGAAGCCGAGCCGCCCGGTCTCAGCGCCGGACATTCCCAGCTTGATCTCGTTGCCATCGACGACATGGACACGAGACAAAAATTGTGCGTCTGCCCGCTCACTTGACATGAACCCTGTCAAGATGCCGACCACTGCAAGAGTCACGAAATCGATCGATTTAAGTCGTCCGTCCACACACCAAGTCTCGCGGGTCGACCGAAGGTCGCCCCTCAGCACATCGCTTTACGCAAGGTCAAAGCAGGACCATAGATGATGACGACTTGAATGCAATTTTTCTTGGCGGGACGGCTAAATGGTCCCGTCATAAGGGTTTGCATTATAGGCCGACCTTATTATATCATCTGGACGCTTGGCCCTTTTGCCGGGATTCCAAGGCCGAAAATCTGTTTGGCGGAATTCCAACTTGCGCTAGTTTGGACTCGCCTTAGAAATGGTGGTCGTAGCTCAACGGTAGAGCCCCGGATTGTGGTTACGGCTGTTGCGGGTTCAAATCCCGTCGGCCACCCCACCAGGCTCCTAGTGTACCGTCTCGCAGATAGTGGTGATGTCGCCGCAAGTCAGTTGGCTGTTTTTAAGGCGCGGGCGAAGCGCCCATATCTGGATCGCGGTTCGCCGAATGCTCTGGTTTGAGCTAGGCATCGAGAGGTTAGCGAACGTGCTGATATGCCGTTAGGATGGATTTGTGACCTCGAGAATCATCTACGATACGCCGGGCGTGTTTGCTCAAACTTTCTCAGTCCCGGACCATGCCATCGATGAACTGGGACATGTCAGCAATCTGAAGTACCTTGCCTGGATGCAGGATATCGCTATCCAACATTCAGCCGCGCGAGGCTGGCCGGTGGAACGCTATCTTGAGACCGGAGCGGTTTGGGTTGTGCGCTCTCATTTCATCTCCTACATCCATCCAGCTTTTGCTGGCGAAACGATTACGATTCGGACCTGGGTAACCGAATTTCGACAGCGAAGCTCCTCACGCCAGTATCTGGTCCGGCGAACGAACGACCAGCGAGTGTTGGTTGAAGCTGAAACTGTTTGGGTTTATGTGGATCGCCAAAGCGGTCGACCACGAAGGATCCCGGATGAATTGCAAGCTGCGTTCGAGGTGGTCCCGGTGCCCTGATGCAGAACGAGTGCGTATTCAGCCATGATCGACGGTTTCGGTATATTTTAAGGCACAGATGGGAACCGCTCTTTGCTCCAAAGTTCTGCACCTGGATCGGTCTTAATCCGAGTGTTGCCGACGAAACTAAGCTCGATCCGACCCTTCGACGCATCCGCACGTTCACCGCCGCATGGGGATACAACGGGTTCATCATGACGAACCTCTTCGCCCTGGTCTCATCAGATCCGGATCAGCTTTACTCAGAAGCGGATCCTGTCGGCCCAGAGAATGATCGGTATATCCTTCAGGCAATTCAAGAAACCGGGGTGGTGATTGCAGCCTGGGGCACGGTTGGCGGCCATCGAAATCGGTGCGCTGCTGTTTTAAAGATGATCTCGGGAGGCAATATGCTTTGCCTCAAAAAAACCAAGCAGGGTTATCCGATCCATCCTCTCTATGTCGCGGCCGGCACTGAACCGACCAGTTACAAAACTGGACCTGCGAGAAAAACACACTGTCCACTCCAAAAGTCCCCACATTAAATCGAGATCGCCGCATTCTCAGGAAATTGTGACTGCCTTGCTTCGGAACCGGCTGACTGTTTCGGGTTGCGCAACCTTGCAGCTGACCGGCGGCAACCCGCGACCCAGCAACTCCACGTCGGCAAGCACCATCCGGCCGATTTCGAAAAACGCCTCTTGAATGCCGCCGGAACGATGGGCAGAAAGCACCACGTTTGGCAGGTCTCGCATCGGATGGTTTTTATTGAAGGGTTCCTCGGGAAACACGTCTGTAGCCACCTTCAAGCGGCCGGATCGCGCGGCTTCTGTCAACGCCTCGAAATCGACGATCCCCGCCCGGCTCATCAGCACAAAGAGGCCGCCCGGCCGGATCAGGCCCAATTCCCTTTTCCCCAAAAAGCCTTGGTTTTCAGACGTCACTGTTGCAAACACGAACACCGCATCCGAGGAGGACAGCACCTCGTCGAGGCTGGCCGGCGTGCAGTCCTGCAGCAGGACAGCCCGTTCCGGAAGCCACGGGTCATAGACTTTAACCGGACATCGGAAGGGCCGAACCAAGGGACGGAATGCCCTAGCCAGATCGCCAAAGCCGATGATGCCCACCCGGCAGCCGGTAAACAGAAAGGACTCCCGATTGCTTTGCAAGCCGTACTGCTCGCCGCGTTCGCGAAAGGCGCGGTCGTTTTGGCTAACGCCTCGCGCCAGATCCAGAGCCAGCGCCAGCGACATTTCTGCGACCGCCACAGCAAATGCCGGGCTGGCAATGAGGACTCGAATGCCGCGTGAGAAACAATAGTCGTAATCGATGTTGGGCAAAAAATTGCCTTCCACGTTGAAGATGGCGCGCAGCCCGGGAGCTCGTTCCAGTCGCTCCTGAGGCAAATCGGTTTGGCCGATCAGGATATCGGTGTCGGGCAAGGCATTTTCGAGCATCTCTGCGGGCATGGGGCCAGCGTCAAAGACGGTGAGCTCGGCGAGCGCGGACAGTTTTCGCCGGGCCTCCCCGTCGAAGATCAGGTCCATAGTCCGGGGCTGGGGATCGATGAGGATTTTGGGTTTACTCATAAGAGGTGAGGCAAATGGATGGATAAATGGATCAGGATAGGAGGGTTGCCCGACGAGCGAGGGGGTATGGCAACGTTCTCGCTCCATCGTTGCCATCGCGAGCAATATCACAGCGTCATGTTGAATCAGCCGGGCTTAGAAGTAGGGAGAAGCATCATTCGTGGCATCCCAGAGAGCGTGAGGCATGGGCGCGAGGATCACTATCAAGATAAGGATGGCGATGTAACCCACCAACATACGGCCTCTATCCAGAGGTGTTATATCATCCAACGGCGGCGCACCCCGGCCAGCTATGAGGAAGACGATGAGCGCCCACATCATCAACCCCGGCCAGACGAACAAAGCCAGTAAAAACAAAGACCACATCGCCACGCTGCTGATCGTCTGGCCAATCCTGCTCCCGAACATCGCCCGCGTGATATGACCGCCATCAAGCTGGCCCACCGGTAGTAGGTTGAGCGCAGTGATAAACAATCCCAACCAACCCGCAAATGCCAACGGACTAAGCCGCACAAGCACGCCATACTGAGCGGCGTCACCAAGCGAAAGTTTCGCAAGCACTGTAAACAAAATCGATGAGCCAACCGTCGCTCCGTGCAGAAACCCATGCGATAGCGTTTCTTCAGCCGCCCCGCTAACGCTTGAAAACCGAAGCCCGAGAAGAAGCGCCGGGACCGCGATCACGAACCCGGCAAGCGGTCCGGCAACCGCGACATCAAACAGGGCTTTTCTGTTGGCGGAAGGCGATCGCATTTGAATGAAGGCGCCAAAAGTCCCAAGCCCGAATGGCACTGGAATGAAGTACGGCGGAGTGACATCCATCCTATATCGACGCGCCATAAAGAAGTGCCCCAGTTCATGCACCCCGAGAATCAAAAGCAGCCCAATGGAGTACGGTAAACCGACCGT
>DASZHC010000011.1:0-2448 GCA_035938215.1 Chthoniobacterales bacterium
GACATTGGGTTGGCATCCCGTCCGCCTGCTCTCGAACCTTGACCGAAAGTACTATTATGGGGCAAAAAAAATGGCGCTGGATCGGGTCGCCAGCCGCCTGATGCGGCGAGACCAATTCGATCTCTTTCATGGTTGGTCAGGTGAAGCGGTGCGATCGCTTCGCGTGGCGAAGGAGCTTGGCATTCCGTCGATTCTTGAGATACCGACATGGCATCGCCACAAGGGAAATGTTGTGCCGCCAAAGACAGACTTGGAAATAGCGATGGAGAATGCGCCCGTCCCGGAGCGATGGTTAAACCGTCTGCTAGTCAGCCGCCAACAATCGCTCGAAGAATACGAGTTAGCTGATCTTCTTCTTGTTCTTTCTGAAAAGGCCGAGGAAACATTTCATTTTGCGGGCTTCCCGAAAAGTAAGCTTTTCCGCATGTCGCGCGGCGTGGATGTAAAGCGGTTTCAGCCGGGAAACAGACCGGGAAATTTCAGGGTGCTGTTTGTGGGCGCTCTTATCAAGCGCAAGGGGGTTCATCTTCTTCTGGAGGCCTGGAAGAAGGTAAAACTTCCTCGAGCCGAACTCTGGTTGGCCGGCTTTCCACACCCGGAAATTGAGCCCTACATGAAGGACTTGCCCGAATCGATCAAGATTCTCGGGTTCACTCAGCGCGTTGAAGAACTCTACCGGCAGAGCAGCATTTTTGTCTTTCCCTCGGAATGCGAGGGAAGCGCAAAAGCGACCTATGAAGCCGCCGCATCCGGCCTTGCGCAAATTACGACGCGCGAATCCGGAGATGTGGTCGTTGATGGATTGAACGGAATCATCATACCACCCAATAGTTGTGAATCGATATGTGAGGCGCTTCTCACCCTCTACAAGAATGAGGAGATGGCGGAAAGTATGGGCAAAGCGGGAAGAGAACGCGTCGTGAAGCATTTTACCTGGGACCATTTCCGAGGGCGAATCTTGGAGGCATATCGAGCCGTTATCGGTATTCGCCAACCGCGGCAAGCGTGATGAACTTCGTTCTAGTGGTTCAACTCAAACGTCTGGGGGATCTTGTGCTGACGACGCCGGCCCTGAACAGTTTGAGAAAGCTTTATCCGAGGTCAGAAATCACCCTCTTAATTGACCGGCATTCGCATGCGTTGGCTCCGGCCATTGCGGATGTGGACCAGATCTGGGTTTACAGAGGCCCAAAGTCAATTTGGATGAATCTTCTTAAAGCCAGATTCGATCTCTGCCTTGATTTCACTGGAAACGATCGTTCGGCTCTAATCTCCCTTTTTTCAAAGGCCTCCAGACGTGTCGGATTCAGCTTTCTTGCCAGGCGTCCGTTTCGTTCTTTCGCGTACACCCAGCTAGTCTCATCCCCGGTTCGGGATAAGCACACGGTGGACCATTACCTCGACCTCGTTCGTTCCTTGGCAAATTTTGATTCGGATGCAGATATAACGCTCCAACTTCCGGATCGGATAAGACAGTCGGTCTGTTTGCTTAGCAGTGAATTGCCTGCAGACTATTTTGTCGTTCATCCCGGGTCCGCGAGAGCAGAGAAGTACTGGATGACAGACCGTTGGGCAGAGGTGATCGCGTACGCCCGCAAGCGTTTCAAACTGCCGTGTATCATCACCGGCGGAAAAGATCCGACCGAACTTCAGCACGTTAACGACATTCTCTTGAAGAGTGGCGATCGCTCGGCCATTTTCAATTTGGCTGGAAAGATTGATCTGCTCGTGGGGGCCGCGCTCATAGAGCGCGCAGCTTTTTTCATTGGGGTCGATACGGTTGCAGCGCATCTTGCTGCAGCATTCCACCGCCCTTCGATTACGCTGTTCGGACCCACAAATCCTTTTCATTGGCATGCACGGCATCCGGGGGCGATTGTCGTGAGTGCGGGCTTCCCAGGTCCGATAGAGCATTTTGATCCACGCCAGAAACAAGCGCCGATGTGTGAACTGTCGACCGGCGTGATAATTCGTGCTATGGAAATGCTCTTGAAAGGCGTGAGCTAGTGCACCGTCTCGCATATAATGATGACGTCGTTGCGTTCAAAATGGGCCGTCGGCAAGGCGCGAGGAGGGCGCATATCTAAATCGATACGTAACCGACGAGCAACGCAGCCGCCGGCCCATTTTCAACGCAACCCTCCGGGCCGCGGCCAGTTGGCTGTTTTTCCGCGTCGCTCGCTCGACCCGTCCCGCTCCATTTTTGCGCCGGTCTGCGGAATAGCCATCCAAGCAAGAGTCAAAATGGGGCGGGATGGGCGCTTCGCTCGCGCCTTGAAAAACAGCCAACTGACCAGCGGCGACGTCACCACTATATGCGAGACTGTGCACTAGTGCACAGTCTCGCGAGGTTCATATTCCATGTCAAAGAAAAGACCTTCACCACGCGAGTTTGTACGGTTGTTAGTGGGACCATATCGGGATCTCTTTCCCTTCCTGAAACCTCAT
>DASZHC010000012.1:0-4572 GCA_035938215.1 Chthoniobacterales bacterium
GCAGTCATGAGAATCGGACGAAGGCGCAGGCGGGCGCCAGCCAAGGCCGCATCCACGATTGGCTTCCCTTTTTCATACTCGGCCTTGGAAAATTCGACAATCAGGATCGCATTTTTGGCTGCGAGCCCGATGAGCATGACCAAACCGATTTGTGCGTAGACGTTGTTTTCGAAGATGACCGAACTACGACCGTAAACGTCGGCTCCGAAGAGTCTCGCGATCAGCGCCACAAACGCTCCGAGCACGGCTATCGGCGTGCATAGGAGAACGCTAAACGGCAACGACCAACTTTCGTACTGGGCCGCAAGGATCAAGAAGACGAAGAGCAGCGATAACCCGAAGATTACGGTGGGGGGCACCCCTTTCTGAGCTTGCTGTTCTTGAAAGGACATGTCCTTATAGTCGAAGCCCATTTCCCTTGGCATCGTCTTGGCAAACACATCTTCGAGCGCCGCCATTACCTGGTAGGTACTGTACGTCTCCTTTCCATTAACGTTCAGTTGGGCGCATCGATGCAGATTGTAACGCATCGTGAACTCCGGTCCAAAATGCCGCTCGATCCGCGTGACCGAAGAAAGAGGGACCGGATCACCGGCCTTGTTACGCACGTAGAATTGGCCGACATCCTCCGGTTTGGTCCGAAAGGGTCCATCCGCCTGGAGGTAAACCTGCCAGGTTCGTCCGAAACGGTTGAAATAATTGATAAACGAACCACCCATGAAAACTTGCACGGCCTTGTACACGTCGGAGAGTTGAACGCCTTGCTTCAGAACTTTGTCTTGATCAACATCGAGATAAAACTGAGGAACGCCCGCCAACAGAGTGGTTGTAATCCTCGAAATTTCCGGGCGTTTCCGAGCGGCTTCGATGAATTTCTGAGTCTGTTGAGCGAGAAAGTCTACATCCATCCCAGCGCGATCTTCTAAAACGAAGGTCACGCCTCCGGACGTTCCGATCCCTGGGATTGCCGGCGGCGGGAAAACGAACGCAACGCCTTCCGGAATCTTCGCGAGCGCTTCGTTGGCATGCGCGATCATCCCCCTCAATTGCTCCTCAATAGCAGTGCGTTTTTTCCACGGTTTCAGAGTGACAAAGAAAAATCCATTGTAGGTGGTATCGACTCCGCTCAGCAGGCTGAATCCGGAAATTGAGGTGACGTCCTGCACTCCGGGTGTTTTCCGGAGAATGTCCGTAACTTGACTGGTGGCAGCCACTGTTCTTTGCAGCGACGCGGCTTCTGGCAGCGTGAGATTGGCATAGAGATAACCCTGATCCTCAGTTGGAACGAATCCGGACGGGATTTTTCCACCAAGCCAACCGGACCCGACCATAACGAGAACCAGAAACAAAACGCAGACAATGCCGCGTCGCATCAAGAGGCTGCAAACACGGACATAACCATTGGTCGCAGATCCGAAGAATTTGTTAAATCCATTGAAGAAAAAGCCCAATGGCCCTCGAGATTCTTTCTTGGGACGCAAGAGAAGCGCCGCAAGAGCCGGGCTCAAGGTCAGAGCATTGAATGCCGAGAAGATGACGGAAACCGCGATCGTTACCGCAAACTGCTGGTAGAGCCGGCCCGTGATCCCGGGAATAAACGCGGTCGGGATGAAAACGGCTGCAAGAATGAGCGCGATTGCGATAACAGGTCCGGAAACTTCTTCCATCGCTTTGAGTGCGGCGTCTCTTGGCGACAGCCCATTTTCAATGTGGTGCTCGACCGCTTCGACGACCACGATCGCGTCATCGACAACGAGACCAATGGCCAGGACGAGTCCGAGGAGCGATAATGTGTTGACCGAAAATCCCAGCAAAGGAAACACTGCGAATGTGCTGACCAGCGAAACCGGCACGGCACACAGCGGAATTAGAGTCGCTCGCCAACCTTGAAGGAAAACGAATACCACCAGGATGACCAGAAGCATCGCTTCTGCCAGGGTCTTATAAATTTCCTCCATCCCCGCGGTCACAGCGAGAGTTGTGTCCAGGGCGATCGAATAGCTCATGCCGGAAGGGAACCGTTCTTTGAGCTGCGCCATCAATTGCCTGACGCCCTTCGCGGCGTCCACGGCGTTGGAGCCGGGCAACTGATAAATGGCAAGCGCTGCAGCGGGTTTGCCGTTGAAAGTGCTGGTCATCGAGTAGGTCTGAGACCCTAATTCCACGCGCCCAACATCTCTGACCCGCACGTACGCGCCGTTGGGTTCCGCCCGGATCACGATGTTGCCGAACTGCTCTTCGGTTACTAAACGTCCTTGTGCCAAAACGGTATTCGTGAAGGGTTGTCCGGGCGGTATCGGCTCGCCTCCGACTTGGCCGGCCGGGTTTACGGTATTCTGGGTGCTAATTGCCTGTTCGATTTCTGGCGTCGTGATGTTCAGCGCGGCGAGCTTATTCGGATCAACCCAGATCCGAAGCGCATATTGGCCCGCTCCGAAAACGGTAACGCTGGCGATGCCGGGCACTCGGACAATCGGGTCATTCAGATTGATGTAGGCGTAGTTCGCCAGGAACTTAGAATCGAATTGGCCCGACGGCGAAGAGAGCGAAATAACCATTAGCGGCGCTGCAGTCGATTTCGCCACCGTAATTCCGTAATCGCGGACACTGGAAGGCAATTGAGACTCGGCCTGCGATTCCCGCATTTGCGTCAGCACCTGGTCGATGTTCGGATCGGTGGCAATATCGTAGTCGACCGTTAATTTCATCGTTCCGTTGCTCGCGTTCAGGGAATACATGTAATTCATGTGATCCACGCCGCTCATCTGCTGTTCGATCGGCGTTGCGACGGACTGTTCTACCGTTAACGCATCTGCACCCACGTAGGTCGTGTTCACCGCGATTTCAGGTGGCACGATATTGGGATATTGAGCAACCGGGAGACTGAGAAACGAGACGACCCCGACGATCACCATAATGATCGAGATCACGATGGCGACGATTGGACGATTAATGAAGAATCTCGACATTTGGGATCTCCTAGGATTGCCCGGTGGATGATTTCTTCTCGGAAGCGTCCTGAGTTTCCTCGGTCTTTAATGAATCGGTGTAAGGTTTAGCCGATACAGGTATGCCCTGCCGGACTTTCTGAAATCCCTCCACGATGACCTTATCACCCAACTTTAGCCCTTCCTTAATCACGATAAAATGTCCGTACACCTCCCCAGTAGTCACGGCGCGGATCTCGGCTTTGCCGTCCGGGTTGACAATCCCTACCTGATCACCGCCTTGCAGTTCGGATATGGCCCGGTACGGAATCAAGAGCGCGTTCGGAATCGTGTCGATCTCGGCGCGCGCTGAGGCATATTGTCCGGGCCGCAGCGTCAGGTCAGGATTCGGAAAGGTAACGGCAATCTGAATAGTCCCTGTCTTTGAATCGACCTGGCGATCGACGAAAGCGAACTTGCCCTTATGCTGATAAACACTCCCATTAGGCAGGATCAGTTCCACTTTTTCGGGACGTTTGTCCTCAGGCACCATCATCATTTCCTTCAAACGGTCGGCGAACGCCCAATAGTTTTGCTCGCTGATCGGGAAGTAACACCAAATCGGATTGATCTGGGAGACCGTCGTCAATACCGTATTGGACCCGGTGCCGACCAGATCCCCAATCTGCGCCTCCTGCTGGCCCGCAATCCCATCCAGCGGCGAAACGATCTTCGTATAGGTAAGATTCAGCTGGGCATCGTCCAATGCCGCCTGAGCCGCCGCCACCGCCGCTAATTTGGTTTGGTAAGCCTGAGTTTTGTTAGTGTATTCCTGCTCGGAAATTACTTGTTGAGCGAACAACTCCTTTGCCCTCTTCGCGTCAAGCTCGACTCCAAGCAAAGTTGCTTTTGCCTCCGCCAGCTGGCCCTTTGCTTGATCTAAAGCTGCTATAAAGGGCCTTGGATCAATCTCAAAAAGCAGATCACCTTTCTTCACGTAGCCACCCTGCTCGTAAGCGATAGTTTGGAGGTATCCAGTTTCGCGCGCCCTGACTTGCGCATTTTGGATCCCGTTCAGCGTGCCAACCCACTGGCGAATGAGGGGAACGTCCCTTTGGACGACCTCAGTAACCAGAACCTCGGGGGGACCAGCTAATTTCGCTTCGGATGGTTTCTTGCACGACGTGAAAACGATCAAGACCGAGAAGGCCACCCAACAAATGGAACAGACTTTCCTCATAGCTTCTTTTGTGTGGGCCTGCGAGAAGGCTCCAGTTGTGTCAAGTTTGGTTTTATTCTTCAAGAAACAGTTTATCAACCGTAATCCGATAGTGATTGCTGGGCACCAGCGTAAGCGAAGGCTCCAGCCTTTGCCTGGGGAAGCGTGTCGGCGGGTCGGCGGGTCGGCGTATCGGCGTCTGGGGAAGTAAGACTGCTTTTCGACACGGCTATAATAACCAGTAGGTCTCGAGGGAGTCGATGATGCTTTGCAATCGCCGATACGCCGATACGCCGATACGTTTCCCCTGGACGGTACACAATTAGAACTTTCAATGATTTTATTCTTCTCTGTACCCGACGGTTTGTTAGATTTGATCGGTTTAAGTAAACAAGTTATGAACCGAAGAGAAGCAATTATCGCCGG
>DASZHC010000013.1:0-4953 GCA_035938215.1 Chthoniobacterales bacterium
AAAAGCTCGCCCTAAAAAACATTAGGCATTTTGCCCTTCTGCGCTAATATTAGCGCCTCTTTCGGATCGGGGCGTAGCTTAGCTTGGTAGAGCGCCTGCTTTGGGAGCAGGAGGTCGCACGTTCAAATCGTGTCGCCCCGACCACAAGTCTGCGAGCCGATTAGCGGGCGATTCTGCACCCTCAAAAACCGAGGCAAAAAGTCAGTCGTTGCCAGAATACTGCCATTAAAATTCCAAGTTGTTGAGCGGCCGCTTTGGCTTCTCTGCGCCTTCGCTTCCCGAGGCAGCATTACGCTTCAGTTTAGCGTTGGCATAGTATGAATAGGGTCTTTAAAGTTGCGGACGATTTGGGAACCATAATGGAAAACGCACGCATTTCTCCAGCTCCGGAAAATATCAACTGGACTCCGATGCCGGATCCGATCCGCAAAGAAGAGGTCAACATTCAACTCGCATAGACGGCCGACACCCGAACAGAGTTGGCGATCAGGCGACAGGCGAACTTGATGGGATTTGAGACCCCGGCCGGTCACCTCACCAAAATGATCGCAACGTCCCTGGCGTCTAATGATGAAAATACGGTGATCACCCGGGACGGCCGGCTCGTAAGCGGAGTCGACGCCTAGGATTCGGACGGCGTACCGCAGGATGTCTAGGGAAACCTGCGCTAACATGAACCCTGAATCTGACGACTTATTCGCCTGGCCTTTGGACGATCCGGAACGGTGTCTGGCGATCGTAGTTTTCCACAAATACGTCAAGAGAGTGCGAAAGAAGTTCGGGGTCATCGATGACTAAGCGGGGACGCGGGCCCGACTGGTGGAAACTCACACTGAAAGGATCAAATGAGATACTTCGCTGTTCTTCTGTTTGCTCTGTCTTTAGAAGCAACTGCTGAAAACCAAGGAGCGGACCGCACGATCACTTGGCACCCATGGCAAGAGTGGGCCGAGTTCCGGGTACGGACCGGCGATCGGTATCTTGGACACAAGCAGTGGGAACATTACTTGGGTTTCGAGTTGTGCCGCCCTAGCGCTAAGAAAATCAAAATCTCGATGATTCACCTGGCCATGGAATCCGTGCCAGACGTTGTGATTGCTCCAGGAAGACGTTATGCAATAGTCAAAGTCACCAACTCAAACATGACTGCGCACAAAGGCCGCTGGGGCTGGGTGGCACAGGAAACGCGGTCGACAAATCGCCTCTCATATTTGGGGCTAACAGAGTGAGCCTTTATTTCATTGAACCGATGAAGGCGCTTCTGGTGTGTTCAAACTTAATTAAACCCGAGGTCAGCGACCTGCTTTGGCGGCTCAAGGACATCGAAGGAACGTCCCGAAGCGAAATCGTCGAACGTGCGATCATTTCGGCTCGCCCGCCGCAGGGGTATTGAGCACCCATGAAACCAATCAGCGCCAGCCGCCCATCTTTCATCGAATCAATGCAGGCGCTCCGAGTCAACCAAACTCCCCGATGACGATTGGTTGTACGAGGTCAAGCTCGACGGTTACCGAGCACTATTCACCTCCTGTCGACTGCGAGCACAGAAAAAAGTTATTCACACCCCAGCATTAGGCATTCCATGTGTCGAACCTTAAGCCAAACGTTTGCTTTTTCGTATTCTGATGACACCTAATAATTCCGATGCCTGCCCAACGGACCAAGGGAGCGGATTAACAGTGTTATTTACAAGTTGCACACAATCTGGGCTTTGACCGGCTAAAGGTTGCTTCTTCATCTCCACCGCCAGGTTGCCGTGTCCTTTTTTCAGAGAGCTCCTGATGCTGATTCGGTAGATATCAAGCCTCGCTCGAACGATCAATCGGAGACCTCGTACTAAATTTTACGGGGCGGAGGAGCGAATGAAAATTTTCAGCTTGTCCCCGATATTGACCTCCTCTAATGCCTCGAAGCCGAATTCGCCGTGCCGCATCAATGACCCCTGCTCATTTTGGAGGCTTCCCATCGCGGGCGGCTCCAAGATCTTCACAAGGAAAAGGTCGGCTGAATACTTATGCTCGGGCTCGTACATTTTTGCGCGGACAGTGAAGAAACCCACCTCCGCCCCTTCATCCACTTCAACGACGGGTCGCCTCGTTACCTCAGTTACTATCGCGATGCCGGTGCCTTCTCCCATTCCGCATCCTGACCTTACGCCGTCTTCCGGTCAAATCCGATATCCTCGAGTCATAAAGCCGGGAAGAAGTTCGCTGCACGACTCGACAGTAATCTTGTTGTGAAGGGCAAGGTCACGGCCCATGCAGGCAGCATAGTTTATGGCCGTGTCGAGTCATCCAAATCAGCGGGACGCGCGCTTGGACAATCAAAACTTGCCCTAAGCCTCACGCAAATCGTAGTCAACGGGCGTCCGGTGGCGATTGCGACAGGGAACTACGAGGAGAGCTCAGCGCTTACTGTGTTAAGCTCCCCTGCTACGAGGCCGGCGGATGTAGGCGAACCGTCTCGGTTTGCACGGTTTTGAAGCGCGCAAAGCGGGACGCTTCGCCTACTTGCGCTCAAGTAGCGCTTGTGGAGATCTGCCCCTACCAAGGTCCCCCAACGAGCGCGTAAACATGCATCATGCCAAGTTTCACTCGACAAGGTAGACGGCGCAATCGGGCCCGGACAAAAGCTGTTGTACTTTCGTCAGGTTTTTGGCGTCAGACTCGTTAATCGGGGTTGGCTTCAGCTTTTCCGCTAAATCATCGCGTCCCTGGCCAACGACGGTTATCAGCGCATCTTTTGCGAGATTTTCCAATTCATCGTTCCGACGCGTTACTCCGGTCGCGGGATTGCCGACTTGGACCTCAATTAAATAGCGTTCCTCGGGTAGAACGAGAGCATAATCAAAATAGGCTAAATCGCTCATACTAAAAGGTATCTCACCGCAGGCAGACGGTCCATCTTCGTTTGTCGCCGGAGCTCCCGCCAACATCCCCAGCGTTTCGGACTGCGAGCCATTACTGCGCTGATTCTTCCGCTCCAGTTGGCGCCGGAGGCGATTCGCCCGTCTGTCCACCTGAGTTCAGCGGGAACGCGGACACACCGGCGTTCCAGCCAGAATCCTCGGAACATCCCCCGAACAAGGTTGTTGAGCTCAATACGATAAGACCAAAGGCAATTTTGTGTGCAGTTTTCATCGATTTGCGCGGCAACTCTCGTCACCCGAGATTATTAGCCGGCGAGGCCGCGCCTCAGACCAGCGAGATGTTAAGGGATTGGGATCGCGTTGGAAGCAGCGCCGATTGGGCGGGGCGGCTTCGCTATAGAATCCTTGAAAAGCAAAACCACCTGATGATTTACGCGCGGATATGGAAAAAACTTGACTCATCTGCAACCACTTTTGCTTTTCAAGGATTCTACTGAAATGACCAATTTTGATATTCTCACCCTTTTTCCGAAACTTTGCGAGGGCGCTTTTGCCGAAAGCATTCTCAAGAAAGCTCAGGAAAACCTCCTGATTCAGGTCCGTTGCCTGAATATACGAGATTGGGCTACCGACAAACACCGTGTGACAGATGAACCTCCTTATGGCGGAGGCCCGGGAATGATAATGAAACCTGATCCCATCTTTTCTGCCGTCGAAGCTATCCGGAATGAAAAATCGTACGTGATTCTCATGGCTCCCGGTGGCCGGCGATTTACCCAGGAAATAGCGATCGAATTAAGCAGAAAGGAACACTTCATCTTTGTCTGTGGCCACTATGAAGGAATCGATCACCGGGTTGCGGAGCACTTGATCGACGATGAAATCTCGATCGGCGACTACGTCTTGACGAACGGTGCAATCGCAGCGGCTGTAGTAGTCGATGCGGTTGCCAGGCTAATCCCTGGTGTCCTGGGAGAGGAAAAGTCAGCGCAGGACGAGTCATTCTCGAACAAACTGTTGGAGTATCCGCAGTACACCCGTCCTTCCAATTTCCGCGGGTGGCGGGTTCCGGAAGTCCTGCTTTCTGGTAACCACGCATTGATCCGAAGCTGGCGGGAGGAGCGGGCCCGCGAGCGAACCCGCAAACGAAGACCGGACTTGCTGGGAGATGCGTAGATTCGCCAGAAAGATGCGAACGAAGCTTTCCTCAAACCTGATTCTGCTGATCGGGCTCGCGGTCGCAGCCACTATCGGCCTGGTCAGCCTGGCGATCTTTTATTTCAGCTGGTCACTAACCTTTGATTTGAAGGAGATAGGTAAAATCCCCGAGCGTTCATGGGTGTACGACATGGACGGGAAGGTGTACAGCAGGCTAAGAGGCGAAAACCGAATTCTGGTTGAATCCGATAAAATTTCTTCTCTTTTCAAGAAGGCTTTGCTGGCTCGAGAAGATTCCCGGTTCTATAAGCATCACGGAATTGATCCAATCGGGATCGCCCGTGCGCTGTTGCGAAACCTGGGACACTTTCGGATCCGGGAGGGAGGCAGCACCATCACGCAGCAACTCGCGCGTAACAGCTTTTCATTGGGGGGCAGGGATCTGAACCGAAAAATCCTTGAAGCCTTCGTCGCTCTTCGAATCGAGTCCGCCTATTCCAAGGACCAAATTCTGGGATTCTACATCAATAGAATTTACTTTGGTTCGGGCTTGTACGGTCTGGAAACGGCCAGCCGCGCCTACTTCGGGAAGTCGTCCTCTGAGTTGAACCTTTCTGAAGCGGCAATGCTCGCGGGATTGATTCGAAGCCCCAACCGCTATTCGCCTTTGTCAAATATGGAAGGCGCGGTTAGCCAGCGGGATGAAGTTCTCGATCGGATGGCAGAGCTAAAAATGATTCCCGTTGACGACGCGGCTGGCGCCAAAAAGAGCGCTATCCGCATAGCCGGAAAGCGTAGTTCGACGCCCCAGGAGAACTACGCGATGGACGCCCTTTACAGAGAGCTCCAGGGACTGGTAAGTCAGGATCAGATCGATGGGGGGGGTCTCCGGGTCTACACTTCGCTCGACCCGGACCTGCAACAAA
>DASZHC010000014.1:0-6627 GCA_035938215.1 Chthoniobacterales bacterium
GCTGAACCGTCCACTATCGTAACCGCGCACCCGCGACGCCGGCAATTGGCTGAACAACTCGCGTACAGGTCCGAATGCGCCGGAGTAAGTCGCGGCATTTGAGCGAGGCGTCCGACCAATAGGGCTTTGATCGATCACGATAGCTTTGTCGACTTGTTCCAAGCCGCGGATTGAACGGTGCGTGCCGGGGCGCTCCTTTGACCGATAAAAATTGCGAAACAAGGCCTTTCTCAAAATATCATCGACCAATGTGGATTTTCCACTTCCGGAGACCCCTGTGACGCAGATCAGGCAGCCAAGCGGGAATGAGACCGTCAGGTCACGGAGATTGTTTTCGCTGGCTCCTACGATCGTGATCCACCCCTCTGCGTCTGGATCTGGAATTCTCTCTCGGTTGTAAAGCAAGCCCTTGGGTAAAACTCTCGTTCGTGGGACAGGAATCTGCAGTGTCCTGGAAAGGTATTGGCCAGTCAGAGAGTCTGAGTTCGATTCGATTTCACCAACAGAGCCTTGCGCCACGATCTGGCCGCCCCGTGGGCCCGCTCCGGGGCCAAGGTCTATAATAAAGTCTGCTGCACGGATCGTGTCCTCGTCGTGCTCGACGACCACCACTGTATTTCCCAAGTCTCGCAAATGCTTCAGCGTCCGGATCAGCCGGTCGTTATCTCGCTGGTGAAGCCCGATGCTCGGTTCATCCAGAACGTAGAGAACCCCCGCCAGCCCGGATCCGATCTGCGTACCAAGGCGTATGCGCTGAGCTTCTCCTCCGGATAAGGTGCCGCTTTCGCGGTTAAGTGCGAGGTAACCCAATCCCACTTCCATGAGAAATGCGAGCCGGTTACCGATTTCTCTGAGGACTTCGTTCGCGATAAGTCGCTGTTGTTTCGAAAGTTGTATGTTCTCTATGAAGCCCTTCGCCTCCCCTGTGGTTAAGGCGCAAAACTCGTGGATGTTCAATTGATGACCATTCTGATCCTGGATTGTTACGGCTAGAATTTCCGGCCGTAATCGCGCCCCTTTGCAGAGCTTGCAGGTTCTGCGACCCTGGAAACTCTTGAGACGGGCTTTTGTGAACTCGCTCTCAGTTTGAGCAAATAAATTCTCTAACTGGGGAATCACGCCTTCAAACGGCTTCTCAACGATCTTTTCGCCAAAGATGAATCGGACCGCCTGGTCCCCGGTTCCGTACAAAAGCGCACCTTGAAACTTATCTGGCAG
This sequence comes from Chthoniobacterales bacterium, assembly GCA_035938215.1. Lineage (GTDB taxonomy): Bacteria > Verrucomicrobiota > Verrucomicrobiia > Chthoniobacterales > JAFAMB01 > DASZHC01. The sequence goes on from DASZHC010000014.1 coordinate 1,219, forward strand.
TTCGGCGACCGGCGTTTCCAAGTTGATGCCAAAATGTTTTGCCAAAGCCTCAAGCTCAGCCCGGTAGTAACTCTGCATTCGCTTTGTGGCTTTTCGCCATGGCGCCATCGCACCGTCTGAAAGAGATCTTTGTGGATCGGGAATGACAAGTTCGGGATCAAAGTAAGCTTCGGAGCCCAATCCCTGGCACGCCGGACAAGCGCCCGCCAAGCTGTTGAATGAAAAATGTTTGGGATTTAATTCGGGCAGCAGGAAGTCGGTTTTGGGGTTACAAAAATTGGTGGAGTAGGGAATATCTTCCGGTTCTTCAGCGCCGGCGAGTTGCCGGTTGATGATCAAACGGTTGTTTCCCCATAAAAGCGCGGTGTCGACTGAGTCCGCAAGCCGGGTACGGACCCCGTCTCGGACCACAAGCCGATCTACGACAATTTCGATTGTGTGCCGCTGCGCCTTGGAAAGCCGAACCGGTTCCGGTTTGCTCAATTCCAGAATCTCGCCGTCCGCCCGAATTCGTATAAACCCTTCTCGTTTAATCTTTTCCAACACGTCGCGAAATTCGCCCGTTTCATTGCGGATCACCGGCGCGATTACCAGAATTCGGGTCTCTTCGGGATACGCTAGAATCTGGTCGACGATCTGCTGGGGCGTCATTCTAAAAATCTTCTCCCCGGTCGAGGGATCGTGTGGCTGGCCGATGGCCGAGAAGAGCACCCGAAGGTAATCATAAATTTCTGTCGTCGTAGCAATCGTTGAGCGGGGATTAGCAACCGAACTTCGTTGTTCAATAGCAATTGCCGGCGAAAGCCCCTCGATGAAATCCACGTCCGGTTTTTCCATCTTGTCGAGGAATTGCCGGGCGTAAGCCGAAAGGCTTTCCACATAACGTCGTTGTCCCTCTGCGTAAAGGGTATCGAACGCAAGGGATGATTTGCCGGAACCGCTCATGCCGGTGAAAACGATCATGCGCTCCCGGGGAAACTCGACGCAGATGTTCTTCAGATTATGCTGGCGGGCGCCAATTATCCTGATTGTCTCAGTAGGCATCGGTAGCAAAAGCGGTGAATCATCACCAAAGCACAAGAGTTCCCCGCCGACTAGGGCGATATTCGAGGCGCATTTGGAAGTGCCCTTCGCGTTCGCGGTTACGACGGAGTGCCTCGCAGCCGCCGGTAGCCGACATCAACATCGTTCCCGGCGTCGCCAGGGCGGACGCCCTCCAGGGATCTGCCAGCAATGGCCATCCGATCGCGGCAACGATAATCGATGGAGGTTTGGAGGGCTACGGTCCCTCGTAGCCGTTGGCGGCCGTAAATGCCCACCATTTCACGGCGTCGACGGAGCGGACGCCCTCCAGGGATCATGAATGGGAGAGAAGCCTCCCACGGTGGTTACGGAGTGGCGGAGCGCGAAAATCTCACGAGCGCTTTGGATCGTGAGATTTTCGGGCTAAGGCACCGAAATCCCGTGTTTCTGCAGGCGACGATAGAAGGCACTGCGGCTTAGCCCGAGGTCCTTGGCCGCCAGAAGGGCGTTGCCATGGTGCCGGGTTAAAGCACGATTGATCAAAAACACCTCTGCCGAATCGAGGTCCAGGTTTTCCAGTTGCGAGGCTTTACCAGGTGCCCACTGGATACCGAGGTCGGAGGTGTGAACGACATTCGAGCGGCAAAGCAGCACGGCGCGCTCCATTACATGCCGCAGTTCGCGCACGTTGCCCGGCCAAGGGTATGCTTTGAGAGCGGCAACGGCATCCTGATGAACTCCCTGAATCTGCTTGCGATAACGCCCTTTGAGTTCCTCAAGAAATTGCTCTGCCAGCTGCGGAATGTCATCCAACCGATCCCGGAGAGCCGGAAGATGAATCTGAATAGTGTTTAATCGAAAGAAAAGGTCCTCGCGGAATTTGCCGGCGTCGATTTCCTTCCGCGGATCAGCGTTTGTGGCGCTCAGAATGCGCACGTCGGCCCGACGCGTTTTGGACGAACCGACCCTCTCGAACTCTCCTGTTTCCAGAACCCGCAGAAGCTTTGCCTGTTGCGTTGCGGTAAGGTTGGCAATTTCGTCCAGGAATAGCGTCCCATTATCCGCCAGTTCGAAGCGGCCCGCCCTGTCCGTACGCGCATCCGTGAAGGCGCCCTTCACGTGTCCGAACATTTCGCTTTCGAATACGCCCTCTGGCAAACCTCCCATGTTGACGGTGATCATCGGTTGGCCGGACCGTAAAGAAAGATGGTGCAGCATTCTCGCGACCACACCCTTACCGGTCCCGTTTTCCCCAGTGATCAAAACGTTCGCATCAGAGGGAGCGACTTGTTCGACGATGAGCCTCACCTCCTGCATTAGAGGAGATTTCGCGACAAATCCTTCCGCAGATCCTTGAGACGATCGTAAGGTACTGTTTTCCGCCTCGAGACGTTCCTTTCCGCGGAGGGCGTCACGAAGGGCGATTTGCGTTCGCAAAATCGAAAGAAGTCGCTCATTTTCCCACGGTTTCTGCAAAAAATCTTTCGCCCCGAGCCGTACCGCCTCAACTGCAAGTTGAATGGTCGCAAAGGCAGTCATGACGACAACAGGAAGCGAAGGATCCAGGCTGCTGATTTGTTTAAGGAGCGCCAGTCCCTCGGCTCCCGTTTCATCGTCGCGATGATAATTAAGATCGATCAATGCCAAGTCGAATTCCTCCTTTCTCAGGAGAGCCACAACGGCCTCTGGGGAATTGACAGTCGACGTCCGATAACCTTCGGCATTACAAATGAAAGAGAGTGCCCGTAAGATCTCAGGCTGATCGTCGGCAATAAGCACGCGGGGAACTGGCATCGATGAATAGTAGGAAATAGTTTTCTTGGAATTTTGCCAACCCTTTCGTCTAAGATTGCAGAAATGCGCGAAGATTTGTAAAAGAAGGAAAACTCATTAATGAATCGCTGGTTGTTCTTTCCGTTGTTGGCTATTGGATTTGCGCACGGCTTCGTCAAAGCACAGGATACGGCCTATAAGGCTTTGCGGACGATAGGAACTCAACGTGGTGAGAAAGCGCTGAATCAGATTGTTTCGATTTCTGGCCAGTTCGGTCGGCCGCAACCGGCTGCCTGGCGGATTTCTTTAAGCGATCCCGGAGCTCGCGGCGGCGTTCGAGAATTGGAGATCGTTTCCGGACAAATCTCGTCCGAACGAACGCCCGCGCGACCGCAAATGGTGGGGACAATGCCGATCGATCTCACAAAACTGAACGTCGATTCCGACGGCGCGTTTCATACCGCCGAACAAGAGGCTGCGCGCAATCAAGTCGGATTTGATAGTGTCAATTACCGGCTCGCTCCGGATGTCGACGGTGGTCAACCCGTTTGGACGCTTGAGTTATTCGATTACGAGCAACGGCCGGTCGGCAAAGTGCGAATCGCGGCGGGCAACGCTGCTGTGCTGAGTGCAACCAATTGGGTTCAGGAACCCAACTCTGGCGTCGTTGCGCAGCGCTCGCACCCGTCGGATGAAAAATATTTGACAGAGCCGGCGCCTCCCTCCGGCGGGCCCGCTCATCCTCCGGAGGATTTTCGCCAACCGGAGTATCGGGATCACCACTATGATTCTTCCTCCGAAGATTCCGGCGAGCATAACGGAGAAACCGTTTCTCAACGGGCAAATCGGTATGGAGCATCCGTCGTGAATTTCGGGCGTTCTGTTGTTCACAGGACAACTCGCGTCTTTCAGACGGTTGGCGGATGGTTTCAGGAGAAGTTCACGGGCCGCAACACGATTGATCCAAAGCATGATCAGGATGAAGATGAAGATGACGAGCGACCTCCCACCTCCGATCCTTACAGTCGCCCGGTGAATCCAGAGCCGCCGCAACGCTGACAAGCATTCCGGTCGAAAATTGGTAACGTCCACAAACATTGTAGGACGTATCCAGCCACTCCGTGACCACCGTGTCCTCCGCGCGAGCCTTTTGTCCCTTTCAGGGTTCATCAGATAAAGCCATTCTTGGACGGCTCAATCGGGGCAGCGCCGAAACCAAAAAGAAGCATCGCACGGAAGCCACGGAGGGCTCGGAGGATGTTAATTAAGTCAAGGACAGGCCTTCGACGAGAACGATTTCCAAACTTCGGATGTTGGATTAAAATTAAAGAGGGGTTAAACGCCCGTCCTTACGCCCCGCCGAGGGCCCGTTTTGCACTCTTCCCCAGCTGCCAGACGGTTTTTCCGCCGACAATCGTCTGGATGGCGCGCCCCTTGAGTTTCCAACCATCAAAGGGAGTATTTCTAGACCTGGAAAACGAGTCCTCTTTCCGAAAGACCCACTCCAGATCCGGATCGATCAGGGTGATGTCTGCATCGGCCCCCGGCCTCAGCGTGCCTTTCGGCAACCGGGTCAGCGTAGCGGGATTTATGGTGTAGAGCGTGATCAGGCGTTTCAGATCAATTGCCTTCCTTTGGTGCAGCAGGATCGTGAGAAATAGAGCGAACTCGGTCTCAAGCCCGAGAATTCCAAAAGGGGCAAGGTCGAATTCGACTTCTTTTTCAAAGAAAGCGTGAGGAGCATGGTCGCTTGCCAAGACCGTAATGGTGCCGTCTGCGACTCCTTCGATGAGCGCATCCACATCTTCAGGAGCCCGAAGCGGAGGATTCATCTTGTAATTGGTATCAAACGAACTGACGAACTCGTCGGTAAGTGCGACATGATGAGGGCAAATTTCACCGGTGATCTGGACGCCCCGGGCTCTGGCATCTCGCAGCAATCGGACGCTGCCCGCTGAACTGAGATGCTGGCAGTGCAGTCGCGTTTTGCATAGGTCGGCCAGGAGGATGTCTCTGGCCACAATGATTTCCTCTGCGGTTCGAGGCCAGCCTGCCAATCCCAGCACCGTGCTCCAGTAGCCTTCATGCATTACGCCATTCCCGACCATGTTATAGTCCTGGCAGTGATCGAAGACTGCGAGATCGAACATGCGCGCATATTCGACAGCGCGGCGCATCAACTCATGGTTCTGAACACAGTGCCCGTCGTCTGTTATTGCAACGATTCCGGCCTGAACCATGGACCCGATCGGCGCCATTTCTTCACCCCTCAATCTCTTGGTAATTGCCCCCGTTGGATAGACATTGATGTCAGCGGTGTCCCGAATGCGGTCGCTTATTAACGTTATTGTGCTTGGATTGTCGGCGGGGGGATCGGTATTTGGCATGCACACTACGGAAGTAAACCCGCCAGCCGCTGCCGCACGACTTCCCGATTCGATCGTTTCTTTCTGGATCTGGCCAGGCTCGCGGAGGTGTACGTGGATGTCCATCAGACCCGGCGCAACGACCAAGCCATGCGCGTCGATGACCTCGCAGCCATCTCGAGGTGGCTCGATGGAGACGCGACCGTCTACAACATACAGATCGGCCCTCTCATCCCGATCACTCGAT
>DASZHC010000015.1:0-2703 GCA_035938215.1 Chthoniobacterales bacterium
GCGGTTACGCAAGAAAGTTTACGAACTCGAAAAACGCTTGGCGGGCGAAATCCAGCAGGGTGCGAGCGACGATGAGACGGATCCCACAGGAAACCGAAAATGACGACGAAAGGCTCAGCAAATTTGCAGATGTTGGGCTTAAGCGCGAAACCCGCGTGGACTCAGACATGACATCTGTGGACAGTGATTATCCCGCGGCGATCGATCACCGGCCGTCTCGTTGTTGGAAGAGTTTGGCGGCGTCACGATGGTCGCCATTGGATTTACAAAAGTTTCATTCAGTGAAAGTGGGCATCTAATTTGTGTCCCTGCTGCAACAGGTCGTTTGTTCCTTCATTGGAACCCCATTTTTAATTAGCTACCCCGGCCGACCGGTGCAAATCTGCGAGGTGCGGGGGGCCTTCTCGGGCAATCAATTTGGAGACAGGTAGATCGCGAAACTATTCGCGGGGGTTCTTTCTGCTTGATTGCGAATATGGCGACACCGCAGCGGCGGCTTCTTTTGTTCGGACCCAATCAGCGAATGGATTGTCATGGAGCGCCAAAGATCGATACCTGCGAGAATCGCTCGGAAGCTTTCCGACACCATCTTGGCAAGTCGTTATCTCGATTTGCAGAGGCTTCGCGACGAAGTTCGGAGGGCAGAGGCAATTTGCACTCCGCGACGCGCGAAGAAAACCTCGATATCCAAAACAGCCTCCCCACTCGGCGTGCCGCAAGAAACCCGAACTCCTTAGTGCGCCCGAGATATTAAGAGGTCGTCGACTTTCATTCCAGACCGAAGTTGCGCTCCTACCCAGCGCGGCTGTTTCCCACGTCCGGACCAGGTTTCAGAGGGCCTCTCCGGATTGCGATATTTTGGATGAACCTTCGGGTAAGGCCGACGCGCTTTTTGTTTCTGCCCGGAGACTCCATTGAGTCGAGCCAACCGACTCTCGAGCTTTTGCTTCTCCACGTCCAATTTGGTTGACAAGACCACATCGATTTCCTCGCGCAGATTCCAAAGTTCGTCGACGGTCAATAATGCGAGATTCTTGTCTTTCATGTTTTTACCCCCCATCCTATCGATTACTGGGTTGCAGGGTCCGCATGGGGTATGGCGGATTCGCGGCCTAATTGCGCCATAGCGCTGGATTTATACGTACAATCTTGCTGCCCGAATACCGGCGGCCGTTCTGAAAACCGCTTAGGGAGAAGCGGTAGCGAGGCGCCGGATTGATGTGCTCCCCGTTGGGCCGGACCCTTGGCGGAATAGCGGCTAGACCCGAATTCGCGGCAAGTAAGGTTGACCGATTACCTTAAGGCGCGAGCTTTGTTGCGGCGTCACCTAGATCAGTCACGGCCTGTCCCTACATTGATGACTGCTTGGTCACCGATGATCGGATTTGAGAGCCGCTTGCCGATCTTCGGTCCTTCAACAACTTTTCCGTACATCGTGAAATTTAGGCTAACCAAATAATTTTGTCATGTCGCCGCAACAGACGATGGAGAAGATGAATTTAAGCAAAAAAGCTGCTAGGGGACGATACAAGGCGGGCCGAGAAAATGGACCTTTTTTGCCTTGGGAGTTTCTCTATGAATACTGATGCCGGCTTTCAAATGGTATGTGGTAATTGCGGCAGTCTCGGAATAAAGATTGAAAATCCAGAGCGAGCTTCTCGAGAAGCAATCGTTTCCTGCGGTGATTGCGGCGCTTCACGAGGGACAATAGGCGCGCTAAGGGACTTGGCCATTCGACCGGAAGCGCATGCTGGACTGCCCATGAAACAACGGGTGTCGAAGACAAAATCCGCCAGCGAGATCATAAGGCGGCATAACGAACTTCAGACCCTTCGTAGAAAAGGTCAAATGGATGTATCGCCTCGGAAGTAGGAAGCAATGTGACGCCCGAAGGGGGAAAAGCCACGGTTCTTGCCGCAACATGAGTTTCGATAAAGGTTGCATTCCCAAGTTCGATAGCCCAAGACCCGAACGAACGCACGGCACCATTTCCTGACGTTGCGCTTTTTGTCGTGTCGCCAGCGCGGCGCGAACCAGTTGCAAACCTTGCCTGCAGTAACGCCGCTGCGAAGATAGGAGGCAGGGATCAGGCTTGCCGTCGCGTGCCGGCTGGATATCGCTTGTCATAATCAATCAGAAAATCATTGGTCTTCTTTACCAGCCTTGAGCTGCTCTACCAGCCAACGCGGCTGTTTGCCCCTGCCTGTTCAGGTTTCCGTGCGTCGGCCGGATTTTGAAGCTTTCGAAATGACCGAGCTACTGTAAGCGTCGTTCTCGGGCCACGGCCCTCAGGTCTTGCTTTCGGTAGGCCCACGGCAGGAGGTGATCGATGTCGCTGTTTGGATGGCCGTTGACGATCCTGGTGAGGACGTCTGTCAAATACCCGAGCGGATCGACGTCGTTCAGCTTACAGGTTTCGATCAGTGAGGCGATGGTGGCCCAGTATTCGGCGCCGCCATCCGATCCTGCGAACAGAGCATTCTTCCGGTTGAGCGCGATGGGACGGATGGAGCGTTCGACGGTGTTGTTGTCGAGCTCGATGCGGCCATCGTCGATAAAGCGCGTCAGGCCATCCCAGCGCGACAGGGCGTAACGGATTGCTTCGGCGAGCTTGCTCTTTCTGACTGATCAGGCCAAGTTTTGCTCGCAGCCACGGTTCAAGGGCATCGACAAGTGGTCGACTTTTTTGCTGCCGGACGGCGC
>DASZHC010000016.1:0-3509 GCA_035938215.1 Chthoniobacterales bacterium
TCCGGAGACGGTTCACGACTCAGATCAGGCAAGTTCGATGCCGGCAGATCAAAGTGGTGATCGAGCCAATTGTTAAAATGGAGGGCGATCGCCCCCTGACTAAGCGCCATGTCGCGCTGTGTCGCGGTCATCTTCGACAAAGCGCGAAAACTCGCGCTATCAGGTGTCGGTTCGTCTAAATCGCTTCCATAAAAGAATTCCAGAGGAAACTCCAATGAGCGTGCGATCTGCTCCGCCGTTTCAATTCTAGGGGGATATTCGCCCGCCTCGTACGCGGTCACGGAACGCAAATCCACTCCGACCGCCAGTGCCAATTCACTTTTTGTGAGACCACGTCTCTTGCGCGCGATAGAAAGTCTGGACGGGCTAAAAATCTGCGTGGATTCAGGCACGCTTTCTTTTGACCTCGACGATGATTTCCGGAGTTCGAGACGTTCGCAACTTTATCGAGTCTGAACCAAACGGCATCGGTTCAAGAATGATCCGTTCGGCCCAACCAGCTACTTGACCCTCGACGTTCATTTTGATCGGCCTCGACAATTCACAGCGAATCTCGTTCTCGGTGGTGTCTCGATGAAACAACAAAATGAAGGTCATTTGACCATTTATGCTCTCTAGATCCTCGGGGCAGATTGGAATGTCGCCAAATAGCTTCAGCTGGAGCGCATTCGCCGTCACGGCACTCTTAGTCCGCGGCCCTTTGCTGGACCTCGTACAGGGACTGCCGTCCACTCGGCCTGTCTGTTCGTCCCCAGTCGAAACGGTAATTGCGATGTTTCCTTTTTCGCTGACGGTTAGAGGTAGATTGCCTTGCTCGACCCTGCGCCAGCCAAGCGGCAGAAGCTGTTCTCTCAGCCCGCTCACAGTCTCTGCCCAGGCCGCAATGCCACGATATAACGGCGGGTGATTGGATGTACAACTTACCCAGCTACCCTGCCCTTGTTGGACCGCCTGCAACAACATGCCTTCGTTTAGCCCCAGATCAGATAAGCGCGTTGGACGTTCCGTGGGTGAGTAGCTTTTGGTTTTCATTAGGTTCCTTTCTTCCTTTCTTCCTGTTTTTATACCACAAATGAGGGAGGAAAAGAGGAAGTTTTTAATTTGGTCGAGCCCGGGCGTCCTGCCTTCGCGATTGCGAACCAAAATGTGTCGGAAGAACATCGTCCCTGGCGCAACGTCCCGGGGCGCCGTCAACGGCGTTTACTAGCGGCGTCAGTAGTCCTAGCAGCGAAGCGAAACGTTGTCTGAAACATCCGTGACTAGTGACCTCCCGCACGCGCCGTCACCCTCGTTTCGTGAATACCGCAAAAGGACCCGCCCTCCAGTCTGGCCGTAAGTTAGTGAGTACACTAGACATTCTATTGCAGGACGGGCATTTCTTTCGATTTAGCGGGACGCGCCGCCGCAGTGCTGCCACGAATGGTCGAATAGACGGGTCCCCGCGAAGCCACTTGATGTCCGGTAATGCGACAAATCAGGCACTTGAGCCGCGATTCCTATGAAGTGAACGCAGTTCGAGCCTGACAGCAAAGGCGATAAGAGGGCCAATTAAACCTATGTTTTGTGCAACTTGGAAAAATTCGCAGAAATTTTGAGGTGCGTGTCGATTTCTGCGAATCAAGTTCGACGTATAAGTGAGGTCGGGAATTGAGCCTTGCCGACCACGGGCACTCATTCAGGAGAAATGACGATGAAATTCATGCTGATTCTAAAAGCGACCAAAGAGTCCGAAGCGGGCAAGATGCCGAGCGAGGAATCGATCGCCGCGATGGTGAAGTACAACCAAGAGCAGGCCAAAGCGGGAATTCTGCTCGATGCGGCGGGTCTGTACCCCAGTTCCAAAGGCGCGCGAGTCCGATTCTCGACCGGCGGAAAGAAAACCGTGATCGATGGACCATTCGCCGAATCGAAGGAACTGGTCGGCGGATACTGGCTTATCCAGGCGAAGTCTCTCGAAGAAGCGATCGAGTGGGCGAAGCGATCTCCGTTTTCGCCGAACGGTCCCGACCAGGAGACCGAAATTGAAGTGCGAGAGTTTATTGAGTTCGAATGTTGAAGTAGCCCGCCGCGCCTCGCAAAGAGGAGGGGGCTATAGGGGAATTTCCACCATCCGGCGTTGGCGCGACGACCGTGTCCTCTTTGGATTGACTGAATAATCCCAGGCCCTCTGATTCCCGCTAGGCTCCTGGTTAACGCGGTAATCGCCGAAGTTGATTTTGGGCGGATGGAACTTTACCGGTTACCCGATTACTCGGGAGTTGATCGGTAGGACGCACCGGAACAGAGGACCAGTTCAACCGAAAACCAACAACCAGTAGGCTGGAGCTGTAACTATCTTGCATCGAAGGACTTGCTCCGCATTAATGATTTCCAGCCGAATTGGCAGACTCGAATACCTATTCTGGTGCGGTGCGCCCGTTGTTGTGGGCTCAATCGTGTTGATGATCGTCGCCCTTGTCAGCGGATCGACAGATGTAAGTCTTGTTGGAACTCCGGTGCAGCGCCCACTTGGCCTAGTTGTGTTGGCCTGCTCGGTAGCAATACTTAGGGCGGGTGTGACCAGGCTGCACGATGTAGGTTGGTCGGGATGGGGAGTGCTACTGTTACTTGTACCGTTAGTGGACATATTCGCATTCCTGCTTCTGCTGCTCGTGCCTGGGCAGAAGACCCGAAATGTCTTCGGCGATCCGCCTATATTCCTCCAGCGGCCGCGTAGGTTGGCGTGAGCTGTGGATGCCCACGTTCACTCACGGATGAAGACAATGCCCAAACGGGTTCTCGCTGCAACGACCGGCATCGTCGCCGTCTTGGCAGGCCTGATTGGTTGCGTTTTCGCAGCTAGGAGCACGCTTGATTTTCTTAAACATTTGACAGAATTCTCTTGGTGGGATGCATTCGCAGCATTTGCAAGTCTACTCATTTGGGTAATAGCGCTTTCCGCGTCGTGGTCCGGGATACGATTTCTGCGATTCGCTTGGTCTGGTCGGAGTAGTCCGATAACGAGCTGGTTGAGGTCGATTGTCGTGGGAGTTTTGTTCTTTTTTCCAGGGTTCATGTTCTCGTTGCCAATAACAATTCTCTGGGCAGAATACACATGGCCCGGAGACGGTCAATCCTGGTTCGCGGCAATGATGGTGAGCTTCTATATCGGCATCGCAGCTGCAATCTTGTGCTGCATCGTGCTCCTGTTAAGGAGTCGGCGCGATGCTCCATCGCCCAAGTCGCAGTAGTCCCTGATATACGCGCAAACCGTCCATGTGGATTTAGGTCAAAACCACTTTACCGGTAACGCGACTTATCTGGGAATTATCTGACTACCGACCAGGTTCTTGCGGTCGGAGGAATCCAATTCCAGTCGGAGCCGCTCCGCAAGCGCAACCATCTGGTCGAACTCCGGATGCTTCATCATGCTACGGTGACGATGAGCAGATGACGGAGTGATCGGACCCCGTCATTTCCGTATATTCGATCTGCGACCCGTTGACATTCTACAGGGGAAGGCCTAATCT
>DASZHC010000017.1:0-3226 GCA_035938215.1 Chthoniobacterales bacterium
TGCTCAATTCGACCATCTGCGGTGCACCGTTGAGCGCGACTTCCGGTTGGGAGGGATGCGGCGTCTTGCGAGCAATGCCGCCAATCTGCAGAACGGAAGCCAACTTGGGGCGATCAGGGATGGAGACGTCGTACCTTCTGAGTTCACCGGTCCCCCAGCAGGACACGTAGAGCCACTTGTCGTCCAGAGACAAATTAAGATCGGTAATCAGAGGCGGAACAGCCTTAAATCCTTTCAAAATCGGAGGGAGTATCTGGGGATCAGCGGGTTCAGCAGGAATTTCAATGGCTTTTTCTGCGCCCCACTTCCCGTTGTTGCGCTTCCAAAGCCAAATAGAAGCTGACAAATCTTTCAACGACACTACGACGCCAACAAATCCGAACGTCTGCGTTGGATCATGGGACGGCCGCAGTTCCAAAACCATTTGATTCTCTTTGCCCAAGTCAATCACCTGCTGGTGCTTGCGCGATCGCAGATTCCAAACATGCAACTGGTGTCCGTAGCCGCTTGAGAGCAAGTGCTCCGGATCAATCCCGTTTTCTATTTTATTGGGAGTACCCCATTCACTTGTAATCAAAGTGTCCTGACAGAGGTGCCACCAGAAGTCGTACGCTAATTCCTGGGGGCCGCGATCCACTTCCCAGCGTCCGAGAACATTAAAATCGTAGTGGTCCAAAAGAAAAATTCCTCCCGGCGCCTCGCCATCAGGAGCACCCAGCGCACCCACATAGATGCCCTCCGGACCGCAATGGACCGTATGTGGCCGTGAATAGCCGGTACGCCGAAATACCTCACTTGGTTCAATGGTTTTAACAATTTCAAGCTTTGCTGGATCCGGCTTGGTATCGATGATATGAATCCGCGACGATCGAAGCCCGGGCAGGATGAGATAGCGGCGTTCCAGATGCGGATGGGGAGCATAGGGGCAGAGTGCGGTGCTGCAGGCATTCCATCCGAAATGATGCAGTTCATCACCAATATCCGGCAAATCGATTCGGCCGATCACTTTTCCGAACGAATCGGAATCGGCGCCAACATCAACAACGAACAGCGAATCGGTCCGTGATTTATGGTCGGGAGCAATAGCAGTGACATACGCGTATCGCTCCTGCGGAGATTCCATGGCAAGCCGAGCGGTCGGGTAAAACGTAGGATCCGTCTTCCAGCGGAATTGCGGTTGGCGAACGGAAATACGAGATGGCGATGCGGTCTTATCTGTGTCCGGCATAGAAGGATGGGGATTGTAAAAATGAATCAGTCACGGACTCGATGCAGCGAGGCCGCCTCGTCCAACCGATGCTGCTCCCAACGCGACCTTGAGACCCTTACGTCTCCGTTGGTCTGAGGAGCGGCTTCGCTAGCTCAAGGAGTATTCATTGTACTGGGAAGATAGGCCAGTCCAATTTTCTTGAGCGAAGAACGTGCTGATAAGAAGCAAAGATAGGGATTTCATGCGCTGATTTTTTCGGGTCTCTATCGAGCCAGATAAGGGGCAGTATTTCAAGGCTACTGTCTGTCGCATATGTGCCGACGAATTCTTTGACGTCCGCCACATACTCGTCAGATTGCTGGGATGGATACTCCGGATCTCACCCAACGGCCGCCCCGCAGAGCGCGTGTCAAACTTGGCGGGTATGTAATTTTGCCCCCGAATTTTGGACGTAGGACGGGCCCATCTCGCCGGTAAGGCAGGTGAATACAAATACGGAGCGAACCGAAATTTTGTTACAATCCGGCTTGATATCGGTGAATTTTGATCGCGCGATTGAGCGCCGCGGCCAGACGCAGTGGCTCAGTGAGCAGTTATCGGCCTCTGCTCAGCTGATTCCGCTCTGGCGCGAGCGCAATCTTTTTCGGTGGGGCAAGGAAAAAGGGCCCCTCTTTGTCGATGCATGCGCCGTGACAGCGCCCCTCAATATGATTTTCCTGGGGATACAGCCGAACGGTAGATCGTTGTTCGCGGCGGATGTGAGAGATGCCGCCGAAGAGGAGGAAGCCCTCAAAATTCTTTGTCTTAACAGCGATCAGGCGCGTTTTATTCAATTGCGCGCGTATAACGGTTTTCTGGCGCCGGGGGATCGAGCACTTCTTTTTTATTCCCGCTCCATGATCCATTGGCATCAGGAACAGAGATTCTGCGGTCGTTGCGGTGCTCGGACCCAGGTGGAGGAGGGCGGTCATGTTATGGGCTGCACGAATCCGAAGTGTGCAGCAAAACATTTTCCGCGGACCGATCCGGCAACAATCATGCTTGTGGGTGATGGAGAAAAATGCCTGCTTGGTCGGCAGGCATCTTGGCCCGCCGGCGTCTACTCAACGCTGGCGGGATTCGTCGAATCAGGTGAGACCCTTGAAGAAGCCGTATTCCGCGAGGTGAAGGAGGAGAGCGGAGTTGAAGTAAAGAACATCCGGTACTTCGGTTCGCAGCCCTGGCCGTTTCCTCAATCGTTGATGCTCGGATTTTTTGCAGAGGCAACCAACAGAGAATTGAGCTGCGGAAGCGAGCTCGAAGACGTCCGTTGGTTCACGGTATCCGAAGCGAGAGAGCTGCTGGTCAAACTCTCGACGAGATTTCCACATCTCGACACAATCGCAAGACGACTGATAAAGCATTGGGTCGAGCATCTTAACTTGTGAGATTTCACGGCTGAGGGATCACCTAATAGCGGTCGTAGTCGGAGTCGTAGTGATGATGATGCCAGCGGTGCCAGTAGTACGCCCTTGAGTGGTGGTAATGATGGTAGCGCCAGTAATAATTGTCGTCGTAGTAGTACGGCTGGTATGACGGATATCCGGGGCCCACATAAACTCGCAATTCGCTAGCTTTTGTTTCCGCGGGCGCCAAGGCGAGCAATGACAGGACCGCCAACCCCAGCAAAATGAACTTCTTCATACTATTTGCTTTTTTCAGGTTAGACGCGCTGGACAGGTCCCATCATACTGTTCCTATGTGCGGATCAGGTGCGCCCCTTAGCCTATGAACATTGGTCAAGTTATCGTTTGGATTGTTGTAGGCGGTTTCGCAGGCACGCTCGCGGGGCGTACTGTTACGTTAAAAAAGGAAGGCTTGGGTCGCTGGACAAACCCTGTTGGTCGGCATGGTCGGCGCGGCCCTTGGCGGCGAGTTTGTTAAGCTTTTCAGAATCGATTTCGGGCTTGGCGAGCTGAAGGTCACCTTTGAAGACCTTATCGCCGCCTTCCTCGGTTCGCTTCTCGTTATCTTCGC
>DASZHC010000018.1:0-16224 GCA_035938215.1 Chthoniobacterales bacterium
TATAATTAGTGATGTCGCCGCAGGTCAGTTGGCTGTTTTTCAAGGCGCGAGCGAAGCGCCCATCCCGCCCCATTTTTGCCTCTTGCTTATATGGCCATTCCGTAGTCGGCGCAAAAATGGAGCGGGACGGGTCGAGCGAGCAACGCGAAAAAACAGCCAACTGGCCGCGGCCCAGAGGGTTGCGTTGAAGATGGGCTGGCGGCCGCGTTGCTCGTCGGTTACGTCCCGCCCCACTTTCTTGCTGCCCTTGCTAGAGACCAAGAGTACCGGGAGTAAAGAAAGTGGAGCGGGATGCGCCCTCCTCGCGCCTTGCCGGCGGCTCATTTTGAACGCGACGACGTCACTATTTATATGCGAGACGGTGCACTAGGTGGTTTTGCTTTTCAAGGATTCTATAAGGGAGGCCGCCTCGCCCAACCGGTGCGCTCATCCCAGCACGACCTTAATACCCTTAGCTCTCGCTCGTCTGAGCGCGGTCTCCCTGGGTCGCATATATCAAACGAGATTGGCCCGAATTGCGGCTCCCATCTCGCTCGTCGACGCCAGACGAGTTGCTTCGGAGTGAATATCTCTTGTACGCAATCCCTGCACAATCGTCCTACGGACGGCTTCCTCGATTCTGGCGGCGGCCTCGTTCATTGCGAATGAGTAGCGTAACATCATCGCCGTGGAAAGGATCTGAGCGATCGGGTTTGCTATTCCCAATCCGGCAATGTCAGGCGCGGAGCCGCCGCTCGGCTCGTAGAGGCCAAATCGATTCCCACCCATCTGACCTGTCCCCAGGCTTGCGCTGGGGAGCATGCCGATCGATCCGGTTATCATTGCGAGTTCGTCACTGAGGATGTCGCCGAAAAGGTTCTCGGTTACTACAACGTCAAAGCTTTTTGGGGCGCGAATAAACTGCATCGCTGCGTTATCCACCAGTAGATGCGTCAACTCCACTTGAGGATACTTGGCCGCAACCTCTTTGATAACCGCACGCCAGAGAAGGCTGTTCTCAAGGACGTTCGCTTTGTCGATCGAAACGAGCTTTTTCTTGCGAGTCTGAGCAATCTGAAATGCCAGATGCGCGATTCTCTCGATCTCCGACGATCTGTAAACCATCGTATCGACGGCTATCTTCTCGCCGGCTTCTTCCCGGGTTCCTTTTGGCTGGCCGAAATACAAGCCTCCAGTCAGTTCTCTGATACACAGGATCTCAAATCCGCCATCAACGATATCATGCCTCAATGGTGATGCTGCGGTCAGTTCGGGCAAACAAAGTGCCGGTCGAAGATTGGCAAAAAGGTTGAAATGTTTTCTCAGGGGCAACAGGGCCGCGCGTTCAGGTTGCTGGTTGGGAGGAAGTCGCTCCCATTTCTGGCCCCCAACGGAGCCGAACAAGATTGCATGGCTCCTTTCGCAATCAGAAAGCGTCTCTTCCGGCAGTGCCCTTCCTTTCGCGTCAATTGCCGCTCCGCCAACCAGACACTCGGTAACTTCTAGCTGAAAGCCACGAAGTTCGGCACTACGATACAGGATCTTTATAGCCTCGGCCATTACTTCCGGCCCAATACCGTCTCCGGCTAAAACAGCGATTTTCAATGTAATTGACATAGAGAATGTAGAATCTTCATCTCTGGCGAGGCCGCGCGTCGTTTCGCCCGATCGCGAGTTTCGCCGCCAGAACGAATTCACGAATTTTAATCTCCTCTTTGCGACCTTGGTTGTTCTCGACGCCGCTCGCCACATCGACGGCATGTGGTCTGAACAATCGCACTAGCTCTCCCACGTTTTCTACAGTCAAGCCACCCGCTACGACGATCGGCTTGCTCCTGGAGATTGCGTCCAAAATCGCCCAATCGAACCGTTCCCCGGTTCCACCAAAAAACCCATCCCGATAACTATCGAGCAGGAATGCAAAAACCGGATAACTTTCAGCATGCTTCAACGTCGAGCGATTTTTTAGTCGGAACGCTTTGATCAATGGTTTGGAACCGTGTGAAATCGCTTTGAAAAAATCGGGTGACTCGTCGCCATGAAGCTGAATCGCGTCGAAGGTATCGCTTTCGATCAGAGCCAAAAGATCTTCAATCGGCGGATTCACCAGGACCGCAATCCGCGTAATTTCCGGCGGCAGCGCCCGAATCCAGTCTTCCTCCCGACGCAAGTCCAGGAAACGCTTCGACCCCGGGTAGAGGTTGAATCCAAGAGCATCCGCGTCACTCGCAATCGCGGCCATTGCTTCAGTCTCGTTTTTAATACCGCAAATTTTCACGTGAACACTCTTAAGCGGATTTCTAAAGAAGCGCTTCACACTCAAAGGGTTACCTGTCACGGATTAATAATCTGTTGCGATACTTTCCACTAATTGGGCAAAAATCCAGGTTTTTTGATTTACTGCGAGCCGTTTCGAACTAATATGCGCGAGGTTACATAAAGGAAATCATTAACAGAATACACGGGCAGATGGAACGCGAAGACAAATCGAAAAAGGTAGTGAAAGAGAAGCGAAGCGTTAAGAAGACAAAGGCACTGGCAGAATCTGGTGAGACAATCCCGGCTGTCGAAAGGAAGAAAGCGTCGGCACAAAAGAAAGGAAGTTCTGCGCCGGCGACGAACAGTGAAAACCATGTTCAGGATCCGACGATCGAGCAGATTCAATTACGCGCCTACTTCATTGGGGAAAGACGGTTAAGCCTTAGTATTGCCGGCGATTCGACGTCTGACTGGGTTCAGGCAGAGCGCGAATTGAAGGGAGAGGCAGAGGTACACTAGCTCCTATTTTCCGTTGCAAGCTGTCTGGGAAGGAGTCTGCCGGACGCAAGGTGTTGCGTCGGGAGTGGATGGATTTCCGCATTTGGTACGTTGCTTGCGAAGCGTGAAAGTTCCGCGCTGGACAGCCGGACGAGTTTTTCCGTTCTGGAGTCACGGGGAACACCTCACTTCTTCAACCTGCCGTGCTGAGTACCTTAGCCCCATCTGCAGCTTCGGTTATTCGATACATTTTTCCTGGTGGTGCTGAATTCAGCCAATCCAAATGCGTCGTCGTAATCAGGCGTTGGCCCCCTGATGGCAGCGCGGAAATAAGCCGGTTTCTCCTCGCTAGATCAAGTTCGCCAAAGATATCGTCCAAGAGCAGCAAAGGCGGCTTCTTGAATTCGAGCTCCAGCATTTTTGCCTGGGCCACTTTCAGCGCGATCGCGGCTGTGCGCTGCTGGCCTTCGGAAGCGAAAACTTCAGCGGCGCGGCTCGATAAGAAGATTTGAAAATCGTCACGGTGCGGACCGATGAGCGTAACACGCAACCGGTGTTCCTCCCCGGCCGATTCTTGCAACGCCCTTTCGAAATCTGTTGTCGCCCCCGGCCGATATCGGACGCTTGAGGTTTCACCGCGATCGCTGACCGCGGCAAAAGAGTCGGCGAAATAAGGTTCAAGCCGTTCTATCAGAAATGCCCGCAAGGCAGTAAGTTGATGTCCAAAGTGGAGGAGAGGCTTGGTATAAGCCGCCACCTCCCGCGGCCGAGGGGGCACCATTTTCAAGCAGCGATTTCGCGAGCTGAGCGCCTTCTCATAGGATCGAAGAACTTCGCGATACGTCTTGAATACCTGGGCGCCCATGAAATCAAGAAAACGTCTGCGCCCATCGCCTGGACCTCGAATCAGGTCGATATCTGAGTTAGCAAAATAAACGACTCGAGCTACGTCGACGTAGGAAGCGGGCTTTTTTTGTTCCACCGAATCCAAAGCGATCTTTCGTCTACTGGGGCTATAGTAATATTGGAGATGATAACCGGAGACATAACCGTCCGTGACAAAGCTCCTTGCGCCAAAGCGTATCAGCTGCGTCATGGAATTGGTTCGGGGCGACTGCAGCCGCGTCAGTACCGCTATCGCCTCCAGGAGCGAAGTTTTGCCTAAGGCGTTCTGGCCGACGATGAAGGTATACTCCGGATGAAATTCTACTTCCAACTTCGCGAAACAACGAAAATCCCTGACCGCCAAATTACTAACCATTCAAGCCTGCCTCCGCACCCTGCTCAGTTGTAGACCTCCTCGAAGATACCACCTCCGAGCAGTGTCTCGCCATCATAAAGGGCACATGTCTGGCCGGGCGTAATCGCGCGCTGCGGTTCGTCAAACCGCAAGATCGCTGTGCCTTCTCCGCATGCCTCAAAGGCGACCGTCGCCGCTTTGGCGCGATAGCGAGGCCTCGCTGCGATTCTAGCGTTCGCGGGCAGCAGTCGATTCGTGTAGGAGATATTTCCGATTTTGCAGCATCGCGCGTAAAGCTGTTCGGTGTCGAGGCGATCAAACGCAACAATTAACTCGTTGGAATGAATACGCTTCTCCACCACTACATAGGCTTGATGCCGCGTGTTCGACGGCACTCGCAACCCTTTCCGCTGGCCAAGTGTGAAAAGATGCAACCCACTATGTTGTCCGAGGACCGTTCCCTGTCGATCCAGTATGGGTCCGGGTTTATCCGGAACAAAAGTCCGTAGAAAATCCCTCATTTTGACTTCGCCGATAAAGCAAATTCCCTGGCTATCCTTTTTTGCTGCCGTCGCCAGATTAAATTGGCTCGCCAGGTTGCGCACATCGGACTTGCGCAATTCGCCGACCGGAAATCGAGCGGCCGCAACTTGGCTCTGCCTAAGGAGAGCAAGAAAATAGGACTGGTCCTTGTTCTTGTCGACGCCTTCAAGAATATCCCATGAACCGTCATCCCGCCGGACCCGGCGCGCGTAATGCCCGGTAGCAACAGCTTCAAACCCGGCGTCCTTAGCCCAGTCAAGAAATGCGCCAAACTTCATCTCCCTGTTGCACATAACATCGGGGTTCGGGGTGATTCCATTCTGATAGCCACGAAGCAAATAATCGACAACCCTCTCCCGGTATTTGTCCATGAGGTTGACGATCTGAAATGGAATTCCCAGATCCGCCGCGACGGCCCGAGCATCTTCGATATCCTGCTGCCAAGGGCAATTGCCGATGATATTTTGCTCGTTGATCCAATTCTTCATGTAGGCGCCTTCGATAGCGCTTCCCGCCCGGCGCAGGAGAAGGGCAGCGACGCTGCTGTCGACTCCACCCGACATGGCAACAAGGATCTTCTCAGAATTGGACACACCGCAAACTTGTTCGGGAGCAAAAGTCCGTCAAGAGGAGTGGTGAAGCAGTGGTCGGTATGGGGCTGCGTACTACGCTTCGCGCAGCAGCCTTTAAATTTTCGTTGGTTCCTGAACTGCTGCAACAACTTACCTCACCGCAATTCTGCCGCCGAATGCTCTGGCAAGGGTAAGTTCGTCCGCGTTTTCCAATCCTGATCCCGCCGGCAAGCCTTGTGCGATTCTTGTAATTCTCAATCCCTCTCGAGCTAACAGATCCGCGAGATATCCGGCGGTCGCCTCTCCTTCGACATCGACGCCCAACGCCAGGATCAACTCCTGAGGCCGTTCTTCGCAGACCCTGCGTTCCAGCGAATCGATTCGAAGATTTTCCGGACCGACGTGATCCAATGGGGATAAGCGACCTCCCAGAGAATGATAGAGGCCACGGAAAATCCCGGTGCGCTCAAGGGAAAGGATGTCCGTGGGTTGCTCAACTACGCAGAGGCCTGTCGCATCGCGAGCGGCATCAGAGCAGATGACGCAAAGATCCGACTCGGAAAAGAAGCCGCACTTTAGGCAAGGGCGAATTCCCAGGACGGTTTGAGAAATTGCCTGCGCAATCTCCGAAGCACGCGCATCCTTCGTTTGAACAATCCAGAGTGCGATCCGCTCCGCGCTCCGTGGGCCGATACCCGGCATTCGCCGAAGCTGGCGAATCAATTCCTGAATCAGAGGAGGATAGTCAGTTCGTTGCAAGACAGCACCAGAAGGGAATCGGCTCGCGAGGACCGCGGGCTAGTGTGAGATGGCACACTAGACAATCGGTTGGTCATTACCCTTTGCATACCGATAGAATTCGACCACCCGATCACTCAAAAACTTGTCGGGATTATCGATAGCAAAAGCGGGCACTGTAAATGAAAGACTCGTATTTCTGTCACGCAGGAGTTTCAACCCGTAAGGATAATCTTTGAAAAGATTGTTACAATAATCGGGGACATTCTTTCCTGCTGACCTGGCTCGCTCGACGATTTTGGCTACCGCAGCTTCCTCTATTTGAAACCAGACGCCATGTTTTTGCGAAAACACCGCCGCGAATTGGCGAACCATTTCGGCTTCGTGCAATTCGGCTTCTTCCAGCGCGAGATCCAAAATGCGCTTCAAAGTACCGGCTGGATCGGTAACCAATTCGAGATTCACCTCCAGCCTGCGCACCCCTGAGCCCGGTAGTTCGAATTTGAAATCTCGGAACAGGCGTTCGCAAACCGTCAATAACCCGCGCGCTCCGGTCTTCTCCGTCGCAGCGCTCATCGCTATCTGGCGCAAGGCATTATCCTCAAACCTTGGTTCAATCCCAAACGCTTCAAAAGCGCTTTTGTACTGGCGGATGACGCTTCCTTCTGAAGTCTTCAGGATCGCGAAGAGATCCTCGGCCGATAGTTCCTCGCAGACAACTCGGATTGGCAAACGGCCGATGAATTCGGGCTCAAATCCATACTCCACAAAATCCCGTGTAGTGGCGGCTCGAAGCACCTCCGCCGCGTCCTGCGGGTTGAAATCACCCCCAAAACCAATAGTTGCCCGGCGCAGCCGCCGTTCCAACTGATCCTTGAGGCGATCAAACGCGCCGCTGCAGATGAACAGGATGTGGCGGGTGTTGATAACCTCCTTCTTCGCCTTACCACGCCGTTGAAATTCGAGCGCGGATTGGAGCTGGGACTGCAGGTCCATCGGATTGCGCAAAGGGACCTCGGTTTCCTCCATCAATTTCAAGAGCGTCGTTTGGACACCGCGACCGCTTACATCCCGGCCGACTGTGTTGGAACTCGTCGCGATCTTGTCTATTTCGTCGATATAGATGATCCCATATTGGGCAAGCTCGATATTCCCATCGGCCTTCTGCACAAGGTCTCGAACAAGATCTTCAACATCGCCGCCAACGTAGCCCGTCTCGCTGAACTTAGTCGCGTCCGCCTTCACGAAAGGAACGCCAATCAAATCGGCAACATGTTTGACCAAATAGGTCTTGCCGACGCCCGTCGGACCTAGTAGCAGGACATTCCCCTTACTATATTCAATCTGACCGGCCGCTTCGGGATCCTCCTTCTCGAGTCGGCGAACGCGGTTGACGTGGTTATAATGGTCACACACCGCAATCGAAAGAGTTTTTTTGGCGTCGTCCTGCCTGATCACGTAGCGGTCAAGGTGAGCTTTTATTTGCTTGGGCGTCGCGTTAAATTGAAAGGGATCTATTGATTTCTGCGTGTGATCCGGTGGTGCGTCGGTTGGCACCTGTTGGGCCAAGGAGGAGACGGCAACGTGATCGCCGAAATTCGCTTTAAAGAACTCCTGAAGCTTCTTCTGGAATTCTTCCTGCGATGGATAAGGCGTTTCCGACATCCGCTAACTTAACCCAAGAGAGAAAGGGTGTAAACTGTGGCACTGCTGGCCGGCGCTATTGGCCGATGCAAGGCGGGGATGTGGCTCCGATGTAGATTCTGGCCAGTGCTCACAAATACCTGCGGCTCTGTAACTTGTGTAAGGAACTTTTTTCGTTCGTGCGCACACACGATCTTTGGCAACGCAGATAGCGCTGTGATAGGACGGCGGTGGGGCCCGATCTCCGAGCGGACCGTCAGCATTGGTCGTCGTGAACTTATGACGTCACCGTAAAACCGGTCGCCTCGCATTGTGCCGAAAAACCGAGCCTTAGCCGGAATACGGCTCGCCAGGAGGCTCGCCCTACCGATAATAGGCCAAGGAAACACCATCGGCAGGGCGAAGCTCCCGCTGACTAGCAGCCACGGTATTTGATCTCTTCCCAGAGTTCATCCATTTTCTCCAGATTCAATGAAAGGAGATCCAGGCCGCGCTCTTTAGCGAGTCGCTCCATCGCCTGAAATCGGTTAGCGAATTTGGCCGTAGCGCGATTTAAAGCCTGTTCTGCGTCCAGCTTCTTCTTGCGCGCGAAGTTCACAACAGCAAAGAGCAGATCGCCAATCTCTCCCTCGAGCCGTGAATCCGGCGTCGTCTCGACTTCACGGAGTTCCTCTCGAATCTTCTCCAGCGGCCCTGCGGCATCGTTCCAATCGAAACCTATGCGGGCAGCCTTGCTTTGGATTTTTTGTGCGCGCGCAAGAGCCGGTAACCCCTTTGGTACCCCGTCGAGTGCCGAAACTCTGTCAATCTTTTCCGCTCTTTTTATTCGGTCCCATTGATTGAGCACCGCTTCGCTATCAGGCAAACGCATCTCACCGAACACGTGCGGATGCCGATTGACCAATTTGTCCGCGATTACAGTCGCAACTTCGTCCAAAGTAAATCGGTTCTCTTCAGCAGCCATTTGGGAGTGAAGCACCACTTGTAGCAGCAGGTCTCCCAGCTCCTCTTTGAGTTCCGTTTCGTCTCCGGTATCGATTGCGTCGATCAGTTCATAGCACTCCTCCAGAAGATGCGGCTTCAGGCTCTCATGAGTCTGCTCACGGTCCCAAGGACAACCGTCCGGGGATCGAAGCCGGGCGACGATTTTTGAAAGACGATCGACAGAAGAAGTCATAGAGGACGATTGGATTCGGATTGCTGTGCTAACCAAGTCTTTGCCGATCAGCCGCTTCCGCAACCGGTTTCTGGAGGGCGGTCCCTCGCAGGCGCCGGTAGCCGGGATCAGCACCCTTTCACGGCGCCGGCGGAGCGTACGCCAGGGGTCGGCCGGCATGGCATCCGCTTCTGCGGCTGCGAGCGCTAATCCTTATCCCGTTGGAGAAGCTTTTCGCGAGCGCGCTGCAATGCGTCGCGTTCCTGCGCCGATAAGCTGCCAAGACCATGTTTCGAAATTT
The DNA here is from genome assembly GCA_035938215.1 of Chthoniobacterales bacterium. GTDB lineage: Bacteria > Verrucomicrobiota > Verrucomicrobiia > Chthoniobacterales > JAFAMB01 > DASZHC01. Next base: position 8,931 of record DASZHC010000018.1, read on the forward strand.
TTTCCAAAAGTTCGTCAATTTCGGCAGTTCCGCCTTCCTTAGCCGAGACGGTCGGGGCGCGGGGACGCGGCTTCGGTTTTGGAACGACGCGGAGTTTCGGGCGTTTACGTACCGGAAAACGGAAGGAAGGCAGCTCGCCTCCTCGCTGAAGAAACCGGATATAGCCAAAAGAAAATCCGCTGATCAGCCAGAGTTCCCCCAGCGAAATCCAGGCTGACGAGGAGAGGTCGACGAGAGAGGAAATCACCAGGCTACCTATTGCCACCCACTTCGCTGTCAGAAACCCTCCCCATTGAACTCCCGGATAAAGGGTACAAAACGCGATAAAAAGGCCAATCATAACCTGGGTCTGGCCAAAATAGAGAATCGGCACGTTCGTCGCGAGACCGAGAGGTGTAAGCGTCAAGACCGGGATCAAAATGATAACGGCATAAAGAATCAGAAAGCGCCTCTTACCGATATATTTCTCGATCTCGACAGCGGAGACGTACAAGAAGATAAGCCCGATGATGGTGAAAAAGCTCGGGATATCGATGAAGGAGTAGGTGAGAATTTGCCAAATCTGGCCGCCGAGAATGGACCGGCTGGAATCGAAGGCTAAGAGAGAAACGATCAGATCCCAGCTCCCAAAAGCCTTAGCAAAGAATGTCGCCAGAACGCCGATGCCATAACTGATGGTCAGGATCGTCGCGCAGTAGATCGGGTAACCCCTGAAGTAGGTGACCGGACGATCTTCGTTGAAACTGGAAAGCAGCGCCATGACGTTTGACCAAACCCACACATATTAGAGGAAAGATAGCCAACCGGCAAGGGAAGTAGTGCACCGTCTCGCATATAGTAGTGATGTCGTTGCGTTCAAGATGGGCCGCCGGCAAGGCGCGAGGAGGGCGCATCCCGCTCCACTTTCTGTATTCCTGGTACTCTTGGTCTCCAGGGCAGCATGAAAGTGGGGCGGGATGGGCGCTTCGCTCGCGCCTTGAAAAACAGCCAACCGACCTGCGGCGACGTCACTATTATATGCGAGACGGTGCACCAGTGAGTAAATGCGAGTCAGAGCCTGGTTGCCTCCAGGCAAAACAGCGGCTAATCTCGAACCGGTAATGCTTCAGACATTGGATCGGACGGTTCAACAGCGAAAGCCGTTTACGCGGCGCGCGCGGGCTTTCGCTTCGCTCGCGTTGCGAGGTTTGATCAGGAAACGGCGCAAAAAGAATACCGGCCACAATCTTCTGCCTCTCCTCATTCAGGTCCTGGCTGGCTTTACAAAGGTTGACGGCCGTTTTCTTGAAGACGAGATCGACTCAAGCCTCGGTTTTCTAAGGTACGACTATCCGGAAGCGGTATATTCGGAGTTGCGCGGTCTATTCAAAAAAGCGCTTAAGGAGCCACAAGATCTGGCGCAAACTGCCAAGCGGCTGGCCGAAGAGATGGCTCAGGACCGCAAAATCATGTTGGGCGTTCAGCTCTACGATCTGATTGCAAAGGCGGGCATGCAGCAGGAGCAGGTCATCGCGTACTACTCGTTCATGTCCCAACTCGGGATGGCTGCCCAGGCGATTGATATTGTCTACCAATTGAATGCCGCGGACTCCGCTGATCCCTCAGTGTTTCAGAAAGGAACTTCGCCTCTTGAGTCTGTGATCTTCGGCTCTGAAACAAGCGCTGATGTGCAACTCAAGGAATTAGGGCCGGACGACCGCTTGATTGCATATCGGTACCATGAGTTGATTCTTTTCAAAAATCTGAGCTCTCGGCCGGTCATGGTGCGAGGGAGAGTATTGGCGCCCGGGGAATTTTGCAGAATCTACCCGGGGCAGCGCGTCCTGGTCGATGAGCGAGTAATCAGCCACCAGGATCTGCTCTTCTATCTCAATGCAAAGAAAAACGTCTCCCTGCCACAGGTTTACGTAAAGGTGGCGCCAAATGACGAGGTTCAGCTCGAGAAAACGCGGAGTCGCGACAGCAATCTTGAAGTCCAGTTCGGTCTCAAGGTACAGGTCAAGGCTCTCAAGAACGTAGCGGCAACCCTCATCGGGATAGACCTCAAAGCCGACGCCACTGTGATGGCGAGCCTCGAAGATCGCATTGTGTTTGAAAATGGTGCGGAGTTGCCATTGATCGACCTCAGGCGGCGAGCCCGGGCGATGGGGGGCCGATTTCAGCTCAAGACCTCAAAGTCAAAATACCTGGTTTCCAATAATCCCTCTTTGCTCGAAGAAGACGACATTTTACTCAGTCCCGGGACAAGCGGAGAAGTGTTGCTCAAGATCTCATGCGACTACGACTCGAGGGTTGGGACGCTTGAAGTCCTCCAGGCGAATCGGCCGATCATGGTCGGAGAGAATGTTGTCCGGGGTTCCGCTTTACTGGCGGACGGGGATATCATTCGTATCGATGCCGGGCAGATCCTGCGATGCGACTTCTCGGAGCGAATCATTGAAGAAGAGAGAAATATCATTCGGCATCTCGAGATTCGGGACCTTTCTCTCAGCTTTAAGAACGGTCAGGTTGCGTTGGACGGTATGTCGTTCGCGGTAACGCGGGGAGAGATGGTGTGTGTCATGGGAGCGAGCGGCTCTGGAAAAAGCACACTCCTTAAAGTCATTTGCGGCCAGAGCGAGCCGACCCATGGCGAGATCCTGATGAATGGCCAATCCCTCTACAGCAACCTAGAAACATTGCGAGAATATGTTGCGTATATTCCGCAGGACGACGCGTTTGATGAGCATTTGACTATTTTAGAAAATCTTGATTACGCAACGGCACTTCGTTCTCCACATCTCTCTTCAAAAGATCGTATGCGACGCATCGACGGCAAGCTGATCGAGCTGGGCCTTTCAGAGCGCCGCGACAGTCTCGTCGGAAGTTCGGTTAAGAAATATCTCAGCGGCGGCGAGCGAAAACGCTTGAACATTGGGTTGGACATGATCAGTCCGGCAGATGTTTACCTGTTTGATGAACCAACCTCCGGGCTTTCTTCGAAAGATTCGGAACATGTTATTGAGATCATCCGCGGACTCTCCCAGAACAAGATCGTCCTGGTTACCATCCATACGCCGACGTCGAAGATTTTCCAGATGTTCAGTAAGGCCATCCTTTTGGATAAGGGCGGCCGCCTGGTCTTTTTCGGCACGCCTCAGGAAATGCTGGAGTATTTCGCGAACGCCGAACATGAGCAAACTTTCCAGACCGAACTCGGAGGCTGCCCCGAGTGCGGCACAACCCGACCCGAATTCATTTTCGATGTAGTGGAAACGCCTCTGCGCGATCTAAGCGGGGACATCATTTACGAAGAGAATAGCAGGGGCCAACTAGTACCCGCTCGGCGTTACTCCCCCGACTATTGGCGGGACAAATATGAATCGTTTCGGCTCATTCAGGAGATGCGGCAGGTCTCGCTCAAGCAGGAGTCCGTGCCCGTGCTTCCGCTCCCCAGCGATAAGCAAACTCCAAAGCGCTTGCGAGACGAATGGGTCTGTCTCGCTACGATTCTCAGACGCGCATTCGTCAGCAAGCTACGCAACCGCACGAATCTTTGGACCACGATTTTTGAAGCTCCAATCCTGGCTGCATTGATTGGCTTTGTTCTGCGGTACGCTGAAAGCTCCAGCTACAACTTCGCGTCGGCATTCCATATTGCCACCTATCAGTTTCTGGCGCTCGTGGTTGCGATGTTCCTCGGACTAACGAACAGCGCCGATGATATCATTCGAGATCGCACGATTCTTGAACGGGAGCGAAACTTGAACGTTCACCTGCATTTCTACGTAATTTGCAAGTTTCTGACGCTTTCACTCTTCGCGGTAATCCAATGCGTCCTATTCGTATTGATCGGCAACGCAATCCTCGAAATTCGTGACATGTTCCTCCCTTATCTCTGGTTCATGGCCACCACCTCAGTTGCCGGCGTAGCGGGCGGTCTCTTGATCTCGTCGCTAGTGAATGACGCAAAGACGGCTGCAAACATCGTTCCGTTAGTACTAATTCCGCAGATCATTTTGGGAGGAGCGCTGATCAAGTACGATGAAATGAATCGTAACCTGGATTTTCTGTACGCGCTTACTCGAGACCAGGCGGCTCACGATCAGCGGGCGCCCGGGGATCGGATGCGGCCTCAAGATGTTGAAGTGCCCCTCGTCTGCCAATTCATTCCTATGCGTTGGTCTTACGAGGCGATGGTAGTGGCCCAGGCAAAGCTGAATCCCTTTACGCGCACCCAAGATATCCTGACGGAGAAAATCGAGCGCTTAGCGAAAAAGAAGCCGTTTACGAAATCCGATGAGGACCGGCTCGATGACTTAAAGGAAACGTTGGCAATTCTGTCCGGGCTCGCAGGCAAGAACGCCGGAGAAGTAGTTAAAAAGCTCCATGAAATCGACAGGATCATCAACGGCGCCGCTTTGGATCGCACAAAGTTTGATACGGGTAGCGATCAGGTTACGGCCGAACAGCTGTTTCAGAACCGAAAAATCACGGACATGCTGACTGACGCGCAGATGAAACAGAAAGATTATACGGCCCCAATGCGAAACATATTTTTTGGTCCCGAGAAACGCTATTTCGGACACAGGTTTGACATCTTCGTTTTCAATTCGCTTGTAATCAACGGATTCACATTGCTGTTTCTTGTCTTGCTGTTGGCCAGTCTTATGCGACAACTGCGGACAGGCTGATTTTGCGGGATGCGAAAGGCTGGACGTTGGGGCATTCGAAACTTCAGGGATCGTAGAAGATAAGACAACAGAGATATTCTCTGTTCTTTAACGGTTTTTCCTACCAAAAAAATTCGATCCGATTAAGGTGGGGATAACTTGGTGTCCTGTCCGCGAAATAAGCATGCCTTTCGTTGCGATCAAAATGGGCCGCCGGCAAGGCGCGAGAAGGGCACATATCTGAATCACTAATGTCCGGACGTTGTTTTGTTCTCTTTCTCGTCGCTCTCATCGCTACGGTTGGCGCTTCGCTGGGGGATGTTTTTGTACCAAAATCTGGAGAGTCTGTCGAAGGCGTCGCTATCGAACAGGATGACAACCAGTTCATTGTTCGTCCTTACATCGGCGATGGCGGCACTGTGACTTTTCTCAGAAGCGACCTCGCCGACGTCCTCCCGGATTCGCAGGAAACCGCTGATTTCCTTGCGCTGCGCACCGAAGCCACGATCAAAACGGCGCTAAGCTCTGCACGGTTTACAGAATTGCTCGAGCGCAAAATTCCCGCGTTCGAGGCCAAATACCCGTCGACAAAATATGGGCCGGAACTCGCCAAGATTGTTGCTCAGTTGAAAACTGACCAACTGCAGCTGGCAAGTGGTTCAGTAAAGATCGCAGGTGTCTGGCTTGGTCGCGATCAGGTTAACCAGGCGAAATACCAGGTCAGTGCTGCGATGCTTCAAGAGGCGATGGCTTCAGCAGAGGCGCGAGGAGATTGGACTTCGGCGATGGATGCCTTTCAAAATCTGCGAATTAATTTTCCCGCCTCCGTTGCCTACGTCGAAGGAATTGATATCGCCATTCGTGTACTTCCTAAGCTTAGAAAGCTCGAAGAAGAGAAACTGCAGAGATACAGGCTGGATCTGCTTCGGTTGAATCTTAGCCTGGCGGAAACGCCGCCGCACCTGCGCGCAGATTTGATAAAGGCCGAACGCCGTGAATCCGAAGGTGTGGAAGCCGCAATTGCGGACCAGCGCGAAAAAGGGATGCGCTGGCCGACGCTCTTCCCGGGTTCGGAGAGAGGATTTGAAGAAATATACGAGCAGATCGCGCGTGAAATTTCGACTTTGACTAACCTGCCGCGAAACAAATATCGTGAGTCGATCGACGCGGCAATCGGCGCGCTTCAGGCCGTCGAAAATCGCGACGTCTTTTCTGCGGAGTCCCTCTTGAAGCGGGCTGAGACTGCATGGCCTGAAAATGAAATGATTTACCGGATTTCGCAGTCGATCGAAGAAATCCGTCGTGCATTGGTCGTTACATCCACCCCGAGATCACCAGAGCCGGAACAGGTCTGGCCGCTCCTGATCATCAAAAACTATCCGCGATCCATCTGCGCCGGCTGTGCGGCTTTCTGCTTTCTCTTGGTGGCAGTCATTCTTCTGCGGCGCGCGCAGCGTTCACGCCGTAGATACATCGGCTAGTGCGCCGCGCCTCGCAAGGGCTGGTTTTCAAACAAAGGATGCACTATAGACTGTTTTCCCCGAAGTCATTGGACCACGGTTGTACACAATGCTGGCACTCGTGGGCGAGATATCCGCCGTTGAAAAGCCTTATATTTCCGCCAAAGACAAAAAGGCAGGCAATAAAGCTGAGTCCCTGCTCAGTAAGCCTCCGGACGTCAGGTTCAAAACGCAGGTCAACGTCCTGATTGGCAACGCCACGACGAGCGCAAAATTGACTATCCACCACGCGACGATCGTTGGTGGGAACTCGCCAGGAGCCGCAAAATACTGAGCGCAGATTCGCGCCTGGGCGCTTTGAATCCTCTCCTCGACCAAATGTGCCGGAAGGAGGTTTCCGGAAGGCAAAAGGACGATCTATGGCTCGGCTACGGCTACTCTCAGGGTCCGTTCGAGATGATGCTGACCCTCACGCCTCACCCGGGCGGCTACACATGGCACTACTATGTGATATGCTGATTTTTGCAGTTAGGAAGGCGAGCAGCACCCTGAAGACCTGGGTCGGATGGATGCTCTCAGGGGCGGAGCAAGAGCGCATTTGCTGAACGAATTAAATGCAAAATCCGGGCTCGATTGCGTTGCTGAACGAATTTACTTGCAAACGACATAATGGACGCAGTCTAGGAGATGCGATCGAGACGGAACCCCTGATATCCCCGTTGCGAGATAGGCCGCGGCTCTTCATTGCCTTAAGCCTTCGGCTGCCCTTCCTACTCCTTTTACAAAATCCAGCATCGGCAGCCGCGACGGCGTCGGCAAGATGGTTTATTCTGGGCCAAAATGAACGAATAGTTGCAGCTACTCGGGCGCCGGCGCGAATACGGCGGCACCCAGTTCATCAATCGCGCTCCCGGGGCATTCTGGAGCATTGAATTTTTTCACATCATTACCGTCTCCAAAATCCCTGGGCCATCATTCCTCGGACTGTGTTCGCCCGCGGTCTGATTGGCAAGCGCCTGCGTCCTTTGATCAATGAAGTCCAAAACCGAGGAGATCGGGACGACGATGGCGATCCCTTTATTCTCCTTCGCCGTATAGTGCCCATGGACCATACCTATAAGGTAAAACGATTGCTCCGAAACTGGACTAAGCATGTCGGGAAACGAAGGACGCAATATGCCG
>DASZHC010000019.1:0-4744 GCA_035938215.1 Chthoniobacterales bacterium
GCGGAACCTCAGCCAATGGAGCACGAAACGAACTGTTCGTCACCGTAGGCCCGGGTATTGCAGGACAAAACGAAAACGCCGGTATCTTTGCATCAATCGTCTTCCCATGATCATAACGACGAGGGTGGCCCGAAATAGGCGTTTCATCATCGGACCGGGAAGTGTTTGCAGCCATGAACGCTGACCCTGAGGTGATGCTCGACCAAGGAGGACCACTCAGTCGCGAGAAAAGCGACGCAAAACTCGACCGCGATATAGCCGCTTTCGACCGCTACGTCTTCTGCCGCTGGGTAACTGAAGCCCGGGACGGCGAATTCCTTGGCTACGCTGGTATTATGCCATCGCCCGCGGAACATCCACTCGGTCCGCATTTTGAAATCGGTTGGCGACTAGTGGGCCAGGCGTGGGGTCATGGTTACGCCAGTGAGGCCGCCGACGCCGCGCTCAAGGATGTCTTCGACCGCGCAGGGTTGGTAGAAGTGCTCGCCTATACCAGCCCTGACAACCAAGCTTTATGATCGCCGGCAGGACGAGATTTCATTCGACGAGATAGAGCGAATTACGATCTAAAAAACGCCGGTTACTGACATATTCAACGATCATCATCACGAACAGATTTCCGGTTCGCGTTCACGAAATCGCTTTTCTGCTGCGTTTTCGGATTGATGGAAGAACGAGGAGAACTACCTAAACAGCTCTCGAAGCGCAAAAAGCCGGGTGTCAGGATAGCGGGTCTCTCAGAAACGTCGATCCTGAGCCATCCTGGAGGTCCAGTTTTGACTCTTACCTGGGATTTTTACAATCTTTCATTTTCGCTAAGCCTACTGGCCTTGAAATAGAGCAAGTCAGCTCGCCTATTTCGAACCTTTCGGAAGAAAATGCCAACTGAGCGTTCGAAAGCGAACTCCAAAATACTACTCCGATGCCATTGAATTGAGCGGTCTGTGTGACACCGAGCGGACGGAGACGAGTCGGTTCAACCCGATCGACCCTGTTGCGGTTCCTTTCCGAGAGCAACAACAATGTCTGAAGCCGGCTTAGCGCAACACAGCAAAACCATATCCTTGCGTATCGGTACTGCCGGCGATTGAGCGTAGTAAACCTCCCCATTAAGTAATTTACACGCACAAGTACCACATACGCCCGATCTGCAGCCGTACGCCGCATTCAGCCCCTGGTTTAGCGCCATATCTAGCAGCGTGCCCCGGCCATCCCACAACACTGATTCGCCAGGAGGATCGTAGCGGATCTGATATGGCACGTAGCTTGTGGGCGATTGGAGCCTCCCAAAGTCGACAGTGGCCGGCCCGAAAAACTCATAGTGAACGCACTCCGGTTGCACGCCCCACTGGGCGAGATCCTCATAAAGCTCCCTCATGAACGCACTTGGACCACAAAGAAAAAAATCGCCGTAAGGGATTCGTATTAGCTGTTGAATAACTCCTATGCCGATTCGCCCGTACCCATCATAGTGCAAACCTAACAAGTCGCCCGGCTCGGGACGACTGTAAGCAACATGCACATGTACGTTTTCGTGGCTCCGTGCAATCGCGCGCACGTGACTGCCGAACGCATGTTCATTCCCGTTGCGAGCACCGTGAAGGAAGAAAATCGGTAACCGGCTTCCGTTCGCAACGAGCGTGTTCAACATACAAATCATTGGCGTTACGCCGACGCCTGCGCTGATCAGCACAATCGGTTTATCAACCTTCGTCTGTCGCCCCCCCATTCTGTTGCGACAAGGCCTGTTCAAACAAAAATCGCCAGCCGGCGCTCTTGCTAATAAAACATTTCCGAGCTCAAACTGATCATGAAACCAATTAGAAACTAGCCCTGGCCGTTTCCCGTCTTCTCGTTCGCGCTTAATACTAAGCCGATAATAGTCCGGACTCGGCGCATCAGAGATTGTGTAAGTACGAATCGCGGTTTGCGATTGTTCCGGAATTGTTACCTCAATCGTCAAGTATTGGCCCGGCAGAAAGCGTTTGAGCCGTTTCCCATTCTTTGGCTTTAGATAAAACGAAGCAATTGTATCGCTTTCTGCTACCCGTCTATCCAGGACGAATTCTCGCCACCCGGTCCAAGCGGTCCTTCGCGCCGAAGCACGAACGGCTATCGCAGTTCCGACTAACTTACCAACTCGCAAAACTTCCAGCGCCGTTACCGGGATGAACAAGGTAAAAGCCGTGCGCCAATTACCTCTGTCGGCGATCGCTTGGTGATAGAAAACCACTAGTGCAGCCAGGTACACTAGCCGGTGGATCCATTTCCATTTTCTGAACCCTAGCCGATTAATTGTCCAACTATTGCTGGTTACTGTTAACAAACATAAGATCGAGAAAGCGATTGCCCCGGCCGCAAAGAATGGTTCCCGAACCCGTGCGAGATAATCCGCAGTCCCACCTTCGTAGGTGAAATAAAGTGTCACGTGAAAGAGTGCATAAAGGAACGCCGTGATTCCCACCGTTCGCCGGTATCGATTAAGTGCGGCCACCAGCCGGCTTTTGGGAAACAGGGCCTTTAACGGAGAGAGACAAAGCACAGCTCCCAGTGTCCAGATGGCGATCTCGCCCAAACGATGGAACGACTCATCCAACGGTTCGTCACCCAACTGACCGCGGACCGCCGGAATCAACAGCCATACAATCCCGGGCGTGGCCAGCACGCTCCAGATAACCAATCGTGAGACACTAAACCGAATCTTCATCTGTCTTTTCTAATACCGGCGCGAGCCCGGTTTTATGCCACGTCCTCCTTTTCGTCCTCGTCGTCCGCGCTCTCGTCCTCGAAGGCGTTCAGTTCCAGACATTGACAACCACTCCACCCAAAACGGGACACGGCGTTTAGGACCTATGCGACCTATAGGGCGTATAGGTCTTATCCTCGCAGAGCCCGGACTGTCCCAAAACGCGGGCGAAAATCTTAGCGCACCCCGCCGCACTAGCCCCGGACTCTTTCGGGTTGAGCACCGCCCTAGCGCTTCGAGAGAACGCTGTGAAATCCCAGCTTGCCGATCAGTTCGAGCATTCGCCCCGCATATTAGGGAAGTTGTCGGAATAAATATCTGCTGTGTCAGGTAGATATAGGAAAGAAGGTCACTTATGAAGTTACTAGATCGCTTTAGTTTAGTTGCTACAAGTAGCTTATCGCGACTAGCATCTCTTGCCCCGGTCCGCTCGCATCCCGCTCGAGGGTATGCTAAGCACATTAAAACCGGTGGATGCGGAACCGCTGTCCACCTAGCCGAAAGCGCTTTCCCGATCTTGGCTACTCCTGGCTTCTGCGAAACGCTGCTAAAGTTGCGACCGGAGCAAGGCGATCGGACAGCCGGCGCCGATTTCGATTCCGAAGATTTAAATCGTTTCATCCAACGCGGCAGTGCGTGGAACTACCCGATTGTACCGTGGGAGAATTAATTGGCGCCGGTCACTGAAGAAAATAATTCTGGGGAATAGATCGAGTCTCCCATTCAGCCGGACGCAGCACGAAGTCAATACGCGCAGACGTATTGATACCACCTGGCGCTGGAGCGCAAAATCACTCCGATGCGACCTGTTGAATTTGGCGAAGCATTAGCCGCCGGAACCCGGTTAACTCTCTTCTCCAACGATAAACCTGACCGCTTCTTTACCGTCATCAAATTTTGGATGGATGCAACCTCGGGCGTTGCACTTGAGCTTAAGACCGGCGTTCCTACCTATCAAGTCGAAGACGAGGAAGGCAGAACTCACTTACTGATTCACCTTCTAATTGAGGAACAGCATGAACACCCCTGGTGTCTCTGGCGGCCCGATCACGCACGCTTTGATTCCCGGTCGATCTTTGAGGGTGCGCTGGTCGAGAAATAGACCGGCATCGAGGAAACAATGGCTCTAAAATCCGATTAGAGCGCGTTTGAGACGGTGCCCCCTATCCTGACACCCGGGAAAAAACTCATTTTCCCAGGCAGTAGCTTTCGATCGAAGTCTATCTTTCCAGCGCACCCTTTAATTCATTGCGCGACAAAAGTAGGAGGCGTCTGATAAAATCCATCAGGATTGGTCATAGAACACTGTCTCCGTTTGGCTACCAGCGCCGCATGCCGGACGAGTTTCGCAATGTCGAGTACCAACATAATTGCTTTCCGCTGACTCCCCTTCCCTATGCCGAAGAAAGACTTTCCGACGTTCGTTCCCCCAATGATGGCGGAGAGCGCGAAAGCTCCCTTTGATTCGCCAGATATATACCTGCACCCGGGACTTATTTGACGTACCCATAGGCAAGCACAACCACTGGACTATTCTGACACCATTTCGGGGAGTTGGCTGTGTCGATCCGGCGACCTTTGGGTACCGTCCAGCCAGGTCGACCCGTTCCAGCACAACGGTAACCGGCTTCTTCGACTTTTTCGAGTAGCCACTTTCTCGAGAGAAAAGACTTTCTCCCCGCCCCGAAGCCTTTCGGCTGGCTAGGCGCACCCAGGTTCGCCTAAGACTACTCCTGTTTCCATGTGTCTGGCCATCGCCAGATATGCTTCCGCCCCCGCGGAGGCCTCTACAGCGCAAGAGTACCGTCTGCGGCTCAAAGTAGCCGGCGCCCACTCTCTCGCCTAAGCTCGGGGGTCCCCTCTATTTAAATCCTCAACCCGTCTCGTTCCTCGCGGCTCTTGCCCTTCCAGGCCTTCTTCCGCGGGTCGCAGCTGCGGTAGTCTCATCGTGCTCGAAGATTCTTAGGTTATTTTGGGCACACAGCGGCTATGAGGGCA
>DASZHC010000020.1:0-8292 GCA_035938215.1 Chthoniobacterales bacterium
ATACCTGCCGTCCGGCGTAGTGGTAACGGCAAAGGGCGAACCCGCGAGCGAAATCTCCTGTTTTGGCGGGTTGATGGTTTGAGCCAGCGCGGGCTGGATATTGCTCAAGATGGCGAAAGCGGCAAGAAAGTTAGTGAAGGCTTTGATGATTGTTAGTTTTGACATTGATACTACTATTTAAGTATAGATTTAGTGTTATCTTCCACCATCTCAACACCATCATTGATCAACTTTCATCCGAAGGGGTGGCCGCAAATGACTTCGAAATGGGGCCTCCATCTCCTTACTCGTTGCCCAACCGATGAACTCCGCAGCGACGCAACGGGTCGCTTCGTCCGGGCACCCTTGATCTGCCGTCGCATTTGCTAGGGACGCGCTCCGCGCGATCCGGCGTCGCATGTTCAGGGAAGCTCAGGACCGGTAACGCAGAAGCGGCAAAAAGACGCGTCGAGACTCGCAACGGCGGACGCGCAGGAGCGCATCCCTACCCCCGATACGCCGACCCGTTTCTTCCCCCCGCCGACCCGCCGATACGCCGAACCGCCGACCCGTTTCTTCCCCCCCGCCGACACGCCGACACGCCGATTCGCCGACCCGTTTCTTCACCCCCCTCTCCGCTCGATTGATCGCACCGATCAACTGGCGAAGCCGCTTTCGCTGAGATTGGCGACGATTGTCGAGGAAGCGAAAAAGCTGAAGTTGATCGATCAAATTTCTTGCGGGTTCTCTGAAAGTCTCGGGAACCTGTTTTGAAAATAAATTAACCGGAAGCCAGCCGCTCCGGCGCAAAGTCAGACCCACCTGAGATTTCTCGTGTGCTCGCCGGACGTTTTTGGCTAGTCTGCTGACCGAGCGCCTCGGAAATTTTCACCGCTAAATTATGGCTATGTTAGACTTTGTTCTCGGTCGCCCTTTGGCCTCCGACGAGGATAAGGACGAACGGGTTGGTCCGCTGGCAGGGGTTTCCGTGTTCGGGCTTGACGCATTGAGTTCTGCCGCTTATGGCCCCGAAGCAGCTTTGACCGTTCTTATCCCGCTCGGCATTGCTGGCGTCGGTTTCAGCCTTCCGATCACTATCGCGGTATCCGCCATTCTAACGATCGTCTATTTTAGTTATCGCCAAACGATCTCCGGGTACCCGGAGGGGGCGGGATCTTATACCGTGGCGAAAGAAAACCTAGGCACCTACGCTGGGCTTTTCGCCGCTGCGGCGTTAATGATCGACTACACGTTAAACGTAGCGGTTGGCATCTCGGCTGGCATCGGGGCGCTCACCTCCGCATTACCGCCGTTGCAGCCTTACACGTTACTTCTATGCCTCGCAGTGCTACTGCTGCTCACCTTCTTTAACCTTAGAGGTCTGCGCGAATCCGGCTTGGCCTTCATGCCGCCGACTTACCTGTTTATTGGCTGCCTCGTTCTTGTGCTGCTCATCGGCATCGTCAAGGCCTTCCTTTCCGGCGGACATCCGCAGCCGGTCAATCCGGTGCCGCAACCGCCAATAGCGCATGAGCAAATCACACTATGGCTCTTCCTTAAAGCATTCGCGGCGGGATGCACTGCCATGACCGGCGTCGAGGCGGTGAGCAACGGCGTTCAAGCCTTTAAAGAGCCAGTGGTTGACTCGGCGCGCCGAACACTTACGCTGATCGTCGCGATTCTCATTCTCCTTTTGCTGGGCATCGCGTATTTGGTTTCGGCCTACCAAATAACGGCGACCGATCCTGGTGCGCCAGGTTATCAAAGCATCCTGTCACTGCTGACCGAGGCGATCGTCGGCAGAGGAATTTTCTACTATATAACGATCGCGGCAATCCTCCTGGTGCTTTGCCTGTCGGCCAATACTTCGTTTGCTGACTTCCCGCGGGTCTGCCGTACAGTATCGCAAGATGGATTTCTTCCCTTAGTGTTCGCCGTCCGTGGCCGACGGCTCGTGTACACCCAAGGCATTATTGTGCTGACGGTTCTCTCTGGAAGTTTGCTGATTCTCTTTAACGGCGTTACCGATAAGCTCATTCCTCTCTTCGCAGTAGGAGCTTTCCTCGCGTTCACTTTATCCCAGGCCGGGATGGTGATGCACTGGTCGAGATCGAAAGACCGAAACGCGCGCCTCAGCGCCGTGGTCAATGGCACAGGTGCGATTGCTACGGCTATTACGTTTCTGATCGTCATCGTGACGAAGTTCGCTGAGGGAGCCTGGCTAGTGGTCATCGTTATGCCGCTTTTATTCATCCTGATGCTCTCGATTAATCGTCATTATACGAGGATCGGACGGGAGGTGGCTGTCTCCGGTCCGATACGATTAGAACGCCCGAGCAAGATGATAGCGGTCGTTCCGATCGACTATTTGAACGTGTTGGCCGAAAAGGCACTTCAGATTGCCTATGGGCTATCGCAAAACATCCACATTGTGCATGTTCAGGAAGAACATAGCGACCGCGATTTCTCCGGCGAATGGCGGCTTGACGTCCAACCATCGATCGACCGTTCCGGGTTACCGGAACCCAATCTGGTGATTCTAAAATCACCTTATCGTAAAGTGATCACGCCGATCCTCAATTATATCTGGCAACTCGAAGGCAAAAACCCGGAGAACGTCATCGCTGTTCTGGTTCCGCAGCTGATCGAGTCGCGCTGGTACTACAGTCTGTTGCATAACCGGCGAGCGGATATTCTCAAAACTGTGCTTCTACTCCAGGGGCGTAACCGAATCCTGATCGTAAACGTTCCGTGGAACCTGGAGAAGGAGCTTCCCGCCAAAGTTGCTGACCGAAAAGAACTTCGGGATCGGTTCCGCGCCTAGTCATATCTAACTAGTAATCAATGGCATATCCTGAAGGTCGCCGGCAGAGCCGGAAAAACGGCCAGGATATCCGCCAGCGCACAGCGATAAAGCGCCACGAGGTGCGTCGACGCGAAACCAAGGAGCTGCCGGACTTGTGCCGGCAGTATCTCGACCATCGGGCGCAGATGCTCTCCCGCCATTACGGCGCCGATGCGCAGGAATGGCTTCGGTTCCTCTGGCGTGAAATCCTAGGGCCCGACCCGTTCAAGCTTACTTCCTCGCAAATCGAAATCTGGGCACTGGAACGGATAACCAAGCGAAAGAGCAAGGTTTCCACCGTCGACGCCTACGTGTTCGCGATCCATCTATTTTTCAAGTGGGCGATCAAGGCCGGGCTGACCAGTATTGATCCGGCTCTTGATGTCCAGCTCCCGCGGTATCGGCGCCCGTTCCGAAAGATGTTCGCCCAAATCGAACAGGTCAAAACGCTGATTTCCGAATGCCAGAATCAACAGCTCAAGTTTATCCTCTACGCCGGGATTCACGCCGGATTGCGCAAAGCGGAGATCACAGCCGCCAAATGGAGCTGGTTTGATTTTGAGCGCATGACGATCAACGTCACCCGAGACGAGTTTTTCGACACCAAAGACGGAGAGGACCGCACGATTCCTTTAACGTTGGAATTTGCTGAATTTCTTAAGACCTATCCGCACTCAAACGACTACATGATCTACAACGGGCGCAAGAAGCCCGGTCGCCGGTATCGCTACGACTTCCGAAAACTTTATACCGACTACATCAAAGCGAAGTGCGAGGAACACGGCTTTCCGCGGATCACGATTCACGATATGCGTCGGACATTTGCCTCGCTCACGATCAGCAACAACAATATTTCCGTCTACCAGGTCGGCCGATGGCTCGGCGACGACACGCGCACAGTCGAAAAGCACTACGGATGGCTCCAGCTGCATAAAGGCGAGATCAACGGGGCGTTTAAGTAGAGCGCAGAAACCGATCCTGGCGCGGGAGGGCGTTCTAGATTTACCATAAAGACGATAGCGCACAGCAAAAAGGCTTCGCTTTCGATTTCAATCTTAAGAGCAATACGACGTAGGGGAGCCATGTATATGGCATCAGATGAGCTAGCTTCGCGTTTTAGCGGCATCAGGGAAAATCTGCGGAAAATTAGGGAAGCTATTGCGAACGGTCTTTTTCAAGATGCGTTGCTTCTTGCTAAGCAAGTGACCGGCTCGACCCGGCAATTAACTACCGACCTAGTGAATATTCCCGCTGCGGTTTAGCTAGAGTATGACTCAACCACGCTATTCCGAACACTCAAAACCTATTTCCCTGGAACAGCTCAACGAGTTTTTAGGGGCGCAAAAAGGCTGCTGCATTCGTTGTGGACAGGCGTTCGAGCACTGTGCCTGGGGCAATGAGCACGAGGTCGCGATTCCCTGCCGTAGCTGTTTTAACCGAATGGACGGCCTCATTTGCGTGAAGTGCGCGGGGATCGCTTCGCAAACATGTTTCGAAGAAACACAAGACAGTTGATCGGCTTTGAGCGCGCCAGAAGTTCCTGGAGCGGGCGAACCGCAGCCATCACGGAGGCGAGAAGGTGACCTAAATCGCGAAAACTTCAAAAACCATAAGCACTATAAATCAATTCCTTGTACTGCGAACCCTAAACCCTTTAAGTTGCATCAGATGGAAATTGAGCCGGTCATTTGCCCCGCCATAATTTTCTCTGATTTGGCAATTCGAGAACAGGGGACCGGGAAACTCTCTATCATTGGTTCATTTACGCATTTTAACGTGCCCGGCACTCCCTTCTTGTCACCGCCTTTTTTGGTGACCGTACTTTTATCCAATTTTCGCGGCCCTATTGAACGTCTGCCTATAACGTTGCGTATCGAAGCCCCCGGATCCGCTCATGTTTTAGCAAGCGTATCAGGCGAACTGAAGATCGAACCCAATATCACTCAAAACGAGGTGCTAGAGATCGTCGTCCCTGTGGGGCCTACGCCATTTCCTCATGTTGGGGGTTATGAGGTCAATATCCTTGTCGGAACCGAATCGGTGGGCAAGCGCGTCCTTTTCGTCAGATCAATATCAGCAACTCCGCAGGTATGAATACCCAACTTATTCCCGACCAAGGACCATCTCAGTCTCGATCCGAGGGAATCGAATTGCGTGTCGAAACCGGAGCGCAGTTCATTGGCGAATATTCCGCCGCAACTCAAGGCTATGAGTACTTTCAACAAGTACCCGACTCTTTCATCGAAGCCCTCAACGATTTCCAAAAAGGGCGAGTCGTCAGCGACGATATCGCCCTCAATACTCCTCCGCCTAATGCGTGAGTTACGAGTACAAAGTAACCGAAAAGTTTTGGGAAAATTTCTACGCTCTTTCGGATAGTCAGAAGGCATCAGTCCGAGAGAAGTGGAAAATCTTCAAAGACAACCCGTTCGATCCCATCCTTCGCTCGCACAAAATAAACGTCTTAAGCGCATACGCCAGACACACGATCTACTCCGTTGTGATTGAGGCAAACTTACGGGTACTCTTTAGGATCGACGAAAACACGATCACTAGTCTCGACGTGGGGACGCACAATCTTTATCAATGAGCCCCTCCCGCGCTTTGACCACCTCCACTTGTCCGTTTGTCGTTGAGAGGTGCCCATTAAATGGGAAACCTTTGCCGCACCAGTTTTGGAACAAAGAAAAATGACCGCCTGCGGAAGCTCGAAATCCGCAGGACGGCCTAAACTCAAAACCCATCGGAGTTCAGCAATGAGTATTGAATCTGCTCTTTTTACTACGGCGTATTACGTGCAACGGTTGAAATCGTAAACAAAGTTCATTTGCTGTGCACTATCGGATTTATCGTAAATCCGGAGTACTCTTTACTCAGGGCTGAACTCTAATGCTTCCCGCGCTTTAACCGCCGCGGCCATGCCCAGCAAATGTTTCTGATTGACACTGAATAGGGCGAAGCATCCACTTGGAGACATCGCTTAGGACCTTTGACCAAAGGCGTTCCCTCTGCCCCCGGCGATACGGCTGTTACCGGCGACTGTAGAGAAATCCCGCAGCCAGGTCGGTTGGCGAAAAATCAATTCTAAACCCCTCCGGAGCAGACAATGAAAATACCCTTCCTAATTACCGTCGCAGGGTTGGCAATCGGCTTTGCTGTGCCAGAGTTCGCACAACAGAAAGACACGGTCGATCCACAACTAGCCGAGCAGCTTAGTGCGCTCAGTAAAAAAACTGGAGAGGCATTCAACAATAACGACGCCGCGGCCCTGGCCGCGCTTTACACGGAGGACGCGATTCTAGTGCCGGACACAGGACCCGTTTACGGTCGGGAGGCCATCGAGAAATATTGGGCAGGATTGTTCAAAAAATTTCATGTGAGCAACCAGGCCGACAAGGCCGCTCCGGATTCGCCTCACACGATAGGAACGGCCGGCAATGAGGCATGGAGTCACGGGCAATGGAAGGTGACGCTTCAAGGCCAAGACGGCAAACCTTTCGACCTCACTGGCAATTGGACAGAGATTTATCGTCGTGAGGGCGATACTTGGAAGAGGCAACTGGACACCTTTAGCACAACCCCGGCACCGGCCGCGACACCCACCCCGAGCAACCAATAGTGGGATTACCCTCCGCTTAAACTGGCACGTTTGGCCGATTCGATTTCGTTCTCTCTGCGAGCGCGTGGAGCGTGCTTTGGAATCGTGTCGCCGCTTCTTAGGTATTTGCGACACGTTCTGAAGTCATGTCGCCGAAAGCAACACGTCCAGCCTCGAGTCTTTTATTTTCGATGAAGGGCAGCCGCCTATAGCAGCACTCATGTTTCAACACAAAGAAGCCGCGCAAGAAGTCTTCGCCGGATTGCGGGCTCTGGTTCGGCCAGACGACGAAGAATCGCTTCTCCGCATCTCTATTATCGAGGGCAGGTTCGATGGGAATGACAACGCCTATGCGATGAACGTAGGACCGAATTACATCAACATTCGCCGTCATTTCGGCCTATCTGATGATGCAACTGGCGAGCGTTATCTTTTCAATCGCAGTTTTCTCAGAATCTCCCCAAGAACTTTGGAGCACCTCAATCATTTCAAACGTCTCTATCGGCGATTTGGCGTTTACAAACTTATGCCAGCCGTCGTCAGCGCCAATTTACTCACTCCGTTTGACGAGCTTAGAATTCTGAAGTACGACCTGATCTTGCGAAAACAATCGGACGTCCGACCCGACGATGACGAGGATGCTTTGGCGTTAAAGGAGAATTCTCCGAAACTTTAACCCGTTAAAAATACGGGGGACGCTCTTACCAAGAGTCCGGCGCCGGATCCTAAGATTCAAACCAGCCAACGGTTACCGGACCGTGAACCACTATCAGATTTAAGGGTTCCAAAAGCGTCCTGATTTGTTTTAAGCAATCTTGGGCCTCTGCGGGAAGAGGTCGGGCTGCGTAGGAATCAGATTTTCCACGCACAATCCCGAATATTGAAATGCAGTCGGAATGCAGGTTTATGTGAATCGTGGTTTCTCCCCACGCCTCTTTCCCGACTTCGATCCATTCCGGGCGTCGCTCACTCGGAAAGAAATCAATTTTCAGTTCAGCGAAGTTGTTCTGAAGTTCTTTTTTGAGGTCCAACAGCGAAGTGATTTGAGCAGTCATAGCTACGGGGGTTATGAAATTGATGACCGAAGCGGACCACAAAAACAAGACCCGGCTTACTCTCAATATGGGTCGACGCGAGCCGTTAATGTGACGAAATTTGCCTTGATCAACGCCTCCCGCGCTTTAACCGCCTCGGCCGCCGTGGCGAACGGGCCCGCCACAACCTGATCGCCCAGCAAAACGACGTAAGTCATTTTGCACGGTTTTGGCGATGAAGTATTGCGCGCTCACTTATTTTTGGTTTTCGCGGGAATGAGTGTCATAGAGGCACCTCCAGGACAAATTGCGCCGACCGCGCCTAAATCCAGATGAATATTACGAACGTCTTAGTCGTAGACGACGACATCGCAGTCTGTCGAATCCTTCACCGGATGCTTTCCGACGAGCAGTACACTGTCCAGACAAGCCAATCTGTTGCCAACGCTCTCGCAGCCGTCGAACAAAAATCTTTTGCTGTCTACGTAGTCGACTACAAGTTGCCGGACGGTAGCGGACTCGATATCGCGGAACGGGTTCGTTCGAAATGGGGTGCAACTCCAATCATACTTATCTCGGGTTATGACCCTAGTGCCGTCGCGCTGAGAGCGGAGAAGCTGGGTATATCTGCTTTCCTCGAGAAACCATTCTCGCGTGAAACAATCTGTAACGCAGTGAAGAAGGCGATCGGATCTCCGAAGGCAGCATCGAAATTATCACAGGCCGACTCGCCGGTCTCTGCGGTGGCGACCAAACCCACCAAGTCTCGATTTTGGCGTCGTTAAAGAGGCGCTCCTCCGTGTCCTACGCGCGCTGGGATCCGCCGGATACACAAG
>DASZHC010000021.1:0-3239 GCA_035938215.1 Chthoniobacterales bacterium
AGGCAGGCCGGAACCTGGCTGGCGTGTTTCGTGATTGGCTCGATCATCCGGGACTTCCCGCTGAGTTTCGTGCCCATGATGGGGGCGCGCGATGACCGAATTGGTTTAACAGTTTAGAGAAGAAAAATGACACTCCGGGAGGTTTCGTGAAAGACGTAATTGTAACGGATTCAGGACCCAAGGCCATTGGCCCTTACTCGCCGGCGATTCGCGCGAATGGATTCGTTTTCGTGTCGGGTCAAATCGCTCTCGATCCACGCACGCAGGAGTTGGTTTCGGGGGACATCACGGCGCAGACCGAACGCGTGCTGGAAAATCTGAAAGGCATTTTGCAGGCGGCCGGCTCGTCGCTCGAAAAAGTGCTACGCTCCACCGTATTTTTGTCCGACATGAACGAATTTGCGGCCATGAACCAGGTATACGCGCGCTATTTTCGGCAGGACTTTCCTGCCCGCTCGACGGTACAGGCTGCGCGGCTGCCCCGGGATGTTCGCGTGGAGATCGATGTGATTGCGCTGGCCTGACGCTCAAACCTGGCGATTCTTCTAGTGGGTCAAGAGAACTTCGCCCGGCAATGTGGAGATAAGGATGGAAATAAAGACCAACACAATCACGATGGAAAGCAAGCGAACGTATCCGCGGTCCAAGGTGATGCGTCCCGATGAAAAGGCCTTGCTTCTCGTTCCGACGATCACATGCAGCGCTATCAAGAGGAGCACAAAAATAAATTTTATGTGCAGCCAGCGGGCGTGCAGATAGTAGGTGCTGTTGGTCATAATGAGCAGGATTCCCGCGAGAATGGCCAGAGTGGCGCCGGGATCCGCGAGCCCCCGGAGACTGAGCTTCTCGATTCCGGCCAGGCTTGAGCGTGCTTGCGGATCCGCTACCCCTACGTGGCGAAGCAAAACCAAGCTCGTCATGAGCAGGCCGGAAATCCACAGCGTAAATCCGAGGACGTGCAAGACTAATAGCCATGCAACCATGGAGTCGGGTAAGCCTCCGGAGGCAGTCTATCATCGGAACGCAGTTTCCGAATGCTATCAGAGGGCGGGATTCGCTTGTTGTGGGTGTTAAGGGAAAGCGCGGCTCTATTTCGATTGCTTCTGCATTTCCCAGCTCGTTTCATAGGATAGTACCGGAGGCACTTCCTCGGGCGCGAGTGGTTTGGAGAAAAAGTATCCTTGTGCATACTTGCACTGCAGTCTTCTTAGGAGTCCGACCTGTTCAACCGTTTCGACTCCTTCGGCAACAACATCGAGGCGAAGGGTTTTGGCCATGGGCATAATGGTTCGCGCTATTTCCATACCCTCGCTTCCCTCTCCGTCACCACTGATAAAAGACCGGTCAATTTTCAAGGTATCCAGCGGGAAGCGGTGCAGGTAGCTCAAAGAGGAATAGCCAGTCCCGAAATCATCGATCGCCAGCCGGATCCCCAAAGATTTGATTCGCTGCAGCATTTCCGCAGCGGCGGCCGGGTCCGCCATAACGGCGCTCTCGGTAATTTCAAGTTTCAAGGCTTCCGGGGGCAGGGCTGTTTCAGTCAACAACTTCTTCATTTCTTCTACCAGGTGGGGCTGCAAAAGCTGTTTGGCGGAAACGTTCACACTCATAGTCAAATCCAGGTATGCTTTGGAACGGGCGCGCCAAGTACTCATTTGCCGGCACGCCTCGCGCAAACTCCACCAGCCCAAGTCGCGGATCAACCCGGTCTCTTCGGCAACAAAGATGAACTCTTCCGGCCCAATCATTCCTCTGGTCGGATGCTGCCAGCGCATAAGAGCCTCGAATCCGACAACGTGTCCAGAGTCGAGAGCTACGATGGGCTGGTAGAAATTCCGGAATTCGTTCCGTTCGAGCGCACGGCGCATGTCTGTCTCTAGCTGCAGGCGCGCCATCACGCTGGCGCGCATATCCGCATCGAATACTTCGAAACGTGCTTTGCCCAGCGACTTGGCCCGATACATCGCCGTATCGGCATCCCGCAGCATGTCTTCCGGTTCTTCGTAGGCCGTATTACTCAAAGCAATGCCGATACTGATGGATGTGAAAATCTCTTTACCAGCCAAAAGGAACGGCGGCGCCAATGCTTTCATGAGCCGCTCCGCTGCCCGATTTGCATCGTCGGGTTCCTTGATGTCGTCGAGCAAGATCGTGAATTCGTCTCCCCCGAGCCTTGCAACCGTAAATGTCTCTCCCAGGCGCGCCACCGTATCAGAGGAACGCAAGCACTTCTCCAATCGGCTAGCCACGCCGACCAAGAGCTGGTCTCCAGCCAGGTGGCCAAGACTGTCGTTGATCATCTTGAAGCCGTCCAGGTCCATGAAGAGCACGGCAAAGAGGTGGTCCTTACGGCGTTTCGAGTGTTTGATCAGGCGTCCAAGGCGGTCAATGAACAGAAGCCGATTGGGCAAGCCCGTTAGCGGATCGGAGACTTTTCGTTCGGTGATATCCGTTTGCGATCCCGCCATACGCAAGGCTTTTCCCGTGGCGTCGTGAACGGCGAGTCCCCTGCTGAGCATCCAGCGAAAGCCTCCGTCTTTGTGCAGTAAGCGATGCTCACTTTCAAAGTGCGGCGTTAAGCCCTTTTGATGGGCATCAATTTCTTGTTTGACTCGATCCCGGTCGGCATCGTGGATGCGATCGAGCCATTCCTCGAGGCGATCCTCAATCTCGTTTTCCTGAAAACCGAGCATGGCTTTCCAACGCGGAGAAAAATACACGGCGCCTGTCAGAAGATTCCAGTCCCAGAGGCCGTCATTGGCGCCGCGAGCAGCCAAGGCATATCGCTCCTCGCTTTCTCTCAACGCTTCTTGCGCATTTTTATGGGATAGCTGGGTGCTGATGCGCGCCAGTGCCACAGGGAAGTCGATCGGCTTAGTCAGGTAATCGTTTGCGCCCATCTCCAGCGCTTTGACGATATCGTCGCTCTGATTTTTCGCCGTAACCATAATGATCGGCAAGTCGGTGGGAGAATACGACTCTCGGAGCGATTGCAGTGCATCCAGCCCGCTGACTTCAGGCATTTCGATATCCAGGAGCACGATATCAATGCCGTCCTCTTTGACTCGCGCCAGCAAATCCCTTGCGCTGTCCGCCAGCCCGATAACATACCCCTTTCGGGCCAACCGGCGAGCCAGCATGTCCCGATTCATTTCGTTATCGTCTACGATGAGCAGGCGGCTGGGACGAGAATTCATGACGGCTTTTTCTCGGCAAGCAGGCTTTCGATTTTTTCGCTC
>DASZHC010000022.1:0-2504 GCA_035938215.1 Chthoniobacterales bacterium
TTTTGAGAGAACCGCGTAGAATCGATATCCTAGGCCAACACAATACAGCACCCATTTTCAGCCGGATCTCGCCTATAATCATCCGCTTCTTCGTTTTTTTAAGGAAGAACAGGTTATCCATCGTGATGCAAATTCGGGTTAGCTGGGCGTCTTTTCGCTTGGAACCGGAACTCCGACGAATGCAAGGACAACCTGCCCTGTCAGTTGTCCTGAGAGCTAGTGTCCTGTCCCCGAAATAACATATATTTTGCCGGAAGTCAGTTGGCTGTTTTTCAAGGCGCGAACGAGCGCCAATATCTGAATCATACGGGCCGAGAGAGCAACGCAGAAAAACGGCCAACTGGCTCCGGCCCGAAGGGTTGCGATGAAAATAGGCCCGGCGACCGCGTTGCTCGTCGGTCACGTCCCGCCCCATTTTGTACCGGCGGGAGAAACCTCTTCGGCAGGGAGCGTAAAATGGTGCGGGATGCTCCGCTCCTCGCGCCTTGTCGACGGCCCATTTTGATCGCAACAAAATACATGCTATTTCGGGGACAGGACACTACGTTGCTTTTCGGACTGGTCCGGGCTCGGATAATTCGAAATCGGAGCGGTGGTATACTCAGGATAATTGCGTTGCCCGGTGCTGGGCTGCATCGAAAGCTCCATTTTATTCATTACTGCACCGCCGAAAATGGTCGCAAACGAGGTGTCCGCGGCATCTCTGCCCTGTCCAATGCGCACGAAGCTCGATTGCGGAGCAAGGCGAGTCGGATCGAATAGGATCCAGCGCCCTCCAAGAAAAGCTTCAACATAAGCGTGAAAGTCCGGCGGATTCAGGCCATGGGCATACGCGCTCACGAATCGGGCCGGGATTCCCAATGACCGGCAAAAGGCTATTGCTAGATGCGCGAAATCACGGCAAACACCGGCCAGTTCCGTGACCGTATCGAATGCTGACGTCGTTGCAGTAGTTTTCCCGGACAGATACTCCACTCGCTCGAAGATCCAATTACAGATCCGGGTCACTCGGTAGAATCCAGACTCGTCTTGGTTGAACTCGCGTTTCGCAAGACGCGCGAGCAAATCTGACTGGCAAAAACGGCTTGGGTAAATGAACACGATCGCTTCGGCGGGAATTTGTTCAAAGAGCGGGACTTGAATTCGGGAAGGATCCCCGAGCAATTCATGTGTGGCGTCCACCACTGCTTCGTAGGTTACCTCGACCGGACCACGCTGCGCAGTAAGTCGGTGAAAACGCTGGCCGCGTATCAGCATTTCAGGACAAAACTCTGCCCCTGAAACCTCGAAATGTTCGGTAACGATGCGCTGAAACGAATTTTGTGCGACCGCAACGTTAAATAGAAAAGAAGCCGGTGTAGAGACTTCGTAACCCAGTTGACATCTGATTTTGAACTCCATTGGACCATTTACTACAAATCACGACAGCTACATCCAAAAATCTTCGTGAGTTCATCCCCGCTGCTCGCCTCCCCAAAGATCGTGAGCAGCGATTGGATAACAGAGTTCAAATGCGCGAAAGCCCTTAGCAGGAAGCGTTGCTGGGGTTACTGAATCGTCCACAGCGGAAACCGTTCTCCTGCTTTAAGACCAGGATCTTTGTAGTAGACAAGCTCAAGCCTACCTTCGTGACAGAAACCGATGGACGGTTTGTTTTCTCCGAATGTAAGGGTGTTGAATGAGCCTCGATATTTCGCGAGTCCAATTCTAACAAATACCCTGTATTGGTCGGCTAGATTTTCGACAGCAAGGACTTTCGCGAGAATGGGAGTCATTTGTGGCTTTTCTTATGTCCAACTTCTCCGGAGAGACGCTCATTGCACAGAGATCTTGCGAGGCTTCACGGTTTCGGCTTTCGGCAGCGTAACGGTCAAGACGCCATCGTCAATTTTGGCACTTACTTTCGTCGTATCGATTGATGGATCCAGTTCGTAGACACGCCGGAAATCATGCGGCCGGATCTCCCGATAGATCAATTCAGCAGTAAAGTCGGTTGGCTTACGACGACCCAGAATCATCAACTCGCCGTTATCCACGGTGATTTCGAGCTCACCCTTACCGACACCAGGCATTTCCGCTCGGATGACATAGCCATCTTCCGCAGATTCGATATCCGCCAGCGGAGTCACGTAGGCGATCGGGCGATTGTCCTCGTTGGGAACCATTGCTTGTTCCTTTGGAGGTCGAGAAGGAATATTCATTGCTTTATCCAGGTTTTGGCACCTGCGCGCTGAGCGCATCGGCACTGAGCATTTTCATTTGAGGGCGACTTCGATCTGTTTTGGCTTTGCTTCCTCCGCTTTCGGTAGCACAACCTGCAAAAGGCCGTCTTTATAAGTGGCTGTCACTTTGTCGGGATCAACGGCGGTCGGCAGAGTCACGCTGCGCTGGTATTTGCCGTAGAACCTTTCGGTAAGTAATCCTAGCTCGCTGGACCCTTCGCGTTTGCGCTCGCCCGAGAGGGCGAGCGTGTTATCGTGCAGCGAAATCTCAATCTCTTCCTT
>DASZHC010000023.1:0-13406 GCA_035938215.1 Chthoniobacterales bacterium
AATGGCTTCTGCGACTCTGGCTGAGGAAAAGTCATCCTGAACAATTGCCAATCCGCGCGTGCAAAACAGAAAAATTGCCGCCATTAAGAGCGCAAATCCCGAAAATCCCAGGTGGGACTTTCCTTGGCGATCAAAAACAAATACTAGAACGCCCCCAAAAAGGGCAGCCCCGGAAATCATGCAGACAAGGGGAATTGTTTTTGCCCAGACAGATGGCGGCATATTCTGCAGGACGATCATTATCGTATCTTGGTTCACCTGATGGGTCTCGCTGCCAGTGACGAACTCACCCGTTTGATGTCTACGCCAAATTGTGAGTGCAAAAACAGCTAAAAGTCCGAGACTCCCCAAAGCGGCAAGAACAAGAGCGGGCCACTTAAATCGGATCTCTTTTTTGGAGACTGCCCACGCAATTTCGACGGCTACTGGGGGCCAGGCAACCATGAGATAGTAGTCTTGTACGTTGGCAAAACTGACGCCTAAAGCGTTAGTAGAAAACCAGGAAACGAGCAAGAAGGTTTCCTTGCTTATCTTCCTGCGCGTGCACTTGAGTGCTCGGAAGGCCTTCCACAGGGCTGCCGGAAACAAAAGAGTCATTGGAAAGAACAGCGCAAGATGCTCAAGCCAGAAGACCACCAATGGAACTCGATCGCTGTCCGGCGGCAAGCGACGACTCACTGCCGGACCAAGCTGCTCGTTAAGAAAATGGTCCTGTAGGAAACCAGGATATCGCCATTCGGTTGCTGCATACCAGGGAGCGAGAATCACGAGAAACAACACCCAGCCGTGTGGCCTCAGCATGAAGCGCCTCCATACGGATCGAACGGAAGGCTGAACCCACGCAGTCATAGACATTGCGACGACGGGAAACAGCAAGGCGTGCAGGCCTTTTGAAAGGGTGCCGAGCGCGATAAACATCCACGCGGCTAAAAGCCATCGGTCCAGACGAACAATCTCCGACGGTCTCTCCTGCAAGGCGCCAAGAAGAGCCCAGAACGCCAGCGCCACGAAACACCCGATAAAAGGCTCCGGCATCACCAAATGGCAGAAGAAAAATGTGCCTGCAAATGCCGCGAGGCTTACTGCGGCTGCAACTCCGGCAGAATATGTTCCAATAACACGCCGCGCGACGAGACCCGTAGCGGCAAACCACGCTATGGCAGCTAGCGCCACCGGTAATCGAGCAGCAAATTCATTTTTTCCCAAAATGCCAACAGAAGCAATTTCACACCAATAGACGAGCGGCGGCTTCTGCAGTCTAGGCACGCCATCCTGAGTCGGGGTAAGCCAATCCCCGCGCTCAATCATTTCCCGCGCAGCTCCTGCGTACTGGCCATCGATCTGATCAAACAACCTTGGAACTCCACAAGTTCCAATATAAACGGCGGCCAGCACAACAAAGGATATGATCCAAGCGCGTGGAATGCGCTCGATGGTCGAGAAAATTAAAGCTCGATGCGGCCGGACAACGTCGACGGTTGCGGTGGTGTGCAGGTCCGTAGAACCCGTTCGGGGAGAATGCGGGTCATCGAACGCAAGCCGCCCGAATACCCAATCCCAACTCCATCGAAGCGGTTCAAAGCTTTTCCATTTGCACCACAACCGATCGACCATTCTCTAAGGGGACCGACTAAATGTATCAATATTGCTTACGATTAGGTTCATTAGATCCCAACGAAATTTCAACTCGGCCAAAAGCAGCGTTCAATGATCGGCAGTCTACCGATTGGCGTCGGTAAACTCCGATCTTTGCAACTCGTCTGAAGGAAACCTTTGCTCATTGGATGGGAGTCATTCGCTTGCGCTTTCAACCCGATTCAGAAGCAAGGCGCTTTAACCTCCCGGCCAACGAGGATTTCGCCGCTGAAGACATCCGATCAATGAAAAGGATTCCGTTGAGGTGGTCGGCTTCGTGTTGCACGGCACGCGACAGTAACCCGGCGGCTTCAAATTCAATAGATTTTCCATCCAGATCCCTGGCCTTGACACTTATCTTCGCCGCTCTCGGAATGTCGCCGGTGATTTCGGGAAAGCTCAAGCAGCCTTCAGAAGCAATCTCAATTTCTTGCCCAAACTGGATTTCAGGATTCACCAGAACAAGTGGCATATACTCCTTCGGATCTACTTCCGCACCATCGATCCACATCTGACTGGGACGACTTTCAGCCTCGCTTACGTCAATCACGGTTAACTGGAGGACTTCTCCTACCTGTTGTGCGGCCAGACCAATGCCATTGGCGTTATACATGGTTTCGAGCATATCGGCTACCAGAGCACGCAACTCGGCATCAAAAGTCTCAACCCGTTTTCCCTTGGTTCGCAGGACCGCATTTCCGTAAATAACGATGTCACGAATCATTCTGCCGCGGCGCTTTTGTGAACGTTGGTAGATTTTTTACCCCAGCCTTTTTTAGCGAGTCGAGTACTTGCACGAGAAATCCAAACGACACCTTTTGATCTGCCTTCATTGCAAGAGGTCGCTCGGGAGTCTTTTTTTGCATCTCCTGAATCGCCGAAGTCAGGTCGTCAACGCTCTTTATCGGATGATCATCCAGGACTATTTTTTCGTCGGAAGTAATCGCCAAAACAATAGGCTCGGAAGGGTTGTTTGCTGCCGTTGCGGTCTTGGATTCCGGCAATTTGATGGAAAGCTCCGACTCCGCTGTTTTAAAGGTGGTTGTGACGATAAAAAAAATCAGCAGCATCGCGAAGATGTCTATCAGAGAAACGATGATAACCTGAGGAGTTCGTTTCCGCTTAACGTAAAATCTCATCGCGCAGCTTCCTCAAGCGGTTCACCCTCTTGCGCATACGACTCTCGTTGCTTGGCGCGATGGAAAATCTTGTCAATCAAATCTGTGAGCAAGGATTCCATTTCGACCGCCAATCGCTCGACGCGCCGCGAAAAATAGCTGAATGCGACCAATGCCGGAATCGCAATGGCGAGACCCACGATCGTGGTGCTGAGCGCTTCGCCGATACCGGATGCAATCCCTTTGAGGTCCGCGGTTGACATCGCTCCGGAGCCAATATTTGAAAACACTTTGACTAGACCAGTGACGGCACCAAGGAGGCCAAGAAGAGGCGCAATTCCCACAACGATTTCCAGGACGAAAAGCCCGCTCTCCAACCGCACAATCTCCTGGCGGGCCCGCGATTGCACCACCTCCAGCGTCTCCTGCTTCGTCGAATTAAACGGTCTGACCGCAACTTCAACGATGCGGGAAAGCGGCGAGGTATCGTCTTGTATCAGGTGCCGGAGATGGTCCGGATCATCTCCGGGCCTTAATTTATAAATTTCCTTTTCGATCAGGACTGGAATAACCGCGCGTCGCCGCAGAGCGACCAATCGGAGGAGGATGACAGTCACGGCGAGAAATGAGATCGTAAGCAGGACCGCCATAAAAACGCCGCCCTTGATAAAAAAATCTTGTACGTTTTCGAAGAGAGCCAGGTAATGCATAACTAGTATGTGAAATTAAAACTCATCATGAATTCCATGCGGTCCTCAGTTAGTAGAGGAGCCAGTTCGGCGGGCATGGGCGGTATATCTGCTTCAATAATCGACTGGAGTGAGGTGGAGGCCAAAGTTTCGTTGGACGAATTACGGACCACGTGGACATCTTCCACTTTTCCGTCCGGACGCACGTAAAATCGAATCTCGACTGTCCCGATGTTTATCAAGTCGCCCCGTTCGCGAACGTAATAATACCAGCGCGAACCAACGGCGTCCTGGACAGCCTTTTCAAATCTTCCCTTAGGCGTTCCCATCGCGGCGATTGAGGATCTGCCACGATTGTTGATATTGCCCTGCATCCGAGAAACGCGCTGCTCTTGACGATAAGCCGTCGGAGGCGCGCTTTGCCGCTGCGGAACGCGCACCTTCTGCCGTGAAGGGGTAGGCCTCGGCGTCGGCGTGGGTCGAAGCATTGCCAATTCCTCGTCGGACGGTATCACTTCAGGAGTTGGCGTCGGAGCCGGTGTAGGCGTCGGCGTTTCCTCCGGCTTCGATTCCTCCTGTTTCTCTTCTTTTGGTTGTTCCTGCTGAGGTACGGCTTGACGCCCAGGATCTGTTGAGAAGGCGCTCCCTTTGTCCGCTAACGAATATTGTTCGTCTTTAAATCCAATGTCTGGAGTCTCTTTTCCATTTTGTGTCGGTACAGGAGCGTTGCCTTCTGCAGGCTTCTCGCTTGCAGCCGCGGTATCCTTGTCGGATTCAAACATCGAGTCAGCAGGCTTCTGGTCCGTCTTCTGATCATCGTTCGTCCGAAGGTATTGACGCTCCTGCTTCTGCGACTCCGGCGGCGCGGCGTCGAGCAGGGTCAGCTCAGGCAGTGTCTGCTCTTGCTTGACCGGGAGAGAGGTATCACGCCCTAACGCCAACTTGCTTGCCGTAAGGATTATAAGGATGTGTAAAACCAGCGAGCCAAAGACCGCTAGAGTGATCTTGTTCCTATCCGACATGGACGAACCGCGGCTAGATTAAATCGTCTGGACTGGCTGCTCAAGTGATTAATCTGTTGAGGTTTCGAGCCGTACGACGGCGCCTTGCCACAGGCGGCCGATGATATCGCTTATCGAAAGACGAGCGCATTGGGCGATATCGGAACCTTTGCCAATCTTCTGAAGCGCCTTGCCATTTTTTGTTTGACGCAGCCATTCCTCAAGGTCGTCTCCTACGCGCTCGTAGATCGCGCGAACGAGGATCGCGGAATCTGATAGCCGATCATCCTCGGCGAGACGCGCAACGAGCGCACCCGCGGCGATAGCGTCTTCAAGACTGAACTCTTCTTCCGTACCAGCGCATACCAGCAGCAGATCTTCCGTCTGCCTGCGAAACAAGTAGTTCGCCAGTGCATCGACGTTTAGTAGAGCGCCGACCAGCACGTCCGAAGCATGCCGCATGCTTTGAATAGCGATCGTTCCGTTTGTCGTCGTCATGACCACTTTGCGCCCAACTGTTTTCTCAAATTCATCCGGTGAATTTCCGAGATCGAATCCCTGCAGCGGTAACCCGCCCCGCTCACCAGCAAGAAGAAGATCGGGCTCCTTTGATTTGCGCTCTCTAGCTTCTTCCACGGAGTTGACGGGATAAATTTCCAGCGCGCCCGCACCCAGAGCCGTAATCATCGAAGAGGTGGCGCGCAGAACGTCAAAAACAACGGCGGTTACACCGCTCAAATCGGTTGCGGAAACCCGGCGAATCTCACTCGGACAGAGAGCTACATCGATCATCCTTTTTTCCGGTAGGTCAGGCGCCAGTGATGAAACAGATATTGTTGAGCGTATCCCGCATAGGCTCCAAAATGATTTGCGGCGAAGATCTTCATTTCCGGCATTGGAATCTTCCCACGCCCCTTGAAATAAGCCTCGCTCAATACTCGCGCAATCCAAACGTCGATTGGGATGGTATCAAGTCTTTCGTAAGCAAACAAAAGGACGCAATTTGCAATCTTTTCTCCTACTCCCGGCAATCGGACCAGCGCGCGCCGCGCT
This sequence comes from Chthoniobacterales bacterium, assembly GCA_035938215.1. Lineage (GTDB taxonomy): Bacteria > Verrucomicrobiota > Verrucomicrobiia > Chthoniobacterales > JAFAMB01 > DASZHC01. The sequence continues at coordinate 5,497 of DASZHC010000023.1, forward strand.
TCTTGAGTCGGCAATTTCCGAATCGCTTCAAGATCGATTTCTCCGCCGGCGACCATTCGCGCTGTCGAGAGAAGGTTCCGGGCCCGAAAACCAAGTTTGCATTCGATGAGCTGTTCGGACCCAACCGTCGCAAGGATCTCGGGGCCGGGATAGGAGTATGCACATAGATCACCGCACTGCAACCGCCGCCCAAACCGATGCCGAATTGCAAGCGACATTGCTCGAATCTGGTGAACCTGCTTCACCGCCGACGTCAGGAATGTGGCAAGGCATTCCCAGGGGGGTTGACGAACGATTCGGATGCCTACGCTATATTCCGCGGCCAGCTTCATCGCGGCGTCATCGGGGAAGCTGTTAAGGATTTCATCGAGCGGATGGTCCAGTCCCAGGTAACGCACGACAGAGCTTTCCTCTGTCCCGACAAATGAGAGTGTTTCACCATTCTGTTCGAAATAGACAACATCTTCAGCAATCGTTCCCGCAAAGCCGCCTTTGCAGCGCACCCAATGAAACACCTGTCCAGAATTGAGCGTCTTCTCAAGACTAAAGCGGGGAGCGGACAGAGATTGAAGAGACATCAGAGAATTGCAGGTGAGTCAAGTTTTTTCCGTATCCGCACATTAAAAATGAAGTCATTTGCTTCGGATCCGCCTCGCGACTCGATGGCAAGCGCCACTCACGGAGAGAGCCGATCGATCCGCCAGTCGCCCACCCCTTCTCTTGAGTAAAGAAAACGGTCGTGCAAGCGATTTTCCCGCCCCTGCCAAAATTCGAATCGCTCAGGGCACACAAGATATCCGCCCCACAACTCCGGAACCGGGGGTGTACTGTTTCGATACTCGGCTGCGACCTGGTCGAGCTTGTGCTCCAAAACTTCCCGACTCTCGATGATGGAACTCTGCTTCGAAACAATCGCGCCAAGACGGCTTCCGATTGGCCGCTTGTTAAAATAGATTTCGGATTCTTCGCGGCTGACTTTCGCAACGCTCCCCTCTATCTGGATCTGGCGCTCGAGCCATGGCCAATGAAAGTTCAAAGCCGCGCGCGGATTTTCGGCCAGGTCGCGCGCTTTCCTGCTCTCGTAGCTGGTGAAAAATATGAGTCCTCGCTCACTAAAGCCCTTCAGAAGAACAATGCGGGCAGAAGGCGCCCCTTGCTTTGACGCAGTGGCCAACGTCATTGCATTCGGCTCACGATCCCCTGCGGTTCGAACCGATTCATCAAACCACCGCTTAAATTGCAGAAACGGATCAGGATTGAGTTCATTTCGGTGTAACCCGCGCAATGTGTATTCCTTGCGCAGTCTTGCAACATCCGCCTTCAGTTCCATGGTTTTGCGTATTATAGCTCAATTGATGGTCGCTCAGTGGGAATCCGAAACCTTTAGGTTCCGCGGTCCCGCTTATAGAATCCTTGAAAAGCAAAACCACCTGATGATTAATGTGCGGATACAGAAAAAAACTTGACTCATCTGCAACCAGTTTTGCTTTTCAAGGATTCTAGCGGCGGTTCAGTCGCCTACGAAACTTGAATCGCCTTACCGAATCACTATGAGATTTCTCGCATTCGCGTTGTTGGCCTTAATCTGTCTGGAACGTTCGGCGTCCGCTCAATACTCGGTCCAGCTCGATCTAACCGAGCAAAAGGTTTATCTTCTGTATGAGGATCGCGCCGTTATGGAGTCTCCAGTCTCTTCGGGGAGACCCGGCCACCTGACACCGACTGGAGCCTTTCATATCAGCAATAAGGATTTGAAGCATGTCTCCAGCATCTACGGCCGCATCGTTGATCGCTCGGGTAGAACCGTGGTCTTGGACGCGGATATCGACATGACGAGGCCGGCCGGGACTCGATTCATCAATGCGCCAATGCGTTATTTCATGCAGTTTGCTCCCGGCATAGGACTCCATGCAGGCTACTTGCCCGGCTACCCGGCTTCTCATGGGTGCGTCCGCATGCCGGAGGAAAAGGCCATAGCATTTTTCCAGGCTGTCTCCGTCGGCACTCCCGTAACCGTCTTCGGCACGGCGCCGCGTGCCCGTCAGTATCAAGCGAGCAATAACGGAAATTACGATCAGCGTTCCTACAACCATTTTGGAAACAACTCGAGAAACGGTTACAAGGGTCGGGTTGTATTTCCCCCTCCCTTCGGTTTTTGGCCATTCTGACCCGAACTCGGCGGGATTCCGAAGCGCATTGGAGCGTTAGAAATAATTATCCCCTTCAATTCTTCCAGTACCGACGATTTCACCCTTGCCGTTTACCAAGTAGAACTTGCCGTACTGTTCATCGGGATCTTTAAAATCGATAGCCCAATACCCGTGCTCAGGACGCCAGGAAGCCCGAGTCACCTTTGACAACGGATACGGGTATTGTTTGTTTGCGCGACTTGCAATGGCTATAGCCGTCTCTTTGGGAATTCGGCCCGGGACATAGGAATCATCTGTCGATTCGCAGCCTGCGAGGACGATCAGAGCCAAAAGGGATGCCAGGTAACGCATGATTCGAAGCGTACGGGGTTCGAAGCAGATTTCCAACTTGAAATCGTCCTGTTGAGCGAACAGTGTCACAAGCGAAGCCGCGCCTCAGACCGCCGAGATGTAAGGATCTCAAGGTCGCGTTGGGAGGAGCGTCGATTGGCGAAGCGGCCTCGCTATAGAATCCTTGAAAAGCAAAACCACCTAATGATTAATGTGCGGATACAGAAAAAACTTGACTCATCTGCTTTTCAAGGATTCTAGCGTATGTCCATCAGGGACAGTCTCAACGATTCAATAGCGGCGATTGGCAGTTTATTCCATTTGGAAGAACCGTTAACCAGGGCCGCTGGCATCATTCGAGAGACATTGCTTTCGGGACATAAAGTCCTTGTATGTGGAAATGGAGGAAGCGCGGCAGACAGCTCGCATCTCGCAACAGAACTGGCATGCCGCTTTGTATCCGATCGGCGACCCTACCCTGCTTTGTGTCTAGCAGCAGACGGCGGGTTGATGACCGCCATAGGAAACGATTATTCCTTCGCAGAGCTATTTGCCCGCCAGGTCGCAGCCTTTGGGTCGCCAAGCGACTTGCTGATTGCCATGACTACCAGCGGAAAATCTGAAAATATTCGCCGCGCGCTCGAGCAGGCCAAGAAACAGGAAATGAAAACAATCGCCCTTCTTGGCCGCGACGGCGGGTTTTGCCGAGGTCTTTCTGATTTGGAAATACTAATTCCTTACTACACTACAGCGCGGATTCAGGAAGCACACAAAGTCATCATTCATCTTCTTTGTGAGATCGTTGAACCCGATCTTGCGAAATAGTCCGCCCGGCGCCCGGCAAAAACGATGGATGGCATTTTCCTGTCGGCAGCGTTCGTCTGTGGAGCAATTGTCGGATCTTTTCTGAATGTCTGCATCTATCGCATACCGCGCAATATCTCATTAACAAAGCCCGCACGGTCCTATTGCCCGCATTGTGGGCACTCCATTCCCGCGATCCAGAACATTCCATTGTTCAGCTGGCTCTTTCTGCGCGGCCGTTGTGCGAATTGCAAAAAGCGCATTGGCTGGCGTTATCCTGTTGTCGAATTGCTCACCGCTATTCTGTTTGCAGCAGCTGCGTCCCACACGGCATTTCCAACTTTGCTGCCGGTCCTGGTGTTTCTCTCTCTGCTTGTCGTCATAACGTTTATTGATTTTGAGTTTTTCCTGATTCCCGACGTTTTGAGTAAAGGCGGCTTGGCTGCTGGCCTTGTGCTCAGCCTGTTGATACCGGGGCTCCACCATACCTCATCTGTTACGACGGCCCTTGGACGTTCGGCGGCAGGCGCTCTCTCCGGAGCGCTCATTCTTTATCTTGTGACCGAAGTGGGAAAGCTCGTGTTCGGGCGTTACAAGGTTTCCTTGAACAGCTCCACCCAGTTCAGCTTCGAAGTAGCTTCCGATGGCCAACCGCGAATCTTGATTGGCTGGGAATCATTTACCTGGAGCGAACATTTTTTCAGGAAGTCGGACAGGATACTGGTCCGGGCAGATGAAGTTGTACTTAACGGGAGCCATTTCAAAGATCTCGATCTGAACTTCTATATTGATCGAATCGTGACAGCGCGTGAAACAATCCCCCTAGCAGAGGTAGTCCAGCTTCACGGAAGGACGCGATACGGCGAATTTCCGCGTGAGGCAATGGGACTTGGAGATGTGAAATTGATCGGCGCGATCGGTGCTTTCGTCGGATGGCAAGGCGTTCTTTTTACTATTCCTGCCGCCTCAGTTGTTGGAGCTGCCATTGGCCTTACAACGTTAGCGCTTCGAAAACGTGAATGGTCGTCAAGGATTCCCTTCGGTCCCTATCTGGCGGGTGGCGCCATCCTTTGGCTATTTTGTGGGTACCAGATTGTCTCGTGGTACAGGGGATTGCTGTACTATTAAGGCAATTCCAAAAGGGTGTCTCTCGTGCTCGCGACATCAGCACCATTTCACGGCGCCGACGGAGCGGGCGCCCTCCAGAGAATCGGCCGGTGGTCTGTTGGCTGTTTTTCAGGTTTCGAGTACTTTTCCCATTCGACGAAATTTTTCGTAACGCTGGTTCAATAATTTGTCGATTGGCCTTTCGCAAAGCTCTCGAAGATGATTAAGAAGTGCTTCCCTCAGGTTTCGAGATGTCAGCTCATGGTCGTGATGTGCGCCACCGAGAGGTTCCGCGACAACTTCATCGATAAGAACCAACTCTTTCAAATGGTTGGCGGTGAGCTTCAGCGCCTCGGCCGCCTCAGGGGCATGACTTCTGTGCTTCCACAATATCGCGGCGCACCCTTCCGGGCTGATCACGGAATAGTAAGCGTTCTCCAACATGAGAACACGATCGGCAACTCCGATGCCAAGCGCGCCGCCCGAGCCTCCTTCACCGATCACGGCTGCAATAATTGGAGTCCGCAGGACCATCATTTCTCGCAAATTAACAGCTATCGACTCCGAAATATGCCGCTCCTCGGCGCCTACTCCCGGGTAGGCTCCCGGCGTATCGATGAGCGCTATCACGGGCAGACGAAACTTTTCCGCGAGCCGCATCAATCGAAGGGCTTTTCGGTATCCCTCGGGGTGGGCGCTCCCGAAATTCCGCCGAATATTTTCTTTGGTATCCCTACCCTTCTGATGGGTTACCACAACACAGCGAAATTCGCCGATCGTAGCGAGGCCGCCGGGCATTGCCTGATCATCGCCAAAAAGGCGGTCGCCATGAAGCTCGAGATAGTCGGAAAAAGCAGTCCTGAGGTAGTCGAGAGCAAAAGGGCGAGCAGTGTGTCGAGCAATCTGAACTCTTTGCCAAGCCGAAAGCTGATTATAGATTTCGCGCTTGGTTTGCTCGATTTTTTGCTCCATCGCGTGGACCTCCCGATCGATGTCAACCGCGTGCGATTTCGAGTGTTTCTTCAGTTCTTCGAGCTGCTTTTCCAGCTCAATTATTGGTTTCTCAAATTCCAAAGGTTGTACCTTCATTTTACGATGATGGGGGTATCTTTCCCGACGAGAGCGAACAACTCCTCCATGTCCGGTGCCGCAAGCATAATTCCGTTAGCAGGTTTCTCAGCATTAGGCGACTGCGGATTTGTTTCTGAGTAAATGGCTGTTCCATTGCTGCTTATGACAATCCATCTACTGCTTCCCATGTAGTTTTTCTCTCCGAATGCCACTCGGGTACCTGCGGACCATGCAATTTTCTCGTGTACTTTGTATTGGCCTGAAACCGCCGCCGGAATTTTGAATTCCAAAGGCTCATACCATCGAAAAAAGGCGCCTTTGTTCAGCAAAGTCAGATCGCGCTTTTTTAGGTTTATCAACAAGCTGAACTCACCTCTCGGGATGATGAATTTCTGACCCGGCTGGATGTTCAGGCTATCCAAGCCGTTGGCCTTGAAAATCAATTCGGCGGCGCATTTCGTTTTGCCGGCTATCCTCGCCATCGAGTCTCCCCGGGCAACGACATACTCAGTTTTGTCCGGACCCGGCTGAGCGGAGAAAAACTCCTGGACGTTCAAGCTGCTGAGAAGCTTTTTGGCATCACTGTTTTTTTCGGAATCAGGAAGATTCTGAATGAGCGCCCACAAGATTTTTTCGCCGCTTTCTTTGTCTCCGCGCTCAATTTCGTGGTTCGCCTGCTCAAACATGGTCACGCCCGGGTCAGGCGTCGGGGTCACGACGGGATGATTGACACCGAGCTTCAGTTTGTCCGGCTTCTTAAAGAATAACCGGTACGCAAGATATCCCCCGCCCCCAAAAATGCCGATTGCCAGTCCGGCAATAATGAGCACCTTCACCAGATTATTCATGGAGCGCTGCTCCCAACGCGACCTTAATACCCTTACATCTCGCTGGTCTGAGGCGCGGCCTCACCAGTGCTACAACATGCCCCTCCGCCGGAAATCCTGGATATTTCCTCCGGCCGACTGATGCATCATCTCAATTGTGAACTTCAATAGGCAGACCTCCCACCCCTCATCCACTCCGTGAATCACCGCGCTCGAACTCCGAAGTGCGGCAGGGACCTGACTCGTAACGCGATCGAGAACCGCTTCAACAGAATCGTGGACCAAGCTCTCAGAAAGATCGTCTTTCCGGATCTGAAACCCGTATTTCAACAGCGCGGAATTTCGATTTTGCAGCATTTCGGCAAATACTCGCGCTTTCTCGCCGAACCCTTCCAGAGACAACTTCGAAAGACTTGCCGGAGTGATAATTTGCGGGCGATCTGCCTGTATTCTCCCATCGCGGACACGTATCTCACTAACGCTATCCATGAGTTCGGTAACCAGATAAAAATGAAAGCTAGTCGTACCAAAAGTCTCGATCCTGCGCTCCGGCGACAGGATCACCCTGGTATTCTCAATGGCGTATTGAAGATCGTCCTCTGAATACATAGAGAGCTACCTGAGCTTAGCCCTATTTGAAGAGGGACACAAACGGAGAGGGATTCAACCGGCTCTGGAGGGGTCTCATTCCGGATCTATCGAGAGTTCCCCGGCCTCAGAAAAAGACCTCAAAACTGAGAGAGCGGCAGCCTAAAGGAGGGGTCGCCTTCTTCGACAATCAACCGGAGCTGCTCCTTGGAAGGCAACGTGGTTACTTTGCGCGTTCTTCGATATAACGAACGACGTCGCCGACAGTTTGCAACTTTTCGGCATCTTCGTCAGGAACTTCGACCGAAAACTCCTCTTCGAAGGCCATCACGAGTTCTACCGTATCGAGCGAGTCAGCGCCAAGATCCTCAATAAATGAAGCATTAGGTGTCACTTGTTCAGGATTCACGCCGAGTTGCTCGACAATAATATCCTTCACCTTTTCTTCGATGGATTTCTCTGACATAAATCGGTTTTCTCTCCGTTGTGGTTAAGACGTGCCTACGGTTAATTGCGAAGTCCGGTGATGGCAACTAAATTAATTGCAGCAAATAGCAACAATTTTTTTCCGACGAAAGTTTGACACAATGCGACTGTCGTTTTGAAGGTTTTTATCTGGACTCGAGCGACTTTTGTGTTGACCTATGAAATGGAAACGCCAACCTAGACGCCCGCGTCCCTGACATGTCCAGCTCACTCTACCTAGCGAGGCCGCGCCTCAGACCGGCAAGATGTAAGGATTTCAAGGTCGCGTTGGGAACAGCGCCGATTAGGCGAAGCGGCCTCGCTTAGAATCCTTGAAACGCAAAACCACCCTAATGATTAGTGTGCGGATACAGAAAAAAAACTTGACTCATCGGCAACCGGTTTTGCTTTTCAAGGATTCTAGTGGTTTGAAATTTGGAGCTTAATGCAGTTACCTCTAATGCGACCATGACGGATCCCATTCCATCGCTAGAACTTCGATTAACGCCCGATTGGCTAAAGGAGTCCGAGCCGGCAAATCGCTATGCAGACTACGAAGGTGACGATT
>DASZHC010000024.1:0-5353 GCA_035938215.1 Chthoniobacterales bacterium
CCTGAAAGGGTGAGCGCCGGATTTCTTCGAGACAGGCAAGGATATCTCTCTGCAAGTCCTGCGGGGTTTGAGGTCGATTGTTGGGATCCTTCTCCATCATGTGCTGAAGCAAGGAAACAACACATTGAGGCAGGTGGGCTAACAGCGTAATCGGTAAAGGTTTGTACAACTGTTGGCTCATCACCTGGCCAATGGACCCTGAGAAGGGTGACTGGCCGGTCAATCCATAATAAAGCGTGACGCCAAGCGAGTAGATGTCGGAGCGGATATCGACATCGCCCTCTTCGATTTGTTCCGGGCTGGCGAAGTGAGGCGTACCAACAAAGCCTGCTACGGTGAGAGCGCCTGAGTCCTCACCTGAATCCTTTTGTACTTTGGCAAGCCCGAAGTCGATAACTTTGACGATTTGTTCTCCCTCCTGGTCTACCAGCATCAGGTTGGTCGGTTTCAAGTCCCGATGAACAAGCTGCTGTTTGGCAGCCACTGCAAGCGCGCGAGCGACCTGCAATCCTATGTTTAGAGCTTCGACAGGTTCCAGAGGCCCTTGGCGCTTTACGCGCGCTTCGACGGTCTCGCCGTCGATAAACTCCATGACATAGTAATACTCATCCTCCTCAGTGCCGAGGTTAAATACCGACGCGACGTTCGGGTGGCGGAGCGCCGCTGCCGCGCGCGCTTCGCGCAGGAATCGTTGTCGCGCGGTGTCGTTCTCGAGGTAAGCGGCATTGATGACCTTGAGGGCAACAGGGAAGCGAAGATTTGTATCAAAGGCCTTGTAGGTGATGCCCATCGCACCGCGACCCAACTCCCAAAGGCTGCCATCTTCGCGCCGGAGGAGCTGATACTGGTGATAGCGTTGAGCTGCGGGCATGGCGGAGAGAAAATAAACCAAAAGCCGCTGGCTACCACAACCAATCACGCGTTCGGAGGCGTGTTGGTAATCTCACAAGCTTGGTTTTTGTGCGATTTACAGCCTGTATAGACGCTGGATAGCCCGGAGTAGGCCACCGCGTTCCCATCAAGCCAGTCGCCCTGAAAGTGCGCCGGGGTATGGGTTGAAAACAACGCTGGAAGGACGTTGCTTGCAGCCAACGAGGCTGCCGACTCGCCCGACGGGCAATTCGTTAATCTTAGGGAGGGACGGCCTCTGTGCCGTCCCATTTTTCTCCTTGTTATGGGGCCAGAAATGATTAGTCGGACCGCACGGAGGCCGTCCCACCCATGAAAAACGAACGCCGGAGATGCGACGCTGCCAGTCGGCAAGGCGCGTGTTTCCTTACGTTGCGAATCCTTCAAACAATCCTGACCACCAGGAGCGTCTTCCCTTGTAAGGTGTGCCTAATCCAAGACGGAACGTGCGAACATAATCTCTGGCCCCCTGTTCGAAGCGCCTCGCGACGGAACGCTCCGCTTTGGTCCACGTTTCCGGCAAAGCCATATCGTCGGCGCGCAAACAAAAAAAATCACGCGACCATGGTTCTCCTGCGATCAAATCGACAAATCGTTTGCCAGCCGGTGCAATTGCCAGACAGGGTAAGTTGAGGTCGCGATGCCTGTCGACATAACCAGCCCAGAATCCGAGATTTTCCGTTGCTCTTGCGGCGATTCCCGGCAATCGAAGATGAATTCCTCCTGCACTCGGTTCATTCATCGTCCGTTTTTTCAGACCCGCAGACAAAGTTAGAAGCGCGGGGACCATCGCGCTCTCATCGGGATCGCTGACTTCGCAGAACAATTCGCTTGGCCCAATCGGATAAAACGCGCTGATTTCCGAAGCGGCACGATTTCTGGCCGCATGCACGCCCTCCTTTGTTTTCTCCATCTTCCAGACCTTGCTAAGCCTCTCGATCGCGGTGAGGAAGCGGGCGACTGCGGTCAGTGAATTGCAATCGGATTGTACGCAGATCACCATCGGAAAGAGCGTTCGCCCTTTGCCATCAGTCGAGGCCCAAATTCCGCCCACAATGGATTGATCACTGCGTCCCCAGACAAAGCGATGATCGAAATCAATGGCGTGGCGCGAGTTTTCGAGCTGATTCCATGCTCCGGAAGAAATCTGGCTTGCGATTCCCTCAGAATAAAGAACCTGCTTCAGGATGACCAGGCTCTCGGTCTCCAGGCCAATGTCGTCGATATGATCGTCCCAAGCCGGATGTTTGCCGAATCCGGCCAGAAGAACTCGGCCGCGCAACGGATCCCGCAGGAAGACCTTAAAAAAACGCGTCATGATGCCGGAATGTCACGAAGGCCCAAACTGTCCAGAGTAGGCCATGCATCCAGAGGAGGCAGAGGTCGCTCGAAGCCCAGCTGGATCCAGACGGCTGTCGGCTCCCCCGGCTTTAAAGAGACTCTCCAGATCTGACCCGCGTCAACCGGTTTACCTCCAAAACGACCGAGTACGCGAAGGGAAGACCAATTCGTACCGCAGTCGACCGGCTCGCCAACACCACCTACAGGAATGTGGTACACAAATAAGCGGAATGCATCGTCAACTTGGAATTTGCCTAGCAGAACGTCTGCCGGTGCGTCGATCGCCATCACTTTGGATCCCTGGGAAGAAGTTCGCCCCTTGCCTCCGGAACCCAATGAGATGGCATTCCAGTTTCGGGGATTGAACGACGGAGTTGGCAAAGGCGCAGGGGCCGGCGTATCGCCCACGAAGAATTGACTCAAGCCAGAACGCTTCGCGGGCGGCGGGGTCGGTGGCGGAGTTGGAGCTGGGGCGAAGTCTGGACCGGAAAGCTGTCGCTGAGCTTGTCCGTTCAGAAGTGTTAGCGTCACCGCGGACAAGGATCCATCCGATCTAAACAGAGCGTCGCACAGCGCGTCGAGGCGGCCAAATCCTTTAGCGAAATCAGAAAGGGCTTGGCGAGATGAAGCTGCCATTTTCTGAAATGTGTTCGACTGCAGATCCTTACGAATAGCGTCCACTATGGATTTTGACTGACGAACCTGGTCAGCCGTCATAGCCTGGTTGTCGGCGCCGGGAGGCCAAAGAAGAGGAAAACGAAGCCGGCTTCGCAACAATAATTTTGCCTGCCGAAGATAATTATTGGCGAATAGGTCCCGCTGCGAATCCTCGGTGCGCCGCAGAATGTAACTGCATGTCGTAACGAAGGGCTCTTTCATCTTGCCCTGGTAATCCTCGACCTTGGATAACAATCCGGCCAAAGCGTTTGAAAGCTGATCCAGCTGTCGCCAGTTTTGTCCGACGAGATTCATTCCTTCCTTATATAGAAATTCCGGCGCTCCGGCCTGACACGCCTTGTATAAATTCCAGCGCACAAGATAACTCGGCTTCTGATCTGCAACCGAAACCAGAACCGCGTCGTCCAGAGCCTTAAACTCCTCCACCTGCTGGGGAGGGATTGCCCCCGCGATCTGCGTCTTTAGAAGCTGCGAGATTTCAGCAAGCTTCTCCTTTATCTCGCGGAGCAGGGCGTATTTAGGGTCATTTTGAGCGGGGAATTCGAGAACTTTAGTGATCGTTTTCGCATTTGGATCAGGCGTCGGAATGATGCGTTCGATTTCAGCCTGGAGAGCCGCAATCTGAGCGAATCGGGCTTCATTTGTGAGCTTTTGGTACGCGGAAAAGAGTGTTTCCGGACCATCCTCGAATATTTTTGCGCGTCTTGCGGCAGCGAGTTTCTCTTCAAGAGCGATCTTAGCGTTGTTCAGCTTGTCAAAAACGATGGCAACCTCCCGGTCGCTTGTATTGGGGTCATCCTTAATGCTCGCTTTGGTGGAGAGTTCGGTTTCGATCGTCTGGTATTGGCGGGCGTTTTGCGCAAGCTGGACGAGAAGCTGGAGGTCTGCGGTTCGGCTTTGAATTTTCTGACGCGTCTCGGAGAGAAGCCGTTCGAGTCCGATCCGAATAGCGGTATTCTGGTCGAGGCTCTGTCCTCCGCTCGCCCAGAGGGGCGGCCATTTGTCGCGTCCCTCTCGCCCCGTTGTATATGTCCAGTTCATGACGTCGGCCAGGTGGTCGTCATTCGGCTTGTCGGAAACGTATTCAAGCATGGGCCCGAGGAATGCCGTGCCTGGCAGATTTTCCGGTCGTGGTTCAGGGCGTTGCAGGAGAGCGATTTCCAAACGGACCAACGCCATCAGGGCCCTCGCCTCCAGCGCACTCACCCGGTCCGGCGGCCTGGGATCAGGCTTCGACAGAGACGCCGGCATCTTTGCGGTCATCTTTTGGCGAACTGCGTCAAGCAACGGTTTAACGATGCTGGCCTCAAAAATCACTCGCTGAGCGTGTTGGCGATCGAGATCCGGATCCGTCCCTGTCTGGGCAAAAGGCCGGAAGATCCAGGGAACATCCAGTGGTTCGGCCGCCAAGTCGCGAAGCGCCGTGTGGAACTGAGTCAACGAAAACGTCTCGTGATGAAATTCCGCCTGCGTCGCATTTGTAAGCCCAGGACCGACCGGTTGATCTCCGCGGTACCTGAAAAGGGTGGTTCCATTCGGATCGGGCGTCACGATCGGATGCCAAATCTTTCCGGTCCAACCCTCGGTCGCTCGGGCCCAGAATCCATGCTGCGTCAAAACGCTGCCTTGCAGGGTCCGATACCCCATCAACCCGGAAACCAGCAGCGCAATCAGGCCGACGACTCCAGCGCCGAATAGTATCAGCTTCCGCCTTAGGAGCAATCGGTCAGTATTTGTCGCCCGCGTGACCAGACCGTCTTCGCGAAAAACTTTGTCCAGGAACAGGTCCCGAAGAAAATAGGAGTGCTCCCGTTCCCACGCGCGACCGGCAGGCAAATCCGAAATTGGAACTCGGAGCAGATGAGCGAGTTCTTCATCCAGTTCGGAACCTTCCCGCATGGACGAAGTAAAATAGATTCCTCGCAGAAAGAGAGGTCGCCTTGACCATTCTCCCTCGATAAAAATGGTTTCAAGATAGCGCCGTAGTCGCGGTGCCAAGCTCATCAGGCTTTGAGGGAACTCGAATAGCCGGTCCACCTCGTCGATGCGCCTTCCACCTGCTTCAACAGGTACCGGATCGGCCAGCGATCCGAGGCGCCTTCGATTCAACCTTTTTGTGACGGTACGTAAATGTTCCTCGAGCAGTTCAGATCTGAATGGGGCATCCAGCGGGGCCGGGTTAGACCATCCGAGCATTTGTTGTTGAGCCCGCGTATCGTTGAGGTCGTCGAAAAATTCGCGGAACCCATTGACGAGATCGCATTTGGTGAGCAGCACGAAAACGGGGAAACGGACGTCCAGTTCGCGTTGAATTACCCCGAGTTGGCGCGCGATTTTGCCGGCCTTCTGTTCCATTTCCTCCGGGGTGTCACGGATCAGGCTCTCAACAGGGATCGCGAGAAGGAGTCCGTTCACGGGACAATTG
>DASZHC010000025.1:0-4789 GCA_035938215.1 Chthoniobacterales bacterium
ACGTCAAGGATGAGGTAGGCGTCATTTTCACCGAAAGCGAAATAGAACGCCTCCAGGTGTCCACCTAGACTCTTCAAAAGCTTTTCGACGACCGCACGCCGCGCAGTCCCACCGACCTTGTTGAGTCCTTTGATTCCCTCCGATGTATAGGAAGCCATCGCCAAATACTTGGGCATAAGTCAGGTCCAAAAGAGGTCAAGTTTACAATTGCCGCGCAGACGGCTAAAAGTGATCGGCCTCAGGCCGGATAATCTCCGGTGATATACTTTTCCAGGTTATCAATTGTCGCGGTCTGCGCCGAAATGATCCTCCTCACCAAGTCGCCGATTGACAATATACCAATCATTTTTCCCTCAACCATAACCGGGAGGTGACGTATGCGCTTTTCGGTCATCACGCGCATGCATTCGGTCACGCTCTCTTCGGGATCAGTAGTCACCAATTCGCCCGTCATAATTTCGCTAACCGGCGTATCTTTTGAGGATCTTCCCATCAGGATGACCTTCCTTGAATAATCCCGCTCGGAAATGATTCCGACCAATTTCCCACCGTCCATTACAGGCAGTGCGCCGACATTTTTTTCCGCCATCATCTGAATGGCTTCGAATACCGTGGCACTTGAAGCAATCGACCAGACTGCTAAGCCCTTATGCGCCAAAATCGCGCTCACTGAACCAGCGATTTCCATAAGCCTTGATGAACTATGCTCCGACTCAGAGAAAGATTCAAAACAGAATATTCTACGGCGAGAAAAATTCAAAGTTCAGCCGAATTGCGTGAAATGGTGTTGATGGCGGCCGCCCCCCCAGGGCCATTTTGGCCGGTCTTGACGAAAGCCTGTTGCAAGTTGCGGTTTAGGAGACTCCACCAGCAGTTCCGGGAGAAACTCGCAGTGAGCCGGAACATGCTTTTTCCAATTCAGCCTTTAGAAACTGCAAAGCTGCCTTGCGCGTTACGACCGTGGGTTCCAGGGGAAGATTGGTCAAACGACCATTCTTTAGGCGTATAGAGGCCACCCAGGTCGTCCCCTGCCGATAAAGGTCGAGAAGTCCGTGCGGTTTAAGATCCTCCAGAGTCACCTTTTCGGTGAAGTTCTGAGCCATATTCCATCAATCGGCAACATGAGACCCAACTTTAGCCTTTCCGCCTGGGGCAGAACGCTCGGAAGGGACGGCGCATCTCTCAAAGCCGTTCTTCGGTAATTTTTCCAATGAAATCGAGCACCGACTGATGGATTTCCCCACGTACGTAAAGATGCTCCAGATCGGGGAGCTCCTTTTTGAGGTTCGCATAAACCGCCTTAAGCAGGTTTAACTGGCGCTTGAAATCAGCTTTCCACCATTCCGTGCCTTGGAATGCCGCTGGGGCAATAGCCGTATTACGAAAAATTGCGCCGGAAAGATCCGCACCGGAAAGATCGGTATCCTGAATTACGGCTCCGCTCAGATCCACGTGCCTTAAAATGGCTCCCGTCAATTTTGTACCTTTGCAACGGACAAAAGAAAGCTTCGCATAGCTCAAGTCGGCATTGGAAAGATCGACCTCCAACAGGGAGGCCCGGCCCAGATTCGCTGAGGCCATATTGGCGCCGCGGAGCACCACGCGGCAGATCCGGCAGGATTGGAGATTGCGAAATTCTCCGCCTGCAAGAAATGTCGAAAAAAAGGCACGGGGCGCATTTTTCCGGCCCGAAAATGCCCATCCAAAAGAGTTTACCGATCCCTGGTTCAGATAAATGAGCGATTCGCTGATCGATTTGACGTTCAAGCGCAACTGCTCCGCCGCGTTCGCAAGCGCGAATCCGGCGCGTTCTTCTTTCACAGGTTCGCCTTTGCCACCGCATCCCATCTTGCGCGCCTCGTTGAGAATTTGCTCAACGCGATCTTTCGGAAGGCTTTCAAACACGCTCTTCAACGCCGGCCTGTCAAAGTTCGTTATTTTTTCGGCTTCGATCCAATCATTTTCAGAGACCAGGTCCGGAGGAGCTCCGCCGCGGGCCAGAAAAAATCGGTACAGCGATTCGGATAAAGAAAGCTTTGAGGCGCGGTTGATTGCATCGAGCTTTGGCAGCGACTCTTTGGGATTCTTTTTGACCAACCTCCCTACCGCGAGCCGAATAGCATCCTGGACCTTGCTTTGAGGTTCCGACAAGAGTCCAAGAGACAGCTCGTCGAAGGCGCATTCGTAAAATCGCTTCCTTCGGACGGCTATCTGCGCCAGCACACCGGCCGCCATCAAACGCGAAGGCGGATTCTCGTTTTGGCTGAATAGTTTGATTGTTTCATAAAACTCCGTGTCCGATCGGGATCGCAGGTTGGCACGCTGATTCAGCCCGACCGCGGCAATCGCTGCAACACCAACCGCAATCAGTCCCACCGGCCAGCCAAATTCCCGAAGGCTTCTCCAAAAACCTCGCCTGTCCGATTGCCGTGAATAATAACGCGCCTGAGCTTTCTGATTCTCAATTTGAGCCTGCACAAGCGGGTCTCCGGATCCTGGAGGCTCGCCGGAAGATCTGTCTGCGAGGAAACCCTGAAACAAGAAAACCGCAGCCAGGCAAAAACTCGGCAGCGCTCTTAGGAAACGAAGTTTCAAATGGCGGCGAGCCTCTGGAAAAGAGGGCTCGTGAAAAACAGCCAACTGACCTGCGGCGACATCACCTCTATCTGCGAGACGGTACACTAGCACAAAACCCATCTTACCAAGCTTTTGTGCCGACGGAAAGATGGCGCTGCGCCTAAAGATGCAAAGTGAAATGATGGGACATGATGCTCATTCGATTGACCAGATAAAAGCGGTGCGCGCCAAACCTCTGGACTCCCGAATCCAGAGCTAGAACCTCACAGCCGCGCTCTCTGGCATCCGCCACAAGCCAATCAAACAAGAGCTTGCCGAATCCTTGAGAGCGGTCATCGCTATTGGTAACAAGGTCGTCGATATACATGAATTTACCGTAGGCCAGATTTTCGCTATAACGAAAACCCGCCACCGAGCGAATCACCTGGTCCGATTCGACATAGGCCAATAGATACCCTGCGGCTTGCTGGCGAACGATTTGATCCACCATCGCAGATTCCTCGAGGTGAGGTCGCAACTGCCTCAAAACCGAACAGCACCGCCGGATGTCCGTCTCATTGGACGCAAGAGCTAGTGTACCATCTCGCATATGATGGGAGATGGTACCCTATAATGGTTGCCATGCGAACATTGTAAGACAGGCGTCCAATGTCGCGTTACCACCGCAGGCCCGTACGACCTCTGCCTCTTCCTGCTTTGACCGTCTTTGAACCTTTTCGTCGTAGACGCCCCCGAATTTCTTCTTCATTCTCCAATCAATGGCGAATTCGATTGCTTTACTATTCTCTGGCCAGGGAGCGCAACAGGTCGGGATGGGCAAAGATCTGTCTCAACGGTTTGCCGTAGCGGCAAATCGCTTTGCGGAGGCTGATTCGGTACTTGGCTATTCGCTTAGTCAGACCGCATTTGAAGGACCGCTTGAAGAGCTTACGAAAACATCGCGCTGCCAGGCGGCGCTTTTTACGCATGGGATCGCGATACTCGATGTTCTTCGTGAACAACTTGGAGACTTCCGTTTTGTCGCCGCCGCCGGCTTGTCTCTAGGAGAATTTACTGCGCATGCTGCCGCTGAAACATTCGACTTTCCGACGGGTCTGCGCCTCGTCGCAAATCGAGGGCAGTACATGGAAGAGGCCTGTAATACCACCTCCGGTACAATGGCCGCATTCATTGGTGGTGAAGAAGCCGAGGTGCTGGAGGTTGCACGGATAGCCGACGTGGATGTGGCTAACCTCAATTCTCCGGGTCAGATCGTACTGTCCGGAGAGGTAGCTAAAGTGCGAAGAGCAATCGAGCTAGCCAAGGAGCACGGAATCAAAAGAGCCGTTCCTCTTACCGTCGGGGGCGCATTTCACTCGAGGCTAATGATTTCCGCGCAGAGAAAATTGGAAAAGGATCTCGCCGCAATCGCGATTTCAAAGCCCGCTGCAACCATCATTGCGAATGTTACCGCAGCTCCGGTAACTACCGCAAATGAAGTCCGGCAGAGCTTGGCGCAACAAGTCACAGGAACGGTTCGATGGACGCCGAGCATCGAATACATCGTTGATCAACTCGGTTGCGGTCTGTGCCTCGAACTTGGTCCAGGCCAGGTCCTGACGGGACTCGTCGGCCGTATCCGGAAAGGAACGCGAACTATTTCGATCGGAGACATACCTTCGGTGGAAGCAGCGCTGCCGCAATTGCGCGAAGCCATTGGCGCCTGAAAATCGCCCCCTGATTTCTCGCGCGATCGGTTTTTATTTCTGCGAGTCTGGATTTCAATTTCTTATTGAAACATTTTCGCAAAGCGTGGCAATATCCGCCCGATGTTTTCGCGCTGGGCGTTTCTGCTGTTGCTCTCTCTCGCATTTCTCTTAAATGGTTGTGTTAGTACGCCACCGTATGTCTACCATTATATTCCGGGCCGAACAGCCACTTTGGAAAATGGTTATGCCGTCGCGCCGGACCGTGCACCCGCAGTGGTACGAGGCGCCATCGCTGCGGGCAACGATTTGGTGGGGAAACCGTATAAATATGGCGGAGGTCATCACAACTTTTTTGATACAGGCTACGACTGCTCGGGAGCCGTCTCTTACGTGCTCCATTCTATCGGCCAGATGAACACGCCGACTCCATCGAAGGAACTACGCAGCTACGGAGTAAACGGTCCCGGCAGCTGGATTACTATCTATGCCAGCCAGGGACACTCATTTCTCGTAGTAGCGGGACT
>DASZHC010000026.1:0-7405 GCA_035938215.1 Chthoniobacterales bacterium
ACGAGGCGTTGATTAGGATGCCCGACGAGGCATTCCCTTCGCAGATATTGCTCTCGGCTCTTCCATTCGAACCTGAATCGAAATAGATTCCAGCATTTGCGTTGTTGCGGCACTGGTTGTTTTCCAATTGGGGTGACGTCCCGGAGCCGATCACGGATATTCCACTGTCCTTGTTGCGCTCGCACACATTGCTCTGGGCTTTGCTATGCGCTTGGTTCTGGAAGACGATACCATCCAGTTCGTTGCTGCGGCATTGGTTGTTCGCGAGTTCCGGCGCAGCACCGGAGCCGCTCACCGCGATTCCACTCCAGTGGTTTTGTTCGCACGCGTTACGCTCGGCTCCTCCCTGCGCGTCATAAAATTCGATGCCGAAATGCTCATTGCCGCGGCATAGGTTGTTCACAAGCTCCGGTGACGTCCCGGAGTCGTTCACGAGTATTCCATCTTCCTTGTTCTGCTCGCAGACATTGCTCTCCGCTTTGCCCTGCGCCTCCTGCTTGAATAAGATCCCAGTTCCCTCGTTACCGCGGCATTGGTTGTTCACAAGTTCGGGTGACGTTCCAGTACCACGAGCCATAATACCCGCGTATTGATTTTCCTCGCAGACATTGTTCTCGGCTTTGCCGCGCGCGCCATGCTCAAAAGAAATACCGCCTTGCTTGTTCTGGCGGAACTGATTCCTTAACAGCGTTGGTGCGGACTTAGTTCCAAATACAAGAATTCCTGCTCCGGCGTCGCTCTGTGCTCGGCAATTTTCGATCGCAATCGAGGAATCAAACAATTCGATCGCGTCGGCCATCCAGATGTTTTCGTCGGTACGGTCATCGCTTCTTTCCTGCTCGAAGCCAATGTTTAAGACGGTACCGGTAGCGCAGCCCCGTATTTCCAGGGGTATATCGTAGTGGTCCTGGCCTACGACACCGGTGGGCGGACTGGAAAAGCGAACTATCGTTGTGTCCCGGTTTTCACCCCGCAACTCAATTCCCTCCTTGAACTTCAAAGCCTCGTTGTACACGCCCACTTTGACCAAGACTGTGTCCCCGGCCTTCGCCGCGTCAATAGCTGCCTGGATAGTGGCATATTGATCAGGCACAACCCGCGTCTGCGGTCCAGTTGCCTGTTGGCGTTTCTGCTCCTTTTCTCGCGCTTGCGTTGCAAGCTCTTTTTGTTTCTCCTCCGAGGCTTGTCTCTCGGCTTCAAGGGCCTTTTGCTTTTCAGCCGGAATCGCTAAACCCCAGTAATATATTCCACAACCGATCACTCCGGCTGCCATGACTCCAATCATTACCGGCTTGAGCCGGGACGGGACGCGGTTTGGGCCCTCAGCGGCACCACCTTTCGCCCTTTCACTGATCCGGATAATGTAAGGGAACCTCTGGTTCATAGATGTCGTTCGCAGCACTTTGAACCACGAAAGCGCCGAGTTTACGAGGTTCTTTTTTGGGGAGCTTTTGAAACTCAGGACTCGGAGCACCTTTGTGCCTCACTCAAGGCCGCCAGCAGATGAACTGCAAATGCGTGACGTAGGCATGGTTGTGATCGGTTTGGAAATACGGCAGCGTCGATGGGCATTCTGACACGCCCACTCTATCGCGTAGCTCCCGATGTGTTTGCCGACTTGATCGCCCGGGAAGAGCCACCCATCGGGTCTGTTCACTCGCAAAAAATTGTACGCTTAGGCCAGGAATTTAGAGGAGAACTTGCGTAAATCCGACTTCACAGGACTGTAGCTGGAAAATTTTGCAGTGCGATTCTTTGCCCATTTCCACGAAATGCTTGTGACGTGAATGGACCCATTACATTTGGTATTGTCGGGGGAGCTTGGCGCGCCGAGTTCTTTTTTAGAATTGCCCAGGCTTTGCCCGAGACCTTTCAAATTGTCGGATGCGTCGCGCGCACGCAGGCTACGCGCTCACGCATAGAAGGATCGTGGGGTATCCGAACGTTTGGAGCCATTGGTGAGTTAGCGGAATTGAGGCCTGCTTTTGTCGTCACGTCGGTGCCATGGGCTGCCTCGGCGCCGATCATTCTGGAACTTGCGGCATATGACATAGCCGTTCTTGCCGAGACCCCTCCCGCCCAGGATCCTGATGCTATGGTGCATCTGTGGAAGGCATTGCCCCCGAATGCACGCATCCAGGTGGCCGAGCAGTACCAGTTTCAACCGCTTCACGCCGCCCGGCTCGCTCTGACGAGGTCCGGATTGCTCGGCGAAATTCATGAGGTGCAGATCTCGGTCGCTCACGGCTACCATGGTGTATCGCTTATTCGCAGATTTTTAGGCATTGGTTTTGAGAATGCGACGATTCGGGCGGTGGGGTTCAAATCTCCAATTGTTGCAGGTCCGACCCGCGCAGGAGCGCCGGCCGAAGAGCAAAAAATCCTAACAACCCAGATCATTGCGAGCCTTGAATTCGAAGGCAAGTTCGCCGTCTTCGATTTTGTGGAAGATCAGTACTTTTCCTGGATCCGGGCTCACCGGGTGCTGGTTCGCGGTGACAGCGGCGAAATTAACAATCTGGATGTTCGGCATTTGACAGATTTCAAGACGCCGATGGAAATGCAGCTCAAGAGAATAGATGCTGGTCAGACCGGCAACCTGGAAGGGTATCATCACAAAGGTTACGTTGGTGGCGGAGCCTGGTGGTACCGGAATCCGTTCGCCCCGGCGCGATTGTCTGATGATGAAATCGCGATAGCGACTTGTCTGGCGTCAATGACTCGGTACCTGGAGACAGGGGAGCCTTTTTACGGTCTTGCCGAAGGATGTCAGGATCATTACCTGAGCATTCTGATTGATAGAGCCGTTGCCACCGGCCGTCCGGTCGAGAGTTCTACACAGGTTTGGTTCGGTCAGTAAAGCGTACCGCGCGGTGGACAGCCACCGACGGCCGGTTTGGAAGCGGAAGCGGGACCTGCTGGAAACAGAAGCGAAAAATACGGCGAGCGGGAAAACGAGATTTCAGCTAATTAAATCTTGAAGAGGCGCTAATACGTGTTACTAAGGAAATTTGATAATACGAATTACCTCTGGCCTGTGCCGAAATGGACCGGCCTGTTTCCGGCGTCGGTGCGCGTTATTGTTTGCCTCCAATATTGCCCCGAAAAAACTATGTCTGACCGCAAATCGGTTCCGGCTTTGCACTCGTCTGCTTTCGAACGGCGTAAGCCGGTTGGCCAATCCGTTTTTGGGAAGCTCTTTTTCAAAGAGTCCTTCTGCGCCTGGATCTTCATTGCTCCCGCGTTGCTCGGTTTCACTGTTTTCTACCTGTTTCCGTGTATTCGCGCTCTCTATATAAGCCTGACTGATTGGAACCTTCTGCGCGCCGCGAAATTCATCGGTCCGGCGAACTATTCCCGGCTCTGGAACGATCCAAATTTCTGGAATGCAATGAGAGTCACGGTCTCTATGTGATTTACAATATCCCGACACAGACTGCTATCGGGCTGTTGTTGGCCGTGCTCCTATCTCAACTGAGACGGTCGGTGGCCATTCGATCGATCATTCTCGCGCCCTATCTAATCGCTAACGTTATTGCGGCGATCATTTGGTTTTGGATGCTCGATCCACTGCTTGGATTTGGAAATGTGGTGCTGCAGGCCGTTGGGGCCGGGAGAATAGCATTTTTCAGCGATCAACATCTCGCGCTGCCCACCATCGCGGCTGTCAATATCTGGCGACATATGGGTTTGGTGGCGATTTTGTTCTATACCGGCATTCAGACTATCCCTCAAGATATCTATGAAGCTGCGCGCATTGAGGGAGCGGGGCCATGGAAGAATTTCTCTAGAATCACGCTGCCGCTTCTCCGCCCGACGCTCGTTTTCGTTTTGATAACAAGTATTATCGGATCGTTTCAGGTCTTTGATTCGATTGCTGTAACCACCCTGGGGGGGCCGGTCAATTCAACGCGTACGATCGTCTGGTATATCTACGAATCAGCCTTCCAGAACTTCAGGATGGGCTACGCATCGGCGATGTCCTGCGCACTGTTTGTCTGTCTTGCAGTCGCAACGCTTATGCAGATGAGAATTCTAAGTTCGGGCAAATCGGAATTGGGATGAAAGCGACCGCCGAATCTTTTCGAGTGCATCCGAGTCCCGGCCGCTGGATCGGGTATGCGATCCTCGGGGCTTTCGCAATCGTTTCGCTTGGTCCGATCTGGATCGCAGTTAAAACGGCGCTGAGCGATAGTCGAACGCTTTTTAGCGGTGCCGGTTCATTCCTGCCGACCGATCTGACACTGTTCAACATTCAGCGGGTACTCGGACTCGCTTGCGAATAGCGCAATCTTTACGATCCTGGCGGTCGTTCCACAAATTGCATCCAGTGCGACGGCCGCCTATGCCTTTGCGCGTCTCAGGTTCGCAGGTCGCGGGCTGATTTTCTTTCTTTTTCTCTGTGCAACAATGATCCCCGGCGTTGTCCTTTTCATTCCGAATTTTATTCTCATCAAAGATCTCGGTTGGCTGAACACCTTTCAGGGAATGGCCGCGCCGTACGCACTGATGACGCCGTTTGCGGTTTTCTTTTTGCGTCAAATGTTTCTCTCAACTCCAAGGGAATGGAGGAATCGGCGCTGATCGACGGGGCGTCTTACTTCGCAATTTTTTCAGGATCGTGCTGCCGGTGCATCGGTCTGCGCTTGCCACCTTAACGATCCTGACGGCGCTTTCGGCATGGAACGAGTTTTTCTGGCCATTTCTGGTTGGCCGCTCGGAATCGGTACGTGTCATGGCGGTCGCCATCAATGCCTTCCGCCAGCAGCAAGCGGGTGGGACACCTGATTGGAGCGGCCTTATGGCGTGCACCGTTTTAGGAATTGTGCCAATTGCCGTCCTTGTCGTGTTTTTCGGCCGGAGAGTTGTTGAGTCATTTCAATACACCGGTCCTAAATGGGATCAAAACCAGCCTCCGGCGTATCGGGCGTGTGCCGATGCGTTCGAGAAGCAGAACCCGGACATCAGGATAAAGATAACGCAAACGGGCTGGTTTGATTACTGGAATGCCTTAAGCGCTGCGTTTGTATTGGGTACCGCTCCGGACGTCATCACCGACCATCTGGCACGATACCCGGAGTTTGTTCAGAATAACTTGCTAGTGGATCTTGGCCCATTGATCACACGCGACAAAGTGGCGACTGATATCTATTTCGGAGGACTTGTCAAAGTGTGGGGTAAAGAGGGCAAGCAGTACGGTTTGCCGAAGGATTGGGACACCATTGCAATCGTCTATAACAAGGAGATGCTGCAAAAGGCCGGAATAGATCCAAAGTCGCTTTCGGATCTGGATTGGAACCCTAAGGACGGCGGATCTTTCGGTCGTTTGATAGCTCAGCTCTCTGTTGATGCGAGCGGAAAGCAGGGCTCGATGCCGGTTTCGATCCTAAAAATGTCAAACAATATGGGATGTTGATAGGTGGTCATCCGGACGGCTTCGGTCAGGTTGAGTGGAGTCACCTTGCTGTTTCGAATGGCTTCAAGTTTTTACGATAGGCCGTGAGCAAAGCATTTTTATTATGATGATCCAAACGAAGAGGTCAACGCGCTCTTTGAATAGTCAGCGGCGCTGCTCTCAACGCGACATTGAGATCCTTACATTTCGTTCATCTGAGGCGGGGCCTCGCTAATATATGTCACAAAAGAATCCAAAACGGAAAATCACGTTCATTGGAGCGTGGAGCACAGTTTTTTGCAAAAAATCTGGTCGGCGACATTTTGTCATTCCCCGAGTTGGCCGATTCATCGATCTGCCTTTATGACATCGACCGGGAGCGATTTTGAATTGACTGCAGATGCGCTCCGGACTGCAGATGCGCTCCGTTGCAGCCGCAATCTAACGCAGTGTGGTCATCGCCGATCGGGTCCTGCTATATCATCCAGGGCTGCTTCAAAGCGCCAATAACTCCAGATGAGTGGGACCAAATCAGAGACCAGCCTGTAAGCAGTCCATCCAAACTCCTTGGCGCCGGCGACGCCAAATTTCAGCTGGATCTCGGGATTAGCTGTTGCGATGATTGTCGAAATCGCTTTCTTGCGCCGTGCGTCCTTGAACCACTTTCGCCACATGGACGGGTTGTGTTCCATGCCGAGCTCAAATCCGCGGCACCAGGACCCCATATCTGAGACAAGATCTGTGACCATGATGTTCTGCTGTTGCAGGCGCGGGGCAAATGCTTCCGCCTTGAAGTCATCAAGGACGTCGTTATAAAAGCGCTCCAACAAATCTGTAATTCGTCCGGCGTGCGCCGTATGACGAACTGCCAATTTGCGAGCCACTTTCGTGGTAATGGGCAAGAGATCCTCCCTTGACACCGGACGTGGACCTGCGGCTAGAGCGGTAAACAGACCATGCAGTTAACCCCCTCACCGGTGAACGGCTCCATATACTCCATCAGTTCTTTTTCCTCTTCTTCCGTGAGGGGTTCAAACACCTCCTCCTCGTCAACCTTTACCAGCTCGTCAAGAATATCGCCCCCCTTGTCTTCCGCTTCTTTTGGTGATGTTTGCGGTGCAGTCGTTTGTGCTGTGGTCGGCTCTTGAGATCTGATCAGATCCGTTTCGTTTCGTTCCGGTTCAATACCGATATTTGCTAACCATTTGATTGCCATCTTGCGCATATGGGCGTCGTGAAAACCAAACCATTGTGCTCGGATCGTGTCATCACTTAGAGCGTTTTTAAAGCGACGGAACGGTTTTGGACCCTCCAACGACCATTCGAGTTCGTCCCGAACGCGAGAGGGGGGAAGGGTACGCACAAAATTCTCCATGATGCCGTAACCCTCACGGGAATCGATTGGTTCGATCCGTAAAAATCGGTGTGAAGCGTCCTCCGCAATTTCCTCGATCTGAGCCCGGTCGAAGTCCTCGCTAAGAATTAACACCTCGCCGGTCTGTGTATTGAAAAAGTAGGCGCTCAGATTCCCTCCATAGTCTTCCAAAGCCATGGCGAGATTGCCTAAATCAACCGGTAGCGTTTTCACGGTGGCGTTATCATAGCCTAATGAAGCGGGAGCGAAAGGATTCAACGAGGATCCGGTATTCTATGCGGTCCTCCCGCGTACCGGTTGCTCCTTCTTTTCACCTCGGGTCGCCGATAGCTAAGCTATCCAGTAAAAACCGGCATAACCTGACCTAATGTAAGACTGCTTGCATGTTCCGATCGACCTTTCAATCAGAGGAACGAGACCAGCTGCTCATCCACAACTTGCCGGTCATGATAGGTGCGCTCCGAACGAATTCTATCCCCCTCGACCTGAACGAAGCTCGCTCCCGGAAGCGTGACCCGGCGACCGGTAGCCGGAGTACCGCCTCCTAATTTGCCGGTGTTTGTGCCGCGCAGCACCCACTGGAGCGCAACGAGACCCCCTCCTGTATCGCCGATACTGATGACTTCAAGCGACAT
>DASZHC010000027.1:0-2375 GCA_035938215.1 Chthoniobacterales bacterium
CTTTTTCGCCGTGCTTTCCTCTCGGGCATCGCCGAGGACGCTGATGGCCTGCGTGCCTAGGTTTTCTGCTTGTTGCTTGAGCTCGTCGAGCCGCTCCTGGCGCCGCGCCGTGAGCACCAGTCGCGCGCCCTCTTCGGTCAAGGCGCGGGCGCAAGCTTGTCCGATGCCGGCGCTTGCGCCGGTGATTAGGGCCACTTTCCCATTGAGTTTTGTCGTCATATTTTCGCTTTTATGTAGATCGCTTCGGTTGGCAAATTAAGATGCCTGGGCCACAAACGACTTCTTCCGATCAGACGGTCGCCTAGGGGAGTTGTCCTCGGCGTTATACGAATGTCTCAGCGCTCGCAAATCGAATGGCTGAAATTCGGCCGGCTCAGAAACAAACCTCTCATTAGTACCGATCAGTGTGAATGTTACTGCTTCCATATTTTCTGTTCTTTTTTGTCTTTCGGTTCCCACGGTCCCTCGTCCGGCCCTTACGAGATAATCGTCATTTTTTATTTCCTATCAGGAAATCTGATGCTTGTAATAAGCTGGAGAAAGTTTGGCCGCAGGGATCAAGAAAGGCGGCTTGCTCAGTCTTCTGGAACTTCTCTAAGACGGGTACTGACCACAACAACGGGCCGAAAACCTCCGTTAAGGAGTCCAATCCGACGGACAATCGCCTTTTTCGAGTGGCAGGATGAACTCACTCTCACAGAGTACGGGTCACCAACGATCCCACCCACGCCGGAAAATTGCGCGATCGCTCGATGACCACGCACTTTGGGCCGTTTTGAACGCATTCCGAGCGTTATAGAACGTGTTTGCGGGCCTGAGAGTGCGCGGTAACCAGATTCTGCGCAGTTTGATCTTCCGATCGGATGCACTGGCGCAGCAATTCTCCCAGAAAACCGAGAAATTTGTGGGTCCTTAACGGAGGTTTTCGGCCGATTGTGGTTAGCACCCGTTTGACTGAACGACCAACCCGACTTCATGAGACGAATTGTGGCTGGCGGATTGCCATGGCGGCCCGGTATGCTTCAGAAACTCGCCGGCGAAAATGGTCCCACGTAAACTGCTGCACTGCCCGCTCTCTTCCAGCGTTTCCCATAGCCTCGGCGAGATTCGGATCCCTGTGAAGCCTCAGGATTGCCTCGCAGAGCGATTCGAGATTGTTCGACGGAATGAGAATACCGTTCAACCCGTCGACAACGACATCTCCAGATTCCCTCGTGGTGATCTGCGCGAGGCCAGATGCAGCCGCTTCATAGGTTGCTTTCGCACTTCCTTCGCACTCAGAAGGAAACACAAAGACGCTGCTTGCCCGGTATAACTTTTCGACCCTCTTACTGAAGCCGAGCACCTTCACCGAGGCCGGCAGACCCTTCAAATAGGTCTCCATTTCTGCGTGTGGGTAGCCGGCCAGCCAAAGCTCAGCCCGTGAAAGGTTCAGCTTTTTCCAAGCTTCCAGCAGGAGATGAACCCCCTTCCTCTTGATTAGGGCTCCCACGAAAAGGGCGCGAAAAACCGACGGCTTTTCACCGGGTCTGAATCGGTCCACATCCACCCCGCGCGACATTCGGAATAGTTTGCTCTTCGGCGTACCAGCAAAGAGGAACGTCTCTTCGGCTTTTTCAGAAAGCACCAGAAGCAGGTCGGCTAATTTATACTCCTCCAGCGATTGTTGCCGGCTTATCAAGAGCCGATTCAACCAGCGCGCCGGAATCGGAGCGTTTTCCATTTCGATTTCTGTCTGCGTCTTCGGCGGCACCAGGTTGCCTTTGTGGAGATGCCAGGTCGGTATCTCCAGCACTGACGGAATCCCAAGTTCTTTCGCAACTCGCAAAGATCGCAACGCATCACCAGACCACCCATGGAAAAAATCATAGGTCCGCTTACGCAACATTTGACTTGCGACACGATCGAGCACCTTCTTCTTTGCACCGTAATAGTATTTCCGGTCGAGGTTGGATAGCAGCTTTACCAGCTTTACAGGATGCCACCGCAAAGTCCTGATCTTGCGGGGATCCAGATCCCGAGCTCGATTTCCGTAAGCGATCGCCAAGCCAAGACGGTCTTGAATCCCGCGAAGTGTTTCGTGGGCCACTGCATCCAGTCCGACTCGGCCAATTTTGGCAGAGGTTGCGTAAAGAACTCTGTGCGGCTCCGTTTCCATCAAATTCGCCTGGAAAACAACTGAAAATCATTACGATTGAAGATCCGGTTGAATTCAATTTCAAGGGGGTCATCGCAGAATCTGTTCCAAAACGTACGCTAAGGGCTCAGGCATGATCCCGCGCTTGGATTTCGCGGTAGAACATTGAGCGGCCGAACTCGTCAAAGCCAGGAGATCCGTTTTTTGGCCGACGTTGAAAAGCTGCGCAAGCGCGTCG
>DASZHC010000028.1:0-5319 GCA_035938215.1 Chthoniobacterales bacterium
ATTGCTTCGGACGAGGAAAGTGCCGATGATTCCGGTCATGAGTGAAGAAGATTTGATCAATCTGAAGCATGACGTGGACCGTCATGAACAGGTAATCACAGAAGACGCAATCCAGATCGCAGCATTGAAGTCCGAGATCGAGGATTTGAAAGAGGGCATCCGGGAGTTGATCGATGCTGTTGAGGATCTTTCGACAGCAAAGGGAAATGTCGCAATTACTACGCCGTCTGAAGAAGCACTAAAGAGATTCGGGCGCAGGATCGAAGGTCTGAAACGGCATTTCAAGACCGAGGATGACGAAAAGAAAGGAATTTGAAAGAGGGCAAATACCAGATCCGAATCGGGTGAAAGCCGAATCTCCGACGACGGGCGCACATCAGTACAACAGCAATCCTTCAGCCCGCTCATCGCCTTGTTCAGCTCCTCGACAGCTTGAGCAAAATCCGCCCCTTGCAACGTACAAAGGTGTATTCTCGGCAATCTTTCGGTACTTGCGGATAGCCTCGACCAACCCGACCCGGTTGCTTCTGGAAGCAGCCGCCTTCGCGCTGAGTGTCGGACCTAAGTGCGCGTGGCAGCGTTAAAGTATTTGATCGATTCCGATCAATTCGTGTCGTCCCTGGACGATATGACCGACTGGAGAAAGAACCGAAAATGAAGGCCATGTGGAAGCAACGCTCGACGAGCCGAGATTGGTCGGCGGCTTACAGGGGTTTGACTATTCGTATAAAAGTCGACCCTGAATCTGGTAATCCGACCGAAATCTCGTGGTATATCGTCGGAGTTTTGTCCGAGGCCTCCCCGGTCGACTGCAGCCTCTCGGTTGCCCAGAAAATCGCCGTTAAGATCGTGGATACCCAAATTCCGAAAAACCCGAACTGGGCTCAAGCGGAGGCCCGATATCAGCGCGGCCTGTTTCTCCAGCGATAAAGGAAAAATGCCGATAAGAGTTGCATTGCTGGTAATGGCCTTGATTGAGTCTCATTTCGACCTCAAACTCACCCGGATGTCCAGTCTACTCCGTGTTGCTTCGGGTAAGGAAAGTGCCCATGATGCCGGGCATGAGCGACGAAGACATGAAGATATCTAGACTGATCGAGATTTTGAAAATGGTGCAAAAAAAACACGGCGACATAAGGGTGTCTAAGAATGAGAGGCCCATTTTGAAGGGATCCAGCTAAAGGCCTTTGTGAACATAGAAAGCAATGAGTTCGAAGAGCCTGAGTTGATCATATGACGTGGATGGAGGACGGGCATTAGCCCCCAGGCGAGTGCGGATCGCGGCTGAAATCGCCCCCTGCAGCGACGCTGACAAAACGCCTCGAAACGGTGTACTCTCGCCCAATGAAGAAGCCAGGGCGACCTCGAAAGGGGATTGTTTACGGCTGTTAATTTCGAACCGCCCCATCGCCGAAGTTCATTATCAACACGGGACGCCGCATGACACGAGCGGCAGGAATTTTGTTCCGAAACGTGATTTAACGCGCTAGTGTCACGGAACACGCGATTGCTCGTGCAACAGGACAACAGTTTGCCAGGGGCCGTGCCGGCTGATTTCGCACCACTCGGTGGAGCGTGGTGTTGCTTTCGGCTCGGATTGGGGCCAAAGGACGGTTAGGTCCATGAGCGCGGAGCCCCAACGCACCTGTCCGATCTGCGGCAATGAGCTTTCTGGAGCGATGGAATTTTGTCCGGTATGCATGCTTCGCAAGGGTCTCGCTGGCGGGTTTGAATCCCGCGAGTCTTCTGTTTCCGAGGATACTGTGAAGCCGACAGCAGAACGGGCAGCGCAACGATTCGAGCACTATGAGCTGGTCACGGGCGAAGACGGGAAACCGGTCGAGTTGGGTCGCGGTGCAATGGGTGTCACTTATAAAGCCTTCGATGTCGATTTGCGGCTTCCTGTGACACTCAAGCTGATCAGTGAAAGATATATCGGCGACCAATCTTCGGTGCTTCGTTTTTTGCGGGAAGCACGAGCCGCAGCAAAAGTGCGGCATTCAAACGTTGCCTCGGTTTTCCACCTGGGCACAACCGGTCAGAACTACTTTTACGCGATGGAGTTTGTAGAGGGGGAGACGTTGGAGAGCCTTATCAAGCGCTCAGACCGGCTCGAGGTAAAGCTGGCGCTGGAAATCGCGACGCAGGTCGCCTCCGGATTGACTGCGGTCCACAAGCAGAAGCTGGTTCATCGGGACATCAAACCAAGCAACATCATGGTAAGTGTCGAGGAGGAGAGCATTGTAACAGCTAAAATCATTGACCTTGGGCTGGCGAAGCCCGCACCCGACGCGCCTGCTGAAGATGCGATTTCAATTCCAGGAGCTTTTGCCGGGACACCGGAGTTCGCCAGTCCCGAACAGTTCGCGGGAATAGGAGTCGATATCCGGTCGGATCTATATTCGCTGGGCGTGACGCTCTGGGAAATGCTGACTGGCAAGACGCCATTCAGGGGTACACCCGGTGAGGTGATGCATCAGCATCAGCACGCACCGTTACCGCTGGAACAACTCGAAGATGTCCCGCAGCCGGTTGTTGTTCTGCTTGAGGTGCTTCTTGAGAAAGACCCAGCGCAGCGCTTCCAGAACCCGACCGATCTTCTGAAGGTGGTCCCGGTGGTGATGGAAGCAGTGGAAGCAAGGCGCAGCATAAAACGTCGAAACCTACGAACGGCTTTTGTCCAGCAGCTTAGCTCTAAGCCCAAAAAACTCCCCTCAATCAGGCTGCCAAAACGAAGTATTGCCGTACTGCCGTTTGACACTCTTAGCCACGCTAAGGGGAACACCTATTTTGCTGACGGGGTTCAAGACGAGATCCTTTCCAATCTCGCCAAATTGTCCCAGCTAAAAGTGATCAGTCGAACCTCGGTGATGACATTTCGCCCCGGAGCCAATCGGAACCTCCGTTCGATTGCGCAGTCGCTCGGTGTCACGAAAGTAGTGGAGGGCACCGTGCGGAGAGACGGTAAGCGCGTCCGACTCACAATCCGGCTTGTTAACGCTCGAACGGACGAAACCCTCTGGTCCGAGAGCTATGATCGGGATCTGACGGACATCTTCGCGATCCAGAGCGAAATCGCCCAGACCGTCGCATCTAAACTTCGTTCTCAACTGTCTCCACAGGAACGCCAGGGAATCGAAGAAAAGCCTACCAATGACTTGGAGTCATATGACCTTTATCTCCAGGCTAAGCAACTAATCCCGCACGGGAACTCGATGCTTGTTCAGTGGGTAGCGGAGCGAGAGCATCTCCCAAAGGCAGTCAGGCTGCTCGAAGAAGCGACCCAAAGGGATCCAAAATTCGCTCTCGCATATTGCTTGATGGCGAAGGCTCATGACTTTCTGTATTTTGATCAACTCGATCACACACAAGAGAGGCGTGCACTGGGTGACGCGGCCGTGAACGAGGCCCTGCGTATTCGACCGGATCTTCCCGAAGTTCATTTGGCAGCCGCGTTTCACCTCTATAGGTGCTATCGGGATTTTGAAAGAGCGCGCGTCCAAATAGCAATTGCGGCGCAAACGCTTCCAAGCAATCCCGAACTGCTTGAACTCGCGGCCATGATCGATTGGCGACAAGGCCAGTGGGAAAGGTGCATAGCAGGTTTGGAGAGAGCGGCATCCTTGGATCCGCGGAACACTGAGCTTCTAGAGTTGTTGGCCGAGGATTATTTCTCCCTTCGACGCTATCGAGACTCCGAGCGGATCCGGGACCGACAGATCGCACTTCAACCTGATCAGCCACTCTTCCGCATAATGAAAGGTGACACCGCGTTTGCGGAGAAGGCAGATGTGAAGGGTGCCCGCGCCTTATACGAAGCTCTTCCCCTTCCCGTAAAAAATGACATCTGGATCACTATGCAGCGTGCTTTGTATGCAATGTGCGATCACGACTGGAGGGTGGCAAAAGAAATTGTCAACAATAGTCCAAACGAAGAAATTGGCTTCTCTGGAGCTGTAGTTCCTCGCCGAGTGGCCGATATCTGGCTTGAATTCGTCCGAGGAAATCATCCCACGATGGAGGAGTTTGGTGCAAGGGAGCTGAATGATACGAACGCATTAGCCCTGGCGCTAAATTGGGCAGCGAATCTCGCTTACCACGCACGTAATCCTGCTGAAGTGGACCGGTTGGCGTCAGAAATGATTGGACTCTCCATCCGTCACAATTTTGTGTATTTCCTGACTGTAGGAACCATTCACCGCGGTTGGGCGCGCAGCGTTTCCGGTGATACAGCTGAAGGTATGTCGTGGATCGAGCACGGAATAAGAGACCTTCGGGCAACCGGTACGGTGCTGGGCCTGCCAGCTCACCTGGCACGAAAGGCTGAAGCATTGCATCTAGCGGATCGTAGCTCTGAAGCTCTTGAGGTAATAAACGAGGCGGAAGCACTGGCTGAGAGATTTGAGCAGCCATATTTCTGTGCTGAACTGCACCGGCTCCGCGGTGTGTTTCTCACGGCTATTGGCGCCGACGAAAGCCAAATTGAGGCTTCGTTCCGCGAAGCCATCAGAATTGCAAGGGGGCAGAAATCGATTTCACTAGAGAAACGCGCCGAAGCAACCTACGCGGAGTACCGTCGCCAAAAAGCGAGCGGGTCAGGAGGACGTGGGTCCCAGCGGCTATGAAAAGTCCATTCAAACGAGATGCGGAACGTCGGGAAACTCTTCCGGAGAAAGGTCGTCCGGTAGCGAAATCGCAGGCTCGATCCGTGCCCCGTTTCGTCCTGCAGGTTATTCGGAAGTCAGCCCGCTTTAGGCACACAATCATCTCGGCAGGTAGGGTGCGCCGGTGAACGGACCCGCGGGCAATCCTGCGGCAATCGTATGAATATTGGGCTCATTGTAGTTGTATCCCTGGCATTTCCGCTCCTGTGGCTTTCGGTTTGCACGGACAGGCGTTCGTATGATCAGGCAATCAAGCTAAGAGAAGCAATTACCGAGATCCTTCAATCTATTGCGGAATGGGAGAACGACAAATTAGGTGTTACAAAAATATTAGCATTCAAAGCATACCGCTCGAATCTTGAAAGCAAACTACAGCTGATTCGGGGCTATGGGTTGATCCGGTTTCTGACCAGAATCCCTAGCAAAAAGAATATTTATGCAGCCAGCGCGATTTTGCCGGAGTTTTACGAATGCGTTTGGTCCTGTCCACCCGGCTTTCGTCAGCAAGCAGAAGCCCTTGCCCGTGAGATTAAGCATCTACTCAAGTAACTCCAAGCCCGTCGGCGAGGGGACTTCGAAGAGAATAGCCAGGAGCAACGAAAGTTGCTGAAAGCGGTTCGAGAATTCGGCACTTACATCACTGCCAATCGAACAT